>NZ_JBIRZM010000008.1:0-214032 GCF_044390825.1 Streptomyces sp. NPDC018833 | reverse complement strand
CCGCCGGGCGCGCGGCACCGGCGCCCGCGCCCCGGCGCGGCGGCGCCGCGGGGCGCATGGGGGCGGGCCCCGGACCGGCCCCCGGCCGGGTCCGGGGGCCCTCCCCACATGCTGTGGGTGCCTACTCGCCAGACTTGGCGACCGGCTTGCGCAGCGCGATGTTCAGCTCGCGCAGGCGGGACTCCTCCAGCTCGGTGGGCGCGCCCATCATGAGGTCCTGCGCGTTGCCGTTGAGCGGGAACGCGATGGTCTCCCGGATGTTCGGCTCGTCGGCGAGGAGCATGACGATGCGGTCCACGCCCGGGGCGATGCCGCCGTGCGGCGGGGCGCCGTACTGGAAGGCGCGCAGCATGCCCGCGAACTCACGCTCGACGGTCTCCCGGGAGTACCCCGCGATCTCGAACGCCTTGAACATGATCTCGGGCTCATGGTTCCGGATCGCGCCGGAGGACAGCTCGACACCGTTGCAGACGATGTCGTACTGCCAGCCCAGGATGTCCAGCGGGTCCTGGGTCTCAAGAGCCTCCAGGCCACCCTGCGGCATCGAGAAGGGGTTGTGCGAGAAGTCGATCTTTCCGGTCTCCTCGTCCTTCTCGTACATCGGGAAGTCGACGATCCAGCAGAACCGGAAGACGTTCTCCTCGAAGTGGCCGGCGCGCTTGGCGGCCTCGACGCGGACCGCGCCCATGATCTTGGAGACCTCGTCGAACGCGCCCGCGCCGAAGAAGACCGCGTGGCCGGGGGCGAGGCCGAGGCGCTCGGTGAGGACCTTGACGTTCTCCTCGGTGAGGAACTTGGCGATCGGGCCGGTGAGCCCGCCGTCCTCGCCCACCCGCACCCAGGCCAGGCCCTTCGCACCCTGCTCGACCGCGTAGTCGCCCAGGCCGTCGAAGAACTTGCGGCTCTGCGACGCGACGTCCGGCACGGCCAGCGCACGCACGTGCTTGCCGGCGAACGCCTTGAAATCCGAGCCCTCGAAGACGTCGGTGATGTCGACGAGCTCCAGCTGGGCGCGCAGGTCCGGCTTGTCGTTGCCGTACTTCAGCATCGCCTCGCGGAACGGGATGCGCGGGAACGGCGAGGTGACGTGGCGGCCCGCGCCGAACTCCTCGAAGAGCTCGGTCATCAGCTTCTCGATCGGCTGGAAGACGTCCTCCTGCTCGACGAAGCTCATCTCGACGTCGAGCTGGTAGAACTCGCCCGGCGAACGGTCGGCGCGGGCGTCCTCGTCGCGGAAGCAGGGCGCGATCTGGAAGTACCGGTCGAAGCCGGAGATCATGAACAGCTGCTTGAACTGCTGGGGCGCCTGCGGCAGTGCGTAGAACTTGCCGGGGTTCAGCCGGGACGGCACCACGAAGTCGCGTGCACCCTCGGGGGAGGTGGCCGTCAGGATCGGCGTGGCCATCTCGTTGAAGCCGAGCGCGGTCATCTTGTGCCGGATGGCGGAGATGACGGCGGTGCGCAGCATGATGTTGCGGTGCATGCGCTCGCGGCGCAGGTCGAGGAAGCGGTACTCCAGGCGGCGCTCCTCGCCCACACCGTCGTCGGTGTTGATCTGGAACGGCAGCTGCTGCGCGGCGCCAAGCAGCTCGACCTCGGACACCTCGATCTCGATCTCACCGGTCGGCAGCTCGGGGTTCACGTTCTCGGCGCCACGGGAGACGACCCGGCCGTCGACGCGGACGACCGACTCCTTGTTCACCTTGTCCAGAGCCTCGTAGGCGGCGGTGCCCGGGCGGGCGACGAGCTGCGTGATGCCGTAGTGGTCGCGCAGATCGATGAAGAGGATGCCGCCCAGGTCTCGGCGGTTGTGCAGCCAGCCGCTCAGCCGGACGTCGGCTGTGACGTCAGAGGCGCGGAGCTCGCCGCAGGTGTGGGACCTGTACCGATGCATCGTCGTTCATCCAGTCTTGGAGATTCGAAGGTGGGCAACCTTTGCAAGGTTACCGCCCGGCTCTCCCGCGGCTCATTGACATAAACACGACACCGTCACATCGGCCGGGCCCGGCTCGTCACATCGGCCGGCCCGCGCGTCGCATCGGCCGTCCCGCCGCGCCGGCAGCCGGTCCGAAGCACCCGGGGCCCTCCTGGCCGAAGGTCCCCGGCACTCTTCCGGCCGAAGCGCCCCGCATCCTCCGGCGCATCGTGATCCTCGGCGCCGGAATAGGGTGAGCCCATGCGTACGGAGGACGTTCTGGCCGCCATCGCGACCGGCATGTGGCGCTGGGACGACGCGTCCGGGACGGTCACGCTCGACGCGGAGGCCGCCCGGCTGATGGAGCTGCCCGCGGGGCCCGGGGACCACTCGGAGTCCGCAGTCCGCTCCCGCTTCCACCCGGTCGACTGGAACGAGGTCAACGGGATCGTCGCCCTCGCGATCGCCGAGGACACTCTCGCCGAGGCGCGGCTGCGCATCGTCGACGGGTCGGGCCGGGTGGTGCGTACCGTCCGCAGCCGCAGCAAGCCCGTCCTCGTCGGGGAGCACTACCAGCTGATCGGCACGATCCAGGAGGTCGCCGAGCCGAAGCCGAGCGCGACGGCGGCCCAGACGTCGATCACCGGCGACTGGCGGCGTTCGCGCGAGGCGTTCCTGCTGGACGCGGGCCGCGCGCTGGCCGAGGCGCGGTCGACCGCCGAGGTGCTGCGCGTCGCCGCGTCCCTGTCCATGCCCGGCTTCTCGCCCGACGGACTCGCCGTCTTCGGCGTGGGCGGGGACCGGCTGACCATCATCGGCCACCACGGGCACAGCGCGGGCGACGACGAGCCCTTCACGCACCTGCCGCTGGACACCGACTACCCGGCCTCCGAGGTCGTCCGTACCGGGCGTGCGATCTATCTGCCCACGCCCGACGACTACCGCCGCCGCTTTCCCGTCACCTGGCCGCTCGCCCAGCGCTTCGGCCGCCGGTCCTGGGCCTTCCTGCCGCTGATCGTGGCCGGGCGCACCATCGGTGCCTGGATGGCCGCCTTCCGGCATCCGGTCGCCTTCACGCCCGACGAGCGCTCGGTGCTGACCACGGTGGCCCGCATGCTCGCCCAGGCGCTGGCCCGCGCGGGCGTCGCCGAGTCCGAGCGGGAGCTCTCGCTGGGCCTCCAGCGCTCGATGATGCCGACGCTGGGCCCGGACATCCCCGGCATGACCGTGGCCGCCCGATACGTGCCCACCGGCGGCGGGCTCCAGGTCGGCGGCGACTGGTACGACATGATCCCGCTGCCGTCCGGACGCGTGGCGCTGGTGATCGGCGACGTCCAGGGGCACGACGTACGCGCCGCCGGGCTGATGGGCCAGCTGCGGATCGCCCTGCGCGCGTACGCCTGCGAGGGCCACCGGCCGGACGCGGTGCTCTCCCGCGCCTCCCGCTTCCTGCACGGCGTCACCGACGCCCACGACAACGGCGACCACTCGGGCCCCCGGTTCGCCACCTGCCTGTACCTGGAGGTCGAGCCGGCCACCGGCCTGGTGGAGATCGCCCGCGCGGGCCACCCCGATCCCGTGGTGGTCACCGCCGACGGCACCGTGCTGTTGCGGGCCACCGAGGGCGGACTCCCGCTCGGTGTCGACCCGGACTCGGACTATCCGACGACCCGGTTCGTGCTGGAGGCCGGCGAGACACTGATGATCTGCACGGACGGGCTCCTGGAGATCGGCGGGCACGATCTGGACACCGGCTGGGCGCGGCTGCGGGGCGTTCTCGAGAAGAACGCGGGCCGCCCTCTGGAGGACCTGGCGGACACCCTCGTCCAGGCGGTCCACGGACCCACCTCGCACTACACGACCGGCCCGCTCGCCGACCGGCGCGAGGACGACATCGCGGTCCTGCTGCTCACCCGTGAGGGCACGCCCGCCCGGCGGCCCACCCGGCGCACCGCGATGAGCGTCGCCCAGGCGGAGCCGGAGCGGATCGCGGCGGCCAGGCAGCATCTGCGGGAGCTGCTGCACGACTGGTCGGACGAGGAGCAGGTCGACTCCGCGGTGCTGATGGTCTCCGAGATGGTCACCAATGTGCTCGTCCACACCGACGGCAACGCCCTGCTGGCCGCCGAGATCGCGCACGGGGACAAGAGCCGCAGGCTGCGCGTGGAGGTCACCGACCCGAGCGACGAGCTGCCGCACAAGCGCCGGCCGGGCGAGATGGCGTCGTCGGGGCGCGGCCTGGTGCTGATGGAGGTGCTGGCGGACGCCTGGGGCGTGGATCCGAGGGGCGAGGGCAAGTCGATCTGGTTCGAGCTCTACGAGCCGGCGGGCGCGGAACCGGACGGTGGACCCGACGGCGGACCGGCCCCGGCGCTGCCCGCGGCGTAACGGGACCGCAGCTCACCGATCACCCCGAACACGGCGGCGGTGACGGGCACGGCGAGCAGCATCCCGAGGATGCCCGCGAGACCGGCCCCCGCCGTGATCGCCAGCATCACCACGGCCGGATGCATCTGGACCGTACGGCTCTGGATCAGCGGCTGGAGCACATGGCCTTCGAGCACCTGCACGGCGAGCACGACGCCCAGCGCCCAGAGCGCGATCACGAATCCGCGGTCGGCGAGGGCGACCAGGACGGCGACCGCGCCGGAGATGAAGGCACCCAGGTACGGGATGTACGCGCCGACGAAGACGAGCGCGCCCAGGCCGACCGCGCCGGGGACGCGCAGGACGAGCAGTCCGACGGTGATGCACAGGGCGTCGATCAGCGCGATGAAGGTGGTCCCGCGCATGAAGCCCTCGACGGCCTCGAAGGCGCGGCGGGCCATCGCCTCCACGGTGTCGCCGGTGGAACGGGGCACGAGAGAGCGCAGGGTCAGCACGGCGCGATCGGAGTCGCGCAGGAAGAAGAAGACCAGGAGCAGCGCCAGCACGGCGACGGCGATCATCTCGCCGACCACGCTCAGTCCGGAGATCACGCCGGACGCGGCGGTCGCGCCGAATTTGCCCAGCAGTTCCCTGGCGTTGCTCGCCAGGTCGTCGAGGGAGGTGCCCGCCGCGCCGAAGTGGTCCGCGAGGTCCTGGGCGGCCCGCCGGAGCGAGGCGACGATCTGGTCACCGGTCTCCAGCAGCGCGTTGACCACGATGTAGACCGCACCGCCGACGACCGCGAGCACGGCGGCGCAGGTCAGCCCCGCGGCGAGCGAGCGCTGCACCTTCATGCGCAGGAGCCGCCGGTACAGCGGGCCGAGCAGTGCGGTGCCCAGCAGCGCCAGCAGGACCGGCGTGACGGCGGTCTTGAGCGTGACGATCAGCCAGAGCGCCACCGCGCCGACCCCGGTCAGCAGCAGCACGACCACGCACCAGGCCGCGAGTCGGCGCACGGCGTCGGGGAGGACGGGCCGGACATGAGGGGGCTGCACGCCACCCAGCCGATCACGGCCCCGGTGCGGCGTCCTGCCGGGACGGGCCAGGGGGGTGACGCTGCGTCAGCCCCCTGGCGGCGGGTCCGTCAGGCGACGGTCGGCCCGGACTCCTGCATGCCGTGGACGGCGGGGACGGTGCCGAGCCGGCCCTTCTGGAAGTCCTCGAAGGCCTGCAGGAGCTCCTCGCGCGTATTCATCACGAACGGCCCGTAGTGCGCCATGGGTTCACGGATCGGCGCGCCGCCCAGCAGCACGATCTCCAGGTCCCCGGTGTGCGAGCCGTTCTGGGTGTCGTCGGCCCACACGGTGAGCGCACCGCCGGCGCCGAACACCGCGGTCTGGCCCATGTGGACCGGCCGCCGCTCCTCGCCGACCGCGCCGCGCCCGGCCAGCACGTAGGCCAGGCCGTTGAAGTCCTCGCGCCACGGCAGCCGGACCTGCGCGCCCGGGCGCAGCGTCGCGTGGATCATCGTGATCGGGGTGTGGGTGATGCCGGGTCCCTCGTGGCCGTCCAGCTCACCGGCGATGACCCGCAGCAGCGCACCGCCGTCGGCCGAGGTCAGCAGCCGGACGTGCCCGCCGCGGATGTCCTGGTAGCGGGGGTTCATCATCTTGTCCTTCGCGGGCAGGTTCACCCACAGCTGGAGCCCGTGGAACAGCCCGCCGGACATGACGAGCTGCTCGGGCGGCGCCTCGATGTGCAGCAGGCCGGAACCGGCGGTCATCCACTGGGTGTCGCCGTTCTGGATGGTGCCGCCGCCGCCGTTGCTGTCCTGGTGGACGAAGGTCCCGTCGATCAGGTACGTGACGGTCTCGAAGCCGCGGTGGGGGTGCCAGGGGGTGCCCTTCGGCTCTCCGGGCGCGTAGTCGACCTCGCCCATCTGGTCCATCATGATGAACGGGTCGAGGTGGCGGTAGTTGATGCCGGCGAAGGCGCGCCGCACCGGAAAGCCCTCCCCTTCGAAGCCGCTGGGCGCGGTGATCACGGTGAGCACGGGCCGCGGGACGGCATCGGCCGGCGCGGCGACGCGCGGCAGGGTGAGCGGGTTCTCGACAGTCACTGCGGGCATGGCGGGACCTCCTTGCGCGACGAGCTTAGTTGAATTCTGAACTTCCTGCCATCGGGAACGACGAACGCCCGGGAGGAATTCCTCCCGGGCGTCCCGGATTCACCAGCCTGCCCGCCGGCCCTTACCCGTACATCCGACGCATCGCGAAATCGACCATCTGCTCCACGGCCTTCGCGTCGAAGACCATCCGGTGATCGCCCTCCATGTCGAGCACGAAGCCGTACCCCGTCGGCAGGAGGTCGATCACCTCGGCACCGGTGATGACGAAGTACTTGGAGTCCTTGCCCGCGTACCGGCGCAGCTCCTTGAGGGAGGTGAACATGGGGATGACCGGCTGCTGGGTGTTGTGCAGCGCCAGGAAGCCGGGGTTGTCACCGCGCGGGCAGTAGACCTTCGACGTCGCGAAGACCTGCTGGAAGTCCTCGGCCGACAGCGACCCCGTCGTGAAGGCCCGCACCGCGTCGGCCAGCGACGGCGGCGACGGCTCGGGGTACAGCGGCTGCTCTCCGTAGGAGGGCTGCTGCGGCACGTACTGCTGCTGCTGTGCGCCCGGGGTCTGGTCGTAGCCGTACATGCACGCAAGAGTAACGAGTCACATGTACCCCGAGAGGGGTTGCATCTTATTACCGACGGGTAGCATCATCGAAGCTACTTACTGGTACGTGGACGACAAGTCCATCTTCCGATCATTTAACGGAGCCGTCGCCATGGGGCACTACAAGTCGAATCTCCGCGACATCGAGTTCAACCTCTTCGAGGTCCTCGGGCGCGACAAGCTGTACGGCACCGGCCCGTTCGCGGAGATGGACGTCGACACCGCCAAGTCGATCCTCGAGGAGATCGCCCGCCTCGCGGAGAACGAGCTGGCCGAGTCCTTCGCGGACGCCGACCGCAACCCGCCGGTGTTCGACCCGGCCACCAACACCGCCCCGGTCCCGGCCTCCTTCAAGAAGAGCTACGAGGCCTTCATGGACTCGGAGTACTGGCGCCTGGGCCTGCCCGAGGAGATCGGGGGCACCACCTCGCCCCGCTCCCTGATCTGGTCCTACGCGGAGCTGCTGCTCGGCTCCAACCCGGCCGTCTGGATGTACTCCTCGGGCCCCGCCTTCGCCGGCATCCTCTTCACGGAGGGCAATGAGGCGCAGAAGAAGGTCGCCCAGATCGCGGTCGACAAGCGCTGGGGCTCCACCATGGTCCTCACCGAGCCGGACGCCGGCTCTGACGTCGGCGCCGGCCGCACCAAGGCGATCCAGCAGGAGGACGGCTCCTGGCACATCGAGGGCGTGAAGCGCTTCATCACCTCCGGTGAGCACGACATGGAGGAGAACATCCTTCACTACGTGCTGGCCCGCCCCGAGGGTGCCGGTCCGGGCACCAAGGGCCTCTCCCTCTTCCTCGTGCCGAAGTACCACTTCGACTGGGAGACCGGCGAGCTGGGCGAGCGCAACGGCGTGTACGCGACGAACGTCGAGCACAAGATGGGCCTCAAGGCTTCCAACACCTGCGAGATGACCTTCGGCGACCAGCACCCCGCCAAGGGCTGGCTGATCGGCGACAAGCACGACGGCATCCGCCAGATGTTCATGATCATCGAGTTCGCCCGGATGATGGTCGGCACGAAGGCCATCGCCACGCTCTCCACCGGCTACCTGAACGCTCTGGAGTACGCCAAGGAGCGGGTCCAGGGCCCCGACCTGAAGAACTTCGCGGACAAGACCGCGCCCAAGGTCACCATCACGCACCACCCCGACGTGCGCCGCTCCCTGATGACGCAGAAGGCGTACGCCGAAGGCATGCGCGCCCTGGTGCTCTACACCGCCTCCATCCAGGACGAGATCGCCGTCAAGGAGGCCGCCGGCGAGGACGCCAAGGCTCTCGTCGCCCTCAACGACCTGCTGCTGCCCATCGTCAAGGGCTACGGCTCCGAGAGGTCCTACGAGCAGCTGGCCCAGTCCCTGCAGACCTTCGGCGGCTCCGGCTACCTGCAGGAGTACCCGGTCGAGCAGTACATCCGCGACGCCAAGATCGACACCCTCTACGAGGGCACCACGGCGATCCAGGGCCAGGACTACTTCTTCCGGAAGATCGTCCGCGACCAGGGCCAGGCGCTGAACACCCTGTCCGAGGAGATCAAGAAGTTCCTCGCCGTCGGCACCGGCGGCGACGAGCTCGCCCCGGCCCGCGACGCGCTCGCCAAGGCGGCCGTCGACCTGGAGGCGATCGTCGGCGCCATGACGAACGACCTGATCGCCACCGGCGAGGACGTCAAGAACATCTACAAGGTCGGCCTCAACACCACCCGCCTGCTGATGGTCTCCGGCGACGTCGTCGTCGCCTACCTTCTGCTGCGCGGCGCCGCCGTGGCCGCGGAGAAGCTCCAGACCGCGTCCGCCAAGGACGTGCCGTTCTACCAGGGCAAGATCGCGGCCGCGAGGTTCTTCGCCGCCAACGTCCTGCCGGGCGTCTCCGTCGAGCGGACGCTCGCCGAGAACGTCGACGGCTCGCTGATGGACCTGGACGAGGCCGCGTTCTGACCTCTTCCTGAGGCTCGGTTCGCCTTTCGGCACAGGGCCGCCGCCCGGCTTCATCGGGCGGCGGCCCTGCCGCGTCAACCGGCCACGGCGGGCCCGGCGCGCCGCCCACCTGGGGAGCCGCTCATCGGCAAACGGCGCACATACACCCCTCGTTAAGGTGAACCCATGAGCAGCCCATCCCCCCGCTTCGACCGCGGTCACACCGACGATCTGATGTCCTTCCTCACGGCCGCGCCCTCGCCGTACCATGCGGTGGCAGAGGCCGCCGAGCGGCTGGAGAAGGCAGGCTTCCGCCAACTGCTGGAGACCGATGCCTGGGACGGCGCCACCGGCGGCAGGTACGTGCTGCGCGGCGGAGCGCTGATCGCCTGGTACGTACCGGAAGGCGCCTCCCCCCACACCCCCTTCCGTATCGTCGGCGCCCACACCGACTCCCCCAACCTGCGTGTCAAGCCCCTGCCGGACACCGGCTCCCACGGATGGCGGCAGATCGCCGTCGAGATCTACGGCGGAACGCTCCTCAACACCTGGCTCGACCGCGACCTTGGCCTCGCCGGCCGACTGACCCTGCGCGAGGGCACCTCCCAGGCCGGAGGCTCCGGGAGAGGGTCCCACCGGCTCGTCAACATCGACCGACCGCTGCTCCGCGTTCCCCAGCTCGCCGTCCACCTCGACCGCTCCGTCAACACCGACGGCCTCAAGCTGGACCGCCAGCGCCACATGCAGCCCGTCTGGGGCCTCGGCGACGTCGAGGAAGGCGACCTGATCCGCTTCCTGGAGCAGGAAGCCGGCGTCGGCGAGGGCGAGATCACCGGCTGGGACCTGATGGTCCACGCCGTCGAACCGCCCGCCTACCTCGGCCGCGACCGCGAGCTCCTGGCCGGCCCCCGCCTGGACAACCTCGTCTCCGTGCACGCCGGCACGGCCGCCCTCAGCGCGGTCTCCGCGGCCGGCGATCTGCCGTGCATCCCCGTCCTCGCCGCCTTCGACCACGAGGAGAACGGCTCACAGTCCGACACCGGCGCCGAGGGCCCGCTGCTCGGCTCGGTGCTGGAGCGCTCGGTGTTCTCGCGCGGCGGCACCTTGGAGGACCGGGCCCGCGCCCTCGCCGGGACGATCTGCCTGTCCTCCGACACCGGCCACGCCGTGCACCCCAACTACGCCGAACGCCACGACCCCACGCACCACCCCCGCACCAACGGCGGCCCCATCCTCAAGGTCAACGTCAACCAGCGCTACGCCACCGACGGCAGCGGCCGGGCCGTGTTCGCCGCGGCCTGCGAGAAGGCCGGCGTACCGTGGCAGACGTTCGTGTCGAACAACGCGATGCCCTGCGGCACCACGATCGGCCCCATCACCGCGGCCCGGCACGGCATCACGACCGTGGACATCGGCATCGCCATCCTGTCGATGCACAGCGCACGCGAGCTGTGCGGCGCCGACGACCCCTACCTGCTGGCGAACGCGCTGGCGGCATTCCTGGAGGGCTGAGCCGCAGCACGGACGGGCCCACCCCCGGCGGGCCCCCGCTTCTCCCCTCCGCTACTGCTGGTCCAGGCCCGCGAGAACGAGCGGCAGCCGGGACGCGCCGCCCTCGGTCACCCGGACCGGAACACCCCAGTCCTGCTGATGGACATGGCAGGCCGGGTAGTCTCCCCCAGAGCCTCCGGCCTCGGAGGTGCCCCCAGCGGTGTCGTCGTCGCAGGACGCCGCCATCGCGGAGACATGCAGCACGCCCTCGGTGATCTCCGGGTTCATCTCCAGCTCCCGGGTCAGATCCGTCCCCGCGCCCCCGCCCGAGAGCAGCAGCTCTTCCGGCGTGGAGGAGACCAGCAGCCGGGTCGAGGGCCCGTACCGCGTGTCCAGCTTCTGCCCGGACGGCGCCTGGAAGACCACGTCCAGCCGGAATGCCCCCGGCGCCACCTCGGTGGCCGCGCGCTGCGTGCGGTGCGCGACCGCCTCCACCCGTACGGCCTCCTCCGGCAGCCGCAGCCGCGTCAGCCGGTGCCGGGCCGACTCCACGACCACGATGTCGTCCCCGACGAGCACCGCCCCGCTCGGCTCGCGCAGATCGGTGGCCAGCGTCGTGACCTCCTTCGTCGCCGGATCAAAGCGGCGCAGCGCATGGTTGTACGTGTCACTGATCGCCACCGAGCCGTCGGGCAGCGCGGTGACTCCGAGCGGGTGCTGGAGCAGCGCCTGGCCGGCCTCCCCGTCGCGGTGCCCGAAGTCGAACAGGCCGGTGCCGACCGCCGTGTGCACCTGGAGGTCCCGGTCGACGAAACGGACCGCGGACGTCTCCGAGTCGGCGATCCACAGCCGGTCCCCGGCGGCGGCGAGACCGGACGGCTGCGCGAACCACGCCTCCGCCACCGGCCCGTCGACCAGGCCCTCGTTGGTCGTGCCCGCCGCGACCTGCACGGTGCCCGCCTCGGGGTCGTACGTCCACAGCTGGTGCACCCCGGCCATCGCGATCCACAGCCTGCCGTCCCACCACGCCACGTCCCACGGCGAGGACAAGGACACCTCGCGCGCGGGCCCCGACGTGGGCGACCCCTGCATCCACTGCTTCCCGGTGCCGGCGAGCAGCTCGATCGCGCCGGAGGCAGGGTCGTACGCGCGGATGGCGTGGTTCACGGTGTCCGCGACGGCGACGCGGCCGTCGGGAAGCAGCGTGAGCCCCTGCGGCTCGTTGAACTCGCCGTCCCCGATGCGCCGCACGACACTCTCGCCGTCCGGCTCCAGCTCCACGAGCTGATGCCGGGTCGAGTCCGACACAAGGAAGTTGCCCGAGGGCAGCAGCAGCGCCTTGCCGGGGAAACGCAGATCGGTGGCCACGGGCTCGGGCGCGACATAGGGCCCGTCCCCGCGCCGCAGCGTCCCCTTGGCCGCGTGCTCGGCCTCCAGTTCCTCGACGAGCCTTTCGATGGCATGCGCATGCCCCTCGCCCGCGTGCTGGGCGACGATGTACCCCTCGGGATCGATGACGACGAGCGTGGGCCAGGCCCGCACGGCGTACTGCTTCCAGGTGGCGAGCTCGGGGTCGTCGAGGACGGGGTGATGGACCTGGTACCGCTCGACGGCGTCGACGACGGCCTGGTGCTCGGCCTCGTGGACGAACTTCGGCGAGTGCACCCCGACGATCACGACGGTGTCGCGGTGCTTCTCCTCGAGCTCGCGGAGCTCGTCGAGGACATGGAGGCAGTTGATGCAGCAGAATGTCCAGAAATCCAAGATCAATACGCGGCCTCGGAAGTCGGCGAGCTTCAGATCCTTGCCGCCGGTGTTGATCCACCCCCCTCTGCCGTTCAGCTCGGGGGCACGGACACGGGCACGGCGGGGCGCGGACGCGGGGGTGGGCGCCGGGGAGGCATCGTTCATGCTTCAAGCTTGCCATCCGGGTATGAACGCCCGATCACACGCGTACGGCAAGGCCAGCGGGCACGGACCTTGAGCGCGCGGGCGCCGCGCGGGCCTGGTACGTCGGCCCTGCCCCCGCGGATGCCCCTCGTACGGGCGGAGAACCCCGACGCCGTCGGCCGGCCGGAGCCCGATGACGGCTCGGCCGTGGTGGCCGAGTGGAACGAGGCCGCGCTGCGCGAATTCGTGAGCAACGAGCACCTGGACGTCCGGCGCTGCACCCTCCCGGGACTGCCGCTCCGGAAGTCGGCCTACCCGCCGGAGCTGCACGGCCTGGTGGACGCGGCGGTTGCGACAGCCCGGTCCCATCCGGACGAGTACATCCGCCACCGCGTGGAACACCAGGTCGGCGACTGACACCCCGCCACGACGACCCGTTGTGTCCGGTCCGCCCGGTGTGCCGGATGCCGGTCAGCTGTGCTCAGCCGGCCGCCGTTGCCGATCGGCTCCGGGGCCCGAACGCGTGCACGTGGAGCCGTACCCCCGTCCAACGGCGCATGCGGGGTACTCATTGCGCCATGAAGTATGTGGTGCGGGACAAGATCTTCGCCATCGGCGACGACTACTGGATCGACGACGAGCACGGCCGGCACGCGTTCCTCGTGGACGGCAAGGCGCTGCGGCTGCGGGACACCCTGGAGCTCAAGGATCGAAACGGGAACGTGCTGATCACGCTGCGCCAGAAGCTGCTCGGCCTGCGCGGCGCGATGACGATCGAGCGGGACGGGGCGGAGCTCGCCACGGTCCGCAGGAAGCGGCTGTCGCTGCTGCGCAACCACTACCGGGTGATGCTCGCCGAGGGCACGGAGCTGGACGTCAGTGGGCGGATCCTCGACCGGGAGTTCGTCGTCGAGTACGAGGGCGAACTCCTGGCGCACATCTCGCGCAGGTGGCTGACGCTGCGGGACACCTATGGCGTGGACGTCGTACGGGAGGACGCCGACGCGGCGCTGCTGATCGCGGTGGCGGTGTGCGTGATCCGGATGGCGGAGAAGGAGCGCGAGGACGGGTAGCGCCTGTCGGGGCGATCTTGCCGACGGGGCCGGCGAGGCAGTGTCCGCAGCTGCGGTCAGCGTCCGCAGCTTCGGTCAGCTGCGCCGGGAAGCGCCGTCCCGCGGCCGGTACGGCGGGGCGGCGCTTCTGCGCACCGTACGGATATGGCCGCAGCCTTCAGCCACCGTCGACGTAGGCGCGCGCTGCCACCATGACATCGCGGTAGCGACCGTCCGCGATCACCACGAGTGGGGCTTCGTCCTCCAGCTGAGGATTCATTCCGATCAGCCAGGCGCGGGCGGTGTAAAGGCTTTCGGCATCCTGAATGAGCTGGAACACCTGAAGGGCCGCACGCAGCCGGTCCTCGGCGTCCTGACGGGGCTTCGTCTCGCCCGATGCCCACTTGCCGACCTGCCGCGGATCGCTGATGTTGGTGATCCGCGCCGTGAGGCGCTGGCCGAGGTTGTCCTGCAGGAAGCGCGCGATATCGGCGATGGACATGCGCACGGTGGCTGCATGGGCCCGTTCGGCGCTGGCCGCACTCTTCGCGGGTGCAGGGTTGTTGACGGTAGGCATGGCTGTGTCTCCCTCGTGTCCTGACTGCGCGCCGAGCTCTTGGAAGCACTGGTCGCGTGTCAGACAGCGGGTGCAGGCGTTTGACCGCGGGTGGTTCGCCCGCTTGCACGCCTGATCCAGAACAAGGCGTGGGCCCACTGCCGCAGAAAATGATGTGACGCTTCTGAGAGGGGGATCCGGGGGAAGCGTGACCTCTACGGATCCTGGAGGCGCTGGGCGCCACTGGTCAGCATGGCTGCGTGCCGGTCTTGAGCAAAGATCCGGTGCAGGGCTTACTGCCAGGCGACAGACTGTGCGCCAACGTGTCGGGGGACCGGCCGGGCGACGAGCTTGTCAGGGGTGGCGCTCCGCACAGTGAGAGCAACGCGATCGTGAGGCTGTCGGCCCCCGATGGTAAGCAGCTCATGGGTGTCCTCATTGGTCCTCCTCAGTAGTCGATGAGTGAAGGCTACCCATTATCCCCCCCTAACTCCACCATTTTTGCGCCGTGTTCATTGTGCTGACGACTCGTCACGGCAGCCGACCCTCGGCGTGAACAGAACCTGACGTGCGGTTCTCTCCTCTCGTCGGCGGCCTGAGACCACGCGCAGACCGCACACGGTTCGCCCGTTCGGGCCACGGTTTTGACGGAGGTTTCCTGGTGGCCGGGGAGTACGGGTCGCTTGGCAGCGTCACCGGATGGTCAGGCCGTACTCCTCGGCGACGCTGCGCAGACCGTCCGTTTCGGGCCAGATGGGTTGGGACTCGACCTCTTCCAGATCGACGTCGCTGAAGATGGCCCAGCACTGACGCATCCCGAAACGGGAGCGGTAGGCGATGCCGTGGATGAGCCGGCCCTGCTCCGCTGTCCGTTGAGCTATCGCCCAGGCGGCGATCTGTCGCGTCACTCTGCGGTTCGGCCCCTGGATGTGCTCGGCGGTCAGACCGTCGACACCCAGTTCCGCCAGCTGCTGCTTGAGTTCCAGTGACAACATGCGGAGGTTGTGCTCGTCATCGACATCCAGGAACCGGGCCTCCTTGGCAGGCTGGAGCCGCACCAGAGTGTGGCGGGTGCGCCAGTCCTGGGGCAGGTTGCCGGGTGTCATGTAGTACGGCTGCTGCCAGTCGTCCCCGATGATCGCGCGCAGTCCGGGCTCCACACGGAACGGCGCGAGAGCTTCGGCGAAGCAACCGTCCAGTTCGGAGGCGCAGTAGAGGGTGCCGTAGCTGACGAGGCTCCACCTGTTGCCGCCGGAGCGCCGATCGTCCTCAGAGCTGATCTTGTTGTACTTGAGCGGCTCCTTGGCCTTTCCCAGACGCCAGACGCCGTTCTCGGGGGCGGGTATGAGACACGCCTCTAAGCCGGTGCCCTCGTTCATTCGTCACTCCTCACTCCAACGGGCTGGGAAGGGTGCGCACCCGCCGGTCTCACACACTGCCTGCCTCCGCGCGGGGTCTCAGGGACGCGGGAGCACTCCGCCGTCCGCACGCACAGGGCATGAACGATCATTCTCTGCTACTGAGGCAGCGGACAGCAGCAATCTTGCGCATTCCATCAGGGGCGCACAAAGGACCTGAGGGGGCGCACGCACGTCAGCCGTCCGCCAGTCCTTCCAGATCGTTCACCGTCAGGGCGAGAACGGCGACCCCTGCTTCTCCCCCGACGGCAAGGACGATCTGCCGGTGGTCCCGGCCCGAGACCTGGACGGACAGGGTCCGTACGCGGCTGCCGGTGGCCAGTTGCAGCACGCACCGGGTTGCGGAGGCGTCCCAGAACCGGATCGTGCCGTCCCGGCCGGCGCTCGCCACGTAGGGGCGTGGTGTGCCTTCGTCCCGGTGGACGGACCATGTCGCGAGGGCGTCGACGGCGTCCGAGTGCCCTCGCAGCGGCTCGCACACGGGCTCGTGCGTGACCAGGTTCCACAGGGCCACAGTGCCGTCGTCCCCGCCGCTCGCCACGTAAGGAGGCAGCGAGGACGGCGAGGCGTTCAGGGCCAGGGAGTTGATGACTCCCTGCCTGCAGGGCAGGACCCGCACGGGCGCCTCGTCGCGTGCCTGCCAGATACGCACCGTTCCGTCGGTGCTGCCGGAGGCGAACCAGTCCTTGCCGTCCCCGGTCGCCGCGGCCACGGCGCGGACGCTGTGGAAATGGCGCCACTGTCGCCGTTCCCGTCCGGTGTCGAGATCCCACATCCGGGCCGTGCAGTCGTCGCCGCCGCTGACGGCCAACCGTCGTCCGTCCCCTGTCAGACAGGCGGCGAGCGCCCGCACCGGCTGGGCATGGCCGGTGAGGGCGATGTCTGCCAGGTGTCCGTTCGCCGGATCCCACATGCGGACGGAGTGGTCCGCCGCCGCCCAGAGGAGCACCTCATCCCCACCGGCTGCCCCCGGTGCCCATGCGAGTGCCCGTACCGGCGGCTCGGGGGAGATGCTCACCGGCTCGACAGACGTGGCGCTGTCGATGTCCCAGACCTGCACCTGAGAGGTGGCGTAGCTGACGGCAAGACGCGCCGCCGTCCCCGGCTCCTGGACGAAGGCGGCTGTCACGGCTCCGGGGGCCGAGACGGAGCCGGCCAGGATCCGCCCCACCGTGCGTGCGTCCCAGAACCGCACCGTGCTGTCCCAGGCGATGGAGACCAGCCGCGAGGAGTCGCCGTCAGGCATCGTGCACAGCGCGGTGACGGTGTCCGCGTGGCCGTCCAGCTGGCCCGTCCACTGCTCAGATCCGATGTCCCACAGGTCGATCGACGAGCCGGAGGTGACCGCGGCAAGCAGATCGACGCCGCCGACGCGCAGCATGGCCAAGGACGTCACGGGTTCTCCCTGGCCCGGGAAGGTGACACGCACGCCCGCCTCCACGTCCCACACCCGGATGGAGCCGTCGCTGTGGCCGGAGACCATCCGGCCGGGAACCGCCGTGCCGGCAAGAGTCCTGATGGCCATGTCGATGGCATGCTCATGCAGCAGGCGGTCGTCTTCGATGTCCCAGACCTTCAGCGTGGCGCCCGCCCCCACCAGCAGCTGCCGACCATCGACGCCGGTAGTGAGAGCGAGGGTGAATGCGGCGGGCTCCAGTGGGTCCGGGCTCATGTCGCCGAGGTGCCGCTTCCCGAACCCCTGCCGCCACACGGTCACCGCTCCCTCTCCGTCGACCGCGACGACCACCAGGCACCCGTCCTTCCGGTATCCCGTGAGATCGGCCGTCCAGGTGTGCCCCGGAAGCCGCTCGTGGCTGACGAGTGTGCCCTGAGCGGTGTCCCAGACACGCACCGTGCCATCCGTGCTGCCCGACACGAGAGCGTCTGCGCCGGCGGAGCCGGGAACGACCAGCAGGTTCCGTACAGCGCCGTCGTGGGCGGGCACACGGTCTCCGACGGCGCTGCCGGTCATGGCGTCGATCAGCTCGATCGCCCCCGTCTCGCTGCCGATGGCGAGCCGTTGGCCGCCGTCGGCGCCTGAGATGACGGCGAGTGACCCGCTCTTGTGGCGGAGAGTCGCCAGCACGTTGGAGGCGGGCGTCCATTGCGACCACAGCACGCGCACCCGCGACCCCGGAAAGACGGCGGCCTCCGGCGGCAGGTCGGCGTGCCCGGTTCCCGCATGCCACAGGGCTGTGTAGGCGAAGTGCAGGCTGGAGCACCGGGACGGCAGATCGGCCTCCTGCACATACGGCTCGACAGCCGACCATGCTGTCAGCCAGCGCCGGTCCGCGTGCTGGGGGTGCGGCAGCCGCAGCAGCCCTCTGACGCCGTCGCCCGTGCTCCATGGCAGCAGTGCGGGCGGCACGTGCCCGTCGTCCAGCACCCCGCCCAGGGCGGCATGCTGAGCCAGGTACCGAGTCAGATACGGGTGCGGCGTGGTCATCGCCCCGTCACCGGCGAGCCGGGCCAGAGCTGCCGCGATCACGGCGTGCGTGCGCCGTTCCGCGTCCGCGGGTCTCTCCGCGTCGTCCGGATTCATTCGCCTGCCCCCCTGTGTGCTGAGCTGTCACCGCCAACGCCGGAGGACGGCCGCCAATTGCTCGTGCGCCGGCCGGTACACGACGCGATCGTCCTCGGTGTCATGAGTGAGATACCCGGCGATGCGGCTTTCCAGAAGCCGCCGGATCTTCTCGTCCGCCTGCTTGATCGGCGCGCCGAGCAGCGCCTCCGCGACAGCCGGCCAGAGCTCGGCCCAGGGCATCCCCCGCCCCAGTCCGAAGGCGGTGGCGCGCAGCAGCGCCACGGCTTCCGCCTTGTCCAGTCCGTCGTCGGCGATCATGTCGAGATCCTGCTCCAGGATTCCTGCCGTGCCGCGGTCCAGCTGCGAGAACCACAGCGGGTCATTCAACAGCGCGGCGCCTTGGCTGCGGCGCAGCTGCTCCGCTGCCAGGCGGGCGTCGAGGAACGACCGGCCCACGTGGGCGGCCACGCGGGCGGCGGCCGAACCCAAGGCCGCCGTATCCGTGTCCAGGGCCGTGCCGGAAAGCAGAGCGGTGATGTAGGCGGCGACGTCGGTCGGAGCCGAGTCGCCGTCCGTACGCAGAACCTGTGCCTGGGGGAAGGCGTGTCTCAATTCCCGGAGTAAGCCACCTGGTTCGGCATCGGTTATCCCGGCTTGGCCGGGGCGACTGCTGCGGATGCCGAGCAGCAGCCGAAGGCCGCGAGCGGGTGCGGCTGGAGTGTCGGGCGCCAAACCGGGCGGTTGGGCGGCGTCCGGCGCGGGACAGGGTGCCTGAGCCGGGATCGTCGCCGTGCCCGAGGCGGCGGTTCCGGCGACGTGGCGAGCCAGCGGGGCGAGCACGTCACGGATGCACGCGGTGGGATCGGAGGATTCGTCCAGGCTGTCGACCACCACGGTGACGGTCTCTCCGTCGCCGCTGAAGAAGGCCCGAAGGCCTTCCTGCCACTGGCGCAGCGGGTCCAGCGCGGGTCGGCTGCGGTCGGGTTCGCAGCCCAGCCGGGATCCGATGGCCTCGATGAGGCTGGTCGCGCCCCGGTTCCTCGCCGACACCGCGGCGTCTATGGACCCGGCGGGCGGTACGCCGTCGGCGGGTGCGTTGCTCACTGCCGCGGCGTAACGGAGTGAGGAACGGAAGGTGGGGTCGCTGAGCGTCACGGCCCGCGCCAGTACGGCGGACTTGCCACTGGCGGCGGTGCCGGTGACGACCAGGACGCCCGCAGGACCGGACAGAAAGCGGACCAGTTGCCGATTGAGCTCGCGTCTCCCGGAGAAGTACCACCCCGGATCGTCACTGTCGACACGTCCGCTCGCCCGGTCGAGCCAGTACTCGAGCTCGTCATAGTCCGCGGACACCTCTTCGCGGGCCCCGGTGACCACGCGCGGCCGCGGCCGGTAGCCCGGGTTGGGCAGCGTCGGGGAACGCACGCCGAGCCTGGCCTGCTGGACGGCTCGCGGGCCGGGCAGCGCCAAGTGCCTTTCCTCGTTGAGCCGTTCCGTGGCGTGCTCAAGAGCGTGGAGGAACTCCATGGTGGACAGATGCGGACGCGTGATCCCGGCCGCGTCCTGCAGCCATTCGGACGCCATGCGAAGAATCAGCGCGAACTCACGGCCCATCACCTGGGAGCGGGCGGAGGTTGTGGCGAGGACGTTCAGCGTTCCTTCGCCGCGCGTGCGGGCCAGGTCACGGACGAGGGCCTTCAGCTCGACGTCGATGCCTTCCGCCTCGCAGGTGTTGACGATCACGAGTACGTGGCGCGCCCACGAGTCGAGGGCGGCCGTCACCACCTCGTTCGTCGGCATGGCCGTCGCCAGCAGCCGAGCATGGTCCGTACCCGGCAGGATCAGAAAGTGCCGAAGGGACGTGCCGATGGCGCCATGTGAGGTGATGTACACGACCAGCGGCTCGTCCTCGGCCGTTTCCCGGATGCCGGAGGTGTGCAGGAACATCTCCACTTCATGACGCTCCTGCGGCGCGCGGAGCACCGTCTGAACGAACCCGGGCTCCGTCGTGGGATCCGTACCCCACCACTGCGTCACGACGGACAACTGCTCGTCGATGGCCTTGGCGAATTCCGGGTCGCCGTCCTCCACCGCGAGAATGACGAGCGAACCGGTGACGCCCGCCGTCCACCCCTCCTGCCGCATCGTCGAACCGGCCGGTCCGGCTGACCTGATCTCGCCCTGCTCCCCCTGCATGTTCTCTATTGTTCACGGCCATGAATCAAGGGCCTTCACATCACGGGAAATCCGGGGCGCAGCCACCGGTCGTGACTCCCGACCTCACCCAGGACGCCGTCGTCGTCGTGCCGGGCATCATGGGCAGCGAGTTGTACGACACTGTCGCCCGCAAGACCGTCTGGGGCTTATCCGGGGTGTCGTGGCTGCTCCGGGCGTGGACACTGCCCAAGGGTCTGGAGCCCCTGCGCATGACTGAGGAGGAGCTGGAAGGAAGGACCGGCCGCATCAAGGCCACCCAGCTCATGCGTCACTCGTCGTGGACGCCGTACCTCCAGGGTCTGGAGCCGTACACCGATCTGGTCGACGCGGTCCTCCGTTGCGTCGCCGACCCGGCGGCCGTCCTCGAGTTCGCCTACGACTGGCGACTGCCGGTGAGTACCAACGGCCGCCTCCTGGCGGAAGCGGCCCGCCGGCACCTGACCGCTTGGCGGCAGCACCCCGCCCATGACGCTGTTCGCCGCGTCCGGGTCGACGAACGGCCCGCACGTCTCGTCTTCGTCGCCCACTCCATGGGCGGCCTCGTCACCCGGGCCGCACTCGGCCCGACCCATGACGCCGACCTGGCGGCCGACACACGCGCGGTCCTCACGCTGGGTACGCCCTTCTACGGGGCGGTGAAGTCGACGGTGATCCTGAATACGGGGCGCGGTACCCCGGTCCCGTTGCCCCACCGGCAGCTGCGCTCCATCTCGGCGACGATGCCCGGCCTGCACGACCTGCTGCCCATGTACACCTGCCTCGTCGACAACGACACCGTCCGCCGTCTGACGCCCGGTGATGTGGCCGGCCTCGGAGGTGACGCCGAACTCGCGAGAGCCGCGGCTGACTTCCATCAGAAGCAGGCACGGATCGTCCTGCCCGGGCACCGCGCCGTCGCCGGGACCGGTCAGCGGACCCTGCAGAGCCTCACGGTCAGCGACGGGGTCGCCGAGCCCCACCACCACGGACCCCGTCAGCACACCACCGGTGAGTTCGTCCGGGACCGGCGGGGCCGTGTCGTCTTCTACGACGTGAAGGGCGACGGCACCGTACACAAGGAGTCGGCGGCTGTCGGCCCCGCGGTCACGCCGCTTCCCCTGCAGCATGGAGCGGTCGCCTCCGACCGCGTCGCGCTGAAGGCGGTCGCGGAGATCCTCAGAGAGGACGAACATCTGGGCCCGCCCCAGGGCGCTCCCGGATGCGGCCTGGAGGTTCCCGACTTCATCGGGGTCGGAACGCCGTGGACCGTCAAGGTCAGCGGCCCGGATTCGCTGGCCGGGCTCGCGTGCGAGATCAGCGACACGACGGGCCAGAACGCCCGGACCGTGAAACTCGGCTGGGGCGACGGAGACATCGTGGCCAGGGTGGTCGTCGACGCACCGGGGCTGTACAGAGTCTCCGCGCGCACGATCGACGGCCACACGGTGACTCAGCTCGTTCTGGCAGGCGACGACGGCACACGGGAGGCTTTGTCGCCGTACTGATGGGAGCGTGCCGCCTGGCGGGAGAGTGCCGCCTGGCGGGAGAGTGCCGTGGCGGCGTGCCCTGACGGGAGCGTGCCGTCCGGGGGCGGCGCCGGGGCCGCTCCCGGACGGGCATGGCTCAGCGGGGCGCGGGCGGGAGGGGCAGGCCGAGGCGGCGGTCCTTGAGTGCCGGGAAGACCTCGCGGGTCTTGTCCACCTTCGACGGGTCGAGGTCCACGGTGAGCACCTCCTCGTCCGGGCCCGCCTCGGCGAGGACCTCGCCCCACGGGTCGACGACGATGCTGTGGCCGGCCTGTTCGACGTCCGCATGGGTGCCCGCGGTGCCGCAGGCGAGGACGTATGCCTGGTTCTCGACCGCGCGGGCGCGAGCCAGCAGGGTCCAGTGCCCGCGGCGGCGGGCGGGCCACCCGGCGGGGACGACGAACGCCTGGGCCCCGGCGTCGACGAGGCCGCGGAACAGCTCGGGGAAGCGCAGGTCGTAGCAGGTGGCGAGGCCGAGCGTGAGCCCGCCGGGCACGGGCACGGTCACCAGGTCCTCACCAGCGCCCATCATCACCGCCTCGCCCTTGTCGAAGCCGAAGCGGTGGATCTTGCGATAGGTGGCGGCGAGTGCGCCGCCGGGCGTGATGACGAGGGCGGTGTTGTAGAGGGTGCCGTCGTCGTCCCTCTCGACGATGGACCCGGCGTGGAGCCAGACGCCCGCATCGCGCGCGGCCTCGGCCATCACCGTGTACGTCGGCCCGGCCGGCGTCTCGGCCTCGGCCTCGAACGCCCGGTATGCGAAGGCGCCGACGGGCCAGAGCTCGGGGAGGATCACCAGTTCGGCGCCTCGTTGTTCGCGTACCAGCGCGGCGGCGCGGCGCCTGCGGGAATCGACCGGTTCGTCCGGGTCTACTGCGATCTGGATGAGGGAGGCGCGCACACTACCACCGTCCTGGCATTCGAGCCGTCAACTCGGGCCTACGATCGTCACACGAAAGCACTGCCGGGGTGCCTTCGGGCAGCGTACTGTGCTCAACCGGGGGGCCGCCCCCGGACCCCCACAGACCGCTGCCAGTCCAGTTTGCCCGCGTACGACCGCCGAGGGGTCCCGTGACCGTCCATCCCAGCCTCCAGAACTACGCCGATGCCTGGACCCATGCAGTCGAGTCGATAGCCGAGCTGGTGCAGCCGCTCGTCGAGGGTGCGTGGAACCGCGCCACGCCGTGTCCCGGCTGGTCGGTGCGGGACATCGTGTCGCATGTCATCGGCATGGAGTGCGAGATGCTCGGCGACCCACGCCCCATCCACTCCCTTCCGCGCGATCTCTACCATGTGCAGAGCGACTTCGCCCGCTACATGGAGATGCAGGTCGATGTGCGCCGGCACCACACGTCTCCGGAGATGACGGCCGAGCTCGAGTACACGTTGATCCGGCGCGCCCGTCAGCTGCGCAACGAGAGCCGCAGTCCCGACACCCTGGTACGCGCCCCGCTGGGCGCCGAGCAGACCCTCGAACTCGCCTACCGGATGCGGGCGTTCGACACCTGGGTGCACGAGCAGGATCTGCGCGTCGCGCTCGGCAGGCCGGGCAACCTCGACTCGCCCGGTGCGTATGTCGCGCGTGACTGCCTGCTCCAGGCGCTGCCGAAGGCAGTGGCCAAGGACGCGGGCGCGCCACCGAATTCGGCGGTGGTCTTCGACGTCAGCGGTCCGATGGAGTTCCTGCGGACCGTACGGGTGGACGCCGACGGGCGTGGCTCGGTGGACGGTTCGCCCTCGCTCGGCCCACTGGTGACGTTCGCGACGGACTGGGAGACGTTCTACCGGCTGACGTGCGGCCGGGTGCGGCCCGCGGCGGTGGCGGACCGGATCAAGGTCGACGGGGACACCGAGATGGCAGAGGCGATCCTGCGGGTCATCGCCGTCACGCCCTGAGGCGCGGTCTTCTTCCGGGGACGCCGGCGGCGTTCCGCGGACGGGTGCCGGCCCCGGCCGCGGAACGGATGCGGGGCCCGCCCCGGCCGGTGTTCCGGCCGACGCCTCCCGGTCGACGCCTCAGACCGGCACGTGCACGGCCTCCACGCGGCTGGCCACGAGGCGCTCCCGCTCGCGCCGCACTGTGCGGGCGCGCAGCCGCAGGATCTGCGCGACCCCGAGCACCTGGAGCACGAACACGGACGAGAACGCGATCCGGTAGTCGTCCCGGGTCGCGTCCAGTAGCACGCCCACGGCGAGTAGCGTGGTCATGGAGGCGACAAAACCGCCCATGTTGACGATGCCGGACGCCGTGCCCTGGCGTTCGGGCGGGTTGGCGGGCCGTGCGAAGTCGAAGCCGATCATCGATGCGGGGCCGCAGGCGCCGAGGACCGTGCACAGGGTGATCAGCAGCCACATCGGGGCATCGTCGCCGGGATACGCAATGGTGACGGCCCACAGCACTCCGCTGGCCCCAATGGTGCCGAGCGCCAGCGGGGTGCGTGCCTCATGGTGGCGCGCAATGATCTGGCCGTAGACGAGGCCGACGACCATGTTGGACGCCACCACAAGGGTCAGCAGGGCGCCGGCGGTCTCCCGTGTGAGGTGCTGCGCCTCGACCAGGAACGGCATCCCCCAGAGCAGCAGGAACACCATGGCGGGGAACTGGGTGGTGAAATGCACCCACATCCCGAGCCGGGTGCCCGGCTCCCGCCAGGACGCGGCGATCTGCCGGCGTACGAACGCGGCTCCGGCGTGCTGGGCAGGAGGCGGCTCGTGGCCCTCGGGGTGGTCCTTGAGGAAGAGGACCAGCAGGACGAGGACCACCAGGCCGGCCGCCGCGCTGCCCGCGAAGGTGGCGGTCCAGCCCATGCCGTGCAGCATGCGGGCGATGACGAGGGTGGAGACGAGGTTGCCCGCCATGCCGAACAGGGCGGCGACCTGTGCGATGAGGGGGCCGCGCCGGGCGGGGAACCAGCGCGTGCCGAGGCGCAGGACGCTGATGAACGTCATGGCGTCGCCGCAGCCGAGCAGCACGCGGGAGGCGAGGGCCGTGCCGTACGAGGGCGACAGGGCGAACCCCAGCTGGCCGACGGTGAACAGCACGACGCCGATCGTGAGGACCTTCTTGGTGCCGAGTCGGTCGACCATCAGGCCGACGGGTATCTGCATGCCCGCGTAGACGAGCAGCTGGAGGATGGAGAAGGTCGACAGGGCGGAGGCGTTCACGTCGAAGCGGTCGGCTGCGTCGAGTCCGGCCACGCCCAGGGACGTACGGAAGATGACGGCGACGAAGTAGACGGCGACGCCGACGCCCCAGACGGCGGCGGCACGCCAGCCGCCGGGGGGATCGCCGGGAAGCGACACCCCGGGGGAGGCCGCGCTCACCTGGACTCACCGCGGGCCAGCACCTTGACGCGGCCGAGGTGGGTGCGCACGCACTTGGCGGCGCCGTCCGCGTCACCGGCCCTGATCCTCTCGAGGATCTCGGCGTGCTCGGTGTGGTTCCTGGTGACCCGGTCCGGGAGTGCCTGCATCATCGCGACACCCATGCGCAGTTGGCGATCGCGCAGCTGGTCGTAGAGCTTGGAGAGGATCTCGTTGCCCGCGTGCCGGACGATCTCCGCGTGGAAGCAGCGGTCGCTGACGGCGAAGGCGGCGAGGTCTCCGGAGTCGGCGTGGCGACGCTGTTCGTCGAGGATCTCTTCGAGGCGGGCGATGAGGGAGGCGGGGGCGGGCACCGCCTTGCGCACCGCGAACTCCTCGATCAGCAGGCGGGTTTCGACGACGTCGGCGATCTCCTGTGCGGAGACGGCGAGGACCAGTGCGCCCTTCTTCGGGTAGAGCTTGATCAGCCCTTCGACCTCGAGCTTGAGCAGTGCCTCGCGCACGGGGGTGCGCGATACGCCGACGGCCTCGGCCAGTTCGCCTTCCGTGAGGAGCGTCCCGCCTTCGTACTGCCGGTCGAGAACGGCCTGCTTGATGTGGGTGTAGACGCGGTCTGCGGCGGGGGGCTGTCGGACGGTGGACACAGAGGCAGACATGCACACAGCATAGATACAACAGACTTCAACCAGAAAGCCCCGTCCGCGATATGGACGGGGCTCCTGTGCCCGGCGGATCACCGGGATGTTTCACGTGGAACAGGCGTCGGGCGCGTCTGACGCGTCGGCGCCTCAGGCCCAGGTGATGAGCTTCTTCGGGTTCTCCAGGATCGCCGCGATGTCCGCGAGGACCTTGGAGCCCAACTCGCCGTCGACCAGCCGGTGGTCGAAGGAGAGCGCGAGCGTGGTGACCTGGCGCGGCTTGACCTTGCCCTTGTGGACCCACGGCTGGAGCTTGATCGCACCGACCGCGAGGATCGCGGACTCGCCGGGGTTGAGGATCGGCGTGCCGGTGTCGACACCGAAGACGCCGACGTTGGTGATGGTCACCGTGCCGCCCTGCATCGCCGCCGGGGTGGTCTTCCCTTCGCGGGCGGTGGCCACGAGCTCGCCCAGTGCCGAGGCCAGTTCGGGCAGGGTCTTGTCGTGCGCGTCCTTGATGTTCGGCACGATCAGACCGCGCGGCGTGGCCGCGGCGATGCCCAGGTTGACGTAGTGCTTCTGGACGATCTCCTGATTGGCCTCGTCCCAGGCGGCGTTGACGCCGGGGTTGCGCTTGATGGCGACGAGCAGGGCCTTGGCGATCAGCAGCAGCGGGTTGACCCGCAGCCCCGCCATGTCCTTGTCGGCCTTCAGCTCCTCGACCAGCTTCATCGTGCGCGTCACGTCGAGCGTGACGAACTCGGTGACGTGCGGCGCGGTGAAGGCGCTGCCGACCATGGCGGCGGCGGTCGCCTTCCGTACGCCCTTGATCGGGACACGGGTCTCGCGTGCACCGGCCGCTGCCGGGGCGGCCGCAGGTGCCTCGGCGGCCGGCTCCGCGACGGCGACGGCAGGGGCGGGCGCGGGGGCCGGGGCGGCCGCGGCGTGCACGTCCTCGCGGGTGATGATCCCGTCGGGGCCGGTCGGCGTGACCGTCTCCAGGTCGATGCCCAGGTCCTTGGCGAGCTTGCGCACCGGGGGCTTGGCGAGCGGGCGCGGACGCTCGGGGGCCGACAGCGCGGCCGTGCCGTGTCCGTTCACCTCGGCCTGGATCGCGGCCGCGGCACCCTGCTCGGGGACGGCGGCGGTCTGCTTGCGCGGGCGGCGCTTGGTGGAGGACTCGGCCACGCCGTAGCCGACCAGGACGGGCTGGCGGCCCTTCGGCTTGGCCTCGGCTTCGGCCTCCGGCTCGGCCTTCGGCTCGGCGGCGGCGAGCGAGGGCTCGGTCGCCGCCGGGGGCGGCTCCTCGACCGGTGCCGACTCGGGAGCCACGTCGATCGTGATGATCGACGTGCCGACGTCGACGGTCGCGCCCTCGGCGAAACGCAGCTCGTGGACGACCCCGTCGTAGGGGATCGGCAGCTCGACGGCCGCCTTGGCCGTCTCGACCTCGCACACGACCTGCCCGTCGGTGACGGTGTCACCGGGCTGGACGTACCACTTGAGGATTTCGGCCTCGGTGAGTCCCTCGCCCACGTCGGGCATCTTGAACTCGCGGAAGCGCAGGGAATTGTCTGCGGTCATGATCACGGCATCCTCAGTACGCGAGCGAGCGGTCGACGGCGTCCAGCACCCGGTCCAGACCCGGAAGGTACTCCTCCTCCAGGCGGGCCGGCGGGTACGGGGCGTGGAAGCCGCCGACCCTCAGCACCGGGGCCTCCAAGTGGTAGAAGCACCGCTCGGTGATGCGAGCGGCGATCTCCGCGCCGGAGCCGTAGAAGACCGGGGCCTCGTGGACCACGACCAGCCGTCCGGTCTTCTCGGCCGACGTCTGGATCGTGTCGAAGTCGATCGGGGACATCGAGCGGAGGTCGATGACCTCCACCGACTTGCCCTCCTCGGCCGCGGCGGCCGCGGCCTCGACGCAGACCTTCACCATCGGGCCGTACGCGGCGAGCGTGATGTCGGTGCCTGCCTGGGCGACGCGGGCCTTGTGCAGCGGCCCGGGGATCGCCTCGGTGTCGACCTCGCCCTTGTCCCAGTAGCGCCGCTTCGGCTCGAAGAAGATCACCGGGTCGTCGCTCTGGATGGCCTGCTGGAGCATCCAGTACGCGTCGGATGCGTTGGACGGGGAGACCACCTTGAGACCCGCGACGTGCGCGAAGAGCGCCTCGGGGGACTCGGAGTGGTGCTCGACCGCGCCGATGCCGCCACCGTAGGGGATGCGGATGACGACGGGGAGCTTGATCTTGCCGAGCGCGCGGGCGTGCATCTTCGCGAGCTGCGTGACGATCTGGTC
This sequence comes from Streptomyces sp. NPDC018833, assembly GCF_044390825.1. Classification (NCBI taxonomy): domain Bacteria; kingdom Bacillati; phylum Actinomycetota; class Actinomycetes; order Kitasatosporales; family Streptomycetaceae; genus Streptomyces; species Streptomyces sp. NPDC018833. Next base: position 186,195 of record NZ_JBIRZM010000008.1, on the reverse strand, counting down.
GTACGCCGGGAAGACGAAGCCGTCGAACTGGATTTCCACGACCGGCCGGTAGCCACGCAGGGCCAGACCGATCGCGGAGCCCACGATGCCGGACTCGGCGAGCGGGGTGTCGATGACCCGGTCCTCGCCGAAGTCCTTCTGCAGCCCGTCGGTGATACGGAAGACACCGCCGAGCTTGCCGACGTCCTCGCCCATGATCAGGACCTTGGGGTCGGTCTCCAGAGCCTTGCGCAGCGACTCGTTGAGCGCCTTCGCGAGGGGAAGCTTCTGTACCGCCATGACTAGTTGCCCTCCTCGGCGAACGACGCCTGGTACGCGGCGAACTGCGCGCGCTCCTCGTCGACGAGCGCGTGCCCGTCCGCGTACACATGGTCGAACATCGCCATGTCGTCGGGGTCGGGCATGGCCCGTACAGCCTCGCGCACCCGCTTGGCGAGCATGTCGCTCTCCTCGTCGAGCGCGGTGAAGAACTCCGCGTCGGCGTGCCCCTCGTTCTCCAGGTACGTCCGCAGGCGCTGGATCGGGTCCTTCGCCTCCCAGGCCGCCCGGTCCTCGTCGTGCCGGTACCGCGTCGGGTCGTCGGAGGTGGTGTGGGCGCCCATGCGGTAGGTGAACGCCTCGACCAGGGTCGGGCCCTCACCGCGGCGGGCGCGCTCCAGCGCCGAGCGGGTGACGGCGAGGCAGGCGAGCACGTCATTGCCGTCGACGCGGATACCGGGGAAGCCGTAGCCCTGCGCACGCTGGTAGAGCGGCACCCGGGTCTGGCGCTCGGTCGGCTCGGAGATCGCCCACTGGTTGTTCTGGCAGAAGAAGACCACCGGGGCGTTGTAGACCGCGGAGAACGTGAAGGACTCGGCGACATCGCCCTGGCTGGACGCGCCGTCGCCGAAGTACGCGATCACGGCCGAGTCGGCGCCGTCCTTGGCCACGCCCATCGCGTAGCCGGTGGCGTGCAGCGTCTGCGAGCCGATGACGATCGTGTACAGGTGGAAGTTGTTGGTGGTCGGGTCCCAGCCTCCGTGGTTGACACCGCGGAACATGCCCAGCAGGTTGGTCGGGTCGACCCCGCGGCACCAGGCGACGCCGTGCTCGCGGTAGGTCGGGAAGACGTAGTCGTCGTCGCGCAGGGCGCGTCCCGATCCGATCTGGGCGGCCTCCTGGCCCAGCAGCGAGGCCCACAGACCCAGCTCGCCCTGGCGCTGCAGGGCGGTGGCCTCCGCGTCGAAGCGGCGCGTGAGGACCATGTCGCGGTACAGCCCGCGCAGCTCCTCGGCGCTCAGTTCGATGTCGTAGTCCGGGTGCTGGACGCGCTCACCCTCGGGGGTGAGCAGCTGTACGAGCTGGGGCTCGGGATTCTGCGGCTTCTTGGCGGCGCTGACGCGCTTGCTGCTACGTCGCGGTTTGCGCGCGGCAGTGCTCTCCACGGTCACGTGCGTGCTCCTCCGTCGGTCCGGCCCCCGGGGTCCGCCGGTGTGGCCAGTGCGGCTCGCCTGGGTCCGAACCGGTGCACGGGGGTGTGTGCCGCGCGGCCGGATTCAGGCGTGACAGGTGCCCCGGCGAACGTCCTGTCAAAGGCACGTTACCCAGTGCGAAGCATTACTGCGAAACCCCATTTGACCTGCGATTTTGCTTGGATTTCCAAGTAAATCGAGGAAATGCGGGAACGCCACTGGTCAGGGCCTTGCGGACGCCGGAACGAAGGCACGGTATCCCGCACACCCCGGGCACGGGAAGAGTCAATATGTGAGACCGCCAGGTACACAAGGAAGGAAAAATCACCTTATTCCTATTCGGCAACCAAGAGGTCGTGCGGCCCGGCGTCCATGAACTGCTTTCGGCCGAGCCCGGTGTCGAGGCCGCGGGCGAGGCGGGTACGGCGGAAGACGCCCTGGTCAGGGTCCCCGCAACGGGGTCCGGACGTGGCGGTGCGCGAGATGCGCCTGCCCGGCGGGAGCGGTGCGGAGGTGTGCCGCGAGGTCCGTTCGCAGAACGAGAAATCACCTGCCCGACGCCCACGTCGGTCGCCGACGACGAGGCTCTTCGCGACGCGATCATGCCCGTGCCTCAGCAACGAGCCCGGCGGGGACGACCGGCCGGCGACCCTCATCCACCCGGAGCGCCGGATCCCGGACCTGACCGATGGAGGCCTGGGCAGAGCCGGCTCCTGGCCAAGCGGCTGCGTCTCACCGAGAAGGCCATCAAGAGCCATGTGTCCGGCCCGCTGTCCGGGCACGGCATGGAGGGCGCTCACAGGCGGCCGCGTACGGGCGCGCGGAGCAGACGAAGCGCTTGGCGGCGCCGGGCCTCCCCGGCAGGCGCCCATGGGCCTCGCGGGGGCCGCCGAGGGTCGCGTCATCGTGACGCGCGGCCGCGGGTTCACCCGTTCGGGCTGACCCGTCGGGACCGTGGGCCGGGAATCAGGGCCCCTGAAGATGAGATCGGCGCCTCTGCCGGGGCCGCCGGTGGCGACGGGCGGAAGGCATGCCCACCGGTCCTGTGGTCCGTGCGGTTCACCGGCACGGCGCGGATCACGGAGATCACGGACGAGCGGGCGGCGGGCCGTTCGGGCCGCGGTCGCCGGGATCGACGGCCACGACTTCGACCCGGCCTCCTGCGGATCGCCCCCGGTTCGTCGCCCTGCACACGTCGACTACGCGAAGGAGCAACAGGCATGCCACGCAGCGTGATCTAACATCTGGCGGGTGCCGCGCTCATCTGCTACCGCTCCGCCCGTCGACGCTCTTCTGCGCCGCTACGACACCGTGGGCCATCCGCTCTCCTGCCGCCCCGTCACCCAGGGCCTCCTCAATCGCGGCTACCGCCTCTCCACCACGCGTGGCGCGTACTTCCTCAAGCACCACCTCGACGGCGACCGGGACGCCATCTCCCGCCAGCACAAGGCCACCCGCAGGCTCCAGGCGCTCGGTGTCCCGGTCGCACCGCCGCTTCAGGACACCGGCGGCGGCACGGTCGCGGTCATCGGCGGCCGCTGCTACGCCCTGCACCCCTGGATCGACGGCAGACACCGCGACGGCGCCCAGCTCAGCACCGCCCAGTCGCGTCGGCTCGGCTCCCTGCTGGGACTGGTGCACACCTGCCTCGCCCAGGTCATGGACCGGGCGGCGAGCCGGGGGGCCGCCTACGACAGCGCCGACCCCGAGGAGACCTTCGCCCTCATCGAGGAGCTGCTGGAACTGGCCCGCGGCAGTCGTCCGCGCGACTCGTTCGACACCCTGGCCGAGCACCGGCTGCTCCAGCGGCGGGCGCTGCTGGAGCAGCACGCGGGCCGCAGGCCGCCGCCTGGTGGCGGGGGCGGCTGGGTGCACGGCGACTTCCATCCGCTGAACCTGCTGTACCAGGGTGCCGAGCCCGCGGCGATCGTCGACTGGGACCGCCTCGGCGTCCAGCCGCGGGCGGAGGAGGCGGTACGGGCCGCGGCGATCTTCTTCGTCCAACCCGCGGGCCAGCTGGAGCTGGCGAAGGTGCGGGCGTACGCGCGGGCCTACCGGCGCGCGGCGGGAGCGGACGCGGCCGAACTGGCCGCGGCCGTGCACCGGGTGTGGTGGGAGCGGCTCAACGACTTCTGGATACTGCGCTGGCGCTACCAGCTCCACGACCGAAGGGCCGACCCGCAGTTTCCTGCGGTGTCGGCCCTGGCGGTCTGGTGGACGCGGGAGTACGAGGCGGTGTGCGACGCCTTCGCCGGATGAGCCGGCGCCTTCGCACGGGACGAGCCGCCTTCGCCGGATGAGCCGGCGCCTTCGCACGGGACGAGTCGCCTTCGCCGGATGAGCCGACGCCTTCGCACGGGACGAGCCGCCTTCGCGGGACAGCCGGCGCCTTCGCGGACGACCGGCGCGTCGGCCGACGGGTGTGCCCGTGCCCGCCCCGTCAGCCGCCCTCGGGACCCGAGGTGTCGCCGTTCCCGCCGTCGGTGCCGCCCGCCGGGTCGGTCGGAACATCCGTCGGGTCGGTCGGGATGTCGGTCGGGTCGTCGGTCGGGGCATCCGTGGGGTCGCCCGTCGGGTCGCCCGTCGGAGTGTCGAACGTCGGATCGCCGGAGGGCGACTGCGAAGTGGTCGGCGGGTACGACTGGCTGTACGAGGGCGTCCAGGAGGGCTGCTGGTTGCCCCCGGTCGAGGTGTCCGGCTCCTGCGACGGGTCCGTCTCCTCGTCGGTCGGTGTCGGCGTCTCGTCCGGCGTGGTCGGCGTCTGCGAGACCGACGGGGCGTTCTCGGGCGTGTTGCCTGTGTCGTTCGCCTTGTTGAGCGCGAACGCGATCCCGGCGACGACCGCGACGACGGCGAGCGCGGCCAGCAGCCACACCTTGCCGCGGCCACGCCGCCCGCCCCCGTGGTGCATGCCGTCGTAGCCGCCGTCGTGCGGGTTCGGCGGCGGCAGCATCGGGCCCTTTGACGTCTCGCCGTGCACGGGGTGCACGGCGGTCGGCCCGGTCATGCCGCCGGCCGGGGTGGCCGAGCCGTCGTACAGGTCGACGGGGCCGGTGTTCCAGGCGCCCGTGTGGCTGCCCTGCTGCTGAAGCATCTGCAGCGCGTACTGGACGAGTCCGCGCATCTCCTCGGCGCTCTGGAACCGGTCGTCCGGATCCTTCGCGAGCGAGCGCATCACCAGGCCGTCGAGCTCCGGCGGCACCGCGTCCAGGACGTGGGACGGCGGGACCGGAATGTCCTGGACGTGCTGGTAGACGACCGAGAGCGGCGTTTCACCGGTGAACGGGGGCCGCAGCGCGAGCAGTTCGTAGAGGAGGCAGCCCGTGGCGTACAGGTCGGAACGGTGGTCGACGGCCTTGCCCAGCGCCTGCTCGGGGGAGAGGTACTGCGGTGTGCCCATGACCATGCCGGTCTGGGTCATCGTGGACTGCGCGCCGTGCAGGGCACGGGCGATGCCGAAGTCCATCACCTTCACGGCGCCGGAGTGCGTGATGATGACGTTGGCGGGCTTGATGTCTCGGTGCACGATGCCGTGCTGGTGCGAGTAGGCGAGGGCCTCCAGCACACCGGAGACGATGATCAACGCCTGTTCGGGCGGCGGGGCTTCGGCGTTGACCAGCAGGTCGCGGATCGTGCGGCCCTCGACGAGCTCCATCACGATGTAGGGGACGGTCTGATTGCCGACGACGTCCTCGCCGGAGTCGTAGACCGCGACCACCGCATGGTGGTTGAGGCCGGCGACCGACTGCGCCTCGCGCGTGAAACGGGCCTTGGAGACGGGGTCCTCGGCCAGATCCGCACGCAGCAGTTTGACGGCTACGGTCCGACCGAGCCGTACGTCCTCTGCCGCGAACACCTCGGCCATGCCGCCTCGTCCTAGACGGTGCGTCAGCCGGTAGCGGCCGTCACCGACCACTCCGCCGATGCCCCAGGCGTCCGCCGACTCCGGCACTCCGCCGCCGTCTGCTTCGGGTTCGGGTGCCATCAGTCCTCGCCGTCGTATCTGTCCGCGTACGTGGTGTGCGTGCGGGGTCCGCTGTCCTCAGGGTGCTGTGCCACGTCACGCTACAGCCTTCACGCGGCGGGCCGGTCTCGAAGGAGACCGGCCATCAAACCCGCAGCCCACCGGCCCGCGCAAATTCCATGCTGTTCCTGTAACGCTTACGAGACTGTTCTTGTGCGTACGGTCACGGAACGGGCACCTGGCTTGACGTGTCCGTGCCCTGGGGGAGACTTGGCCCGTAAATTCGGATCAGCCGCGGCCAAGCGCGCACAGGGGGAAGCACGAAATGAGCCAGGACGGCGCACAGGGCCGCTATGCGGGCGGTTCCGTAGCGGGCGGCCGGTACCAGCTTCGGGACCTGCTCGGCGAAGGCGGCATGGCGTCCGTATATCTGGCGTACGACTCCGCGCTGGACCGCCAGGTCGCGATCAAGACGCTCCACACGGAGCTGGGCCGCGAGCAGTCCTTCCGCGAGCGCTTCCGCCGCGAGGCCCAGGCGGTCGCCAAGCTGTCCCACACCAACATCGTGTCCGTCTTCGACACGGGTGAGGACGAGCTGGACGGCTCACTGATGCCGTACATCGTCATGGAGTACGTGGAGGGCCGGCCGCTCGGCTCGGTCCTCGCCGCGGACATCCAGCAGTACGGCGCGATGCCCGCCGACAAGGCACTCAAGGTCACCGCCGACGTGCTGGCCGCGCTGGAGACCAGCCACGAGATGGGCCTGGTCCACCGCGACATCAAGCCGGGCAACGTGATGATGACCAAGCGCGGTGTGGTCAAGGTCATGGACTTCGGCATCGCCCGCGCCATGCAGTCGGGCGTCACGTCCATGACGCAGACCGGCATGGTCGTCGGCACCCCTCAGTACCTCTCGCCCGAACAGGCCCTGGGCCGCGGTGTGGACGCCCGCTCCGACCTGTACTCGGTCGGCATCATGCTCTTCCAGCTCCTCACCGGACGGCTGCCCTTCGACGCGGACTCGCCGCTCGCCATCGCGTACGCGCATGTGCAGGAGGAGCCCGTCGCCCCGTCCACGATCAACCGCTCCCTCACCCCCGCGATGGACGCACTGGTCTCCCGGGCACTGAAGAAGAACCCGAACGAGCGTTTTCCGAGCGCGGCCGCGATGCGCGACGAGTGCGCCCGGGTCGCCGGCGCCGGCCAGACCGGCGCGCCCGTGATCATCAGCGGTGCGCCCGCGAGCAGCGGTTCAGGAGTCGGCTCCGCCGTCTTCCCTCCGCTGGACCAGTCGACGCCGGCGCCCCAGAGCGTCCAGACCCCGTACCAGCCGGGCCCGTACGGCCCGCCCACCCCGGCACCCGCGCCCGTTCCCGCTCCGCACTACGGCTACCCGACCCCGTCCCCGGCCTACCAGACGCAGCCCCCGGCGGCGTCGACACCCCCTCCGTACACGATGGCGCCGCACACGGCGGCCTCGTCGGGCGGGGGCGGCGGCAAGCGGAACATGCCGGTGATCGTGGGCGCCGTCGCGGTGGCACTCCTCGCGATCGGCGGCCTGGTCACGGCGATCGCGCTGAACGGCGAGGACGACCCGGGGAAGGAGGCCGGCGGCGACCCGTCGACGAGCGAGTCGAAGGAGGCGGGCTACAAGGGCCCGGAGCGCAACCGGACCATCGACAAGACGAAGTGCTCGGACGCCCAGGAGGGCTACGACGACCCGTCGAAGGTCCTCGCCCCCGACTTCGTCTACAAGGACATCCTGTCGGTGAAGGAATGCGCGAACACGCGCGGCTGGAAGATCAACATCGAGGAAGTCGACAACGCCCAGTGGGGCGAGGACGTCGTCATCTCGCAGTTCCCGCTGGCGGACACGGAGATCTCCGAGGACAACGCCACGTTCACCCTTGAGGTCTCCACGGGGTACGCGGACTAGTCCGGGTACCGGGCCTCAGCGGGCGGCCCGCTGATACGCCGTTCGGCCGAGGCCCGGTACACGATCCGTGTACCGGGCCCCGGCCGTCGCACCGCTCCTGGCGACCTTCGGGCCATGACGCCCGAGATGCCGGATTTGCGCAACCATGTGACGCTGAGTCCGTTCCTCGATCAGTCGGCGACTCGGTGCCCCGTCACGGGAGGCCCTCCGGTGATTCCACAGCTCCGCGCCCGGTGCGCGATCACCGTCGCATCGCTCGCGCTGGCGACCCTCCCCCTCGCACCGGCCGCGCACGCCGAGCCGTCCGAACCCCCCGGTCCCCGGCCCGTCGTGAAGCCGTCACCCTCGCCCTCGACCTCGTTCGCCGGGCGGCAGGCCGGTCAGGGCAGGCCGCGGCCCGGGCGGCAGCTGCCGCCCGCGAGCGCCCGCCCCTCCGTGGACCCTGCGCGCAGCGCCACCGCGCCCGCCGCCGCATCTGCGTCCGCGTCGACACCGTCCGGCCGGCCTTCCCGCCCCGCCCGATCGCCCTCGTCCCCTTCGGCGCCGGCCCCCCGCACGGGCGAGCCGGCGGAGCATCCCCCTCCCGCGGATGGCGAGGCGCCCTGGAGGGACGAGGACGCCGGCTACTGGGGCGCATGGTCGCCCGCGGCGCCCACCTCCGCGCCGGCCGACGCCCGTGAGCAGGGGCCTCAGGCTGTGCCCGCTCCCGTCGCCCAGCAGATCTCCCCGCTGTCGCTGGGGGTCGGAATGGCCCTGATGGGCCTCGGGATCGGCTTCCTCGGCATCCGCCTGCGCCGCCGCTGACCCTTCCCGTCCTTCTCAAGACGGATCTCGCACGTCCTTCCGAGGATGGTTGGCCCCGCTCGACATACCCGGTATACATACCGAGTATGTCGATCCGTCACGGGCTTCTCGCCCTCCTCGAGCCCGGCCCGCGCTACGGCTCCCAGCTGCGCTCCGAATTCGAGTCGCGCACCGGCGCCACCTGGCCCCTGAACGTCGGTCAGGTGTACACGACACTGGGCCGCCTCGAACGCGACGGCATGGTCGTCCAGGACGGCGAGGACGAGGCCGGGCACGCGCTGTACGTCATCACCGAGAAGGGCCGCGCCGAGCTGCGGGAATGGTTCGCCACTCCCGTGGACCGCAGCAGCCCGCCCCGTGACGAGCTGGCCATCAAGCTCGCGATGGCGGTGGGGACGCCCGGAGTGGACATCCGTGCGGTGATCCAGTCCCAGCGCCGGCACTCCGTGAAGGCGATGCAGGACTACACCCGCCTCAAGGCCCAGGCGCTGGCCGCGATCGAGGGCGGCGGCTCGCAGGAACGGGACGACGTGGCCTGGCTGCTGGTGCTGGAACAGCTCATCTTCCAGACCGAGGCGGAGGCCCGCTGGCTCGACCACTGCGAGATGCGGCTCATCAGGCTGTCGGCGACGGCCGGGCACACGCCGTCGCCGGCCGCGCCTCCGGAGGAGCCGGCCGTCCAACCGTCCACGCAGGACCGGACGGCGGCTTCGGCCCGTCGCACCAGGCCGGCGTAGGACCGGACGGCGGCTTCGGCCCGTCGCACCAGGCCGGCGTAGGACCGGACGGCAGCCCCGGCCCGTCGCACTGGTCGGAGTCCTCGACGGGTGCGCCCCACCACCCGACCGTCCCCGTCCCGTCCCCGCTCCCCGGGCAGCCGGCCCCGGCTGCCCCTTCGGCCTCTTGAGGCCCATCCCACAGGCCTCTTCAGGCCCACCGATTTCTCGTACACCACCTGTGTGTACTCACCCGCTCAAGGGGGAAACCACCATGTCCCAACAGCAGTCACCACAGTCACTGGCATCACAGCAGCCCGTGCTGCAACTTCAGCAACTGACGCGCGTCCATGGCAGCGGAGCCACCGAGGTGCACGCCCTGCGCGGCGTCAACCTCGACGTCTTCCCCGGCGAACTCGTCGCCGTCATGGGCCCGTCCGGCTCCGGCAAGTCCACGCTGCTCACCATCGCGGGCGGGCTCGACACCCCCACCTCGGGACGGGTGATCGTCGAGAACACCGACATCACCACCGCGGACCGCAAGACGCTCGCCGCCCTGCGCCGCCGCAGCATCGGCTACGTCTTCCAGGACTACAACCTCATACCGGCCCTCACCGCCGCCGAGAACATTGCCCTGCCGCGTGAACTGGACGGCACCTCGGCCCGCAAGGCCCGCGCCGAAGCGGTCTCGGCCCTGGAGGAGATGGAGCTCGGCCAGCTCGCCGACCGCTTCCCCGACGAGATGTCGGGTGGCCAGCAACAGCGCGTCGCCATCGCCCGCGCCCTCGTGGGCCGGCGTCGGCTCGTGCTCGCCGACGAGCCCACCGGCGCTCTCGACTCCGAGACCGGGGAGTCCGTGCTGGCGCTGCTGCGGGCGCGCTGCGACGCCGGAGCCGCGGGCATCCTCGTCACCCACGAGCCCCGCTTCGCCGCGTGGGCCGACCGGGTCGTGTTCCTGCGGGACGGCGCCGTCGTCGACCAGACGGTGCGCAGCGACGCCGACTCCCTGCTCTCCGGCCAGGCGGCCGAGCTGTGACGACCTGGTACCACTCCTGGCGCGCCGCGATCCGGATCGCGCGCCGCGACGCCTGGCGCTCCAAAGGGCGCAGCTTCCTGGTCCTCGCGATGATCGCCCTGCCCATCGTCGGGGTCAGCGCGGCCGATCTCACCCTGCGCAGCGCCGAGTTGTCGACCGAGCAGAGCCTGACGCGTCGGATCGGCGGCGCGGACGCGCGACTGTCCGACCCGGGCATGGGCGGTGTCCCGATCCTGCAGGCCCCGGACGGCCGCAACCACGCACCCGTCCAGGACTTCGACGACCAGCCGTATCCCGAGGGCCGCACGGACATCGCCAAGGCGCTGCCCGCGGGCGCCAAGACCCTGACGGACACGACCGGTTACGCCAAGGTCCGCACGACGCACGGTCTGCTGCAGACCGAGCTGCGCGAACTCAAGGCCGCCGACCCGATGGCTCAGGGCATGATGCCGGTCGTCAGCGGCAGGCTGCCGCAGAAGTCCGACGAGGTCACCGCCACCACGCACTTCCTGGAGAGCAGCGGTCTGAAGGTCGGCTCGAAGCTCACCGCGCGCGGCTTCGACCGCGAGTACACGATCGTCGGTGCGTACGAGCTTCCCGACGCGCTGGACACCGACCAGGTCAACGCCCTTCCCGGCGCCCTGATCGCCCCGCTCGCCAAGGCTCTGGACGCCGCCGGGCTGCCCGGACCCTCGCCAAGCACGACCCTCCTTGCGACCGTCCCCGGTGGTTTCACGTGGAACATGGTCCAGGGCGTCAACACCAAGGGTGTGCTGGTCGAATCGCGTGCGGTCGCGCTGAACCCGCCCGCCGACTCCGAGGTGCCGCTGTACCAGAAGGAGGACTGGGGCAGGTACGAGGAGAGCACCGCCGCCAAGGCGGGCGCGCTCGCCGCCGTCGGCACGGTCGTCGGTCTCGCGATGCTGGAGATCTGCCTGCTCGCCGGTCCCGCGTTCGCCGTGGGGGCGCGCCGGTCCCGTCGTCAGCTGGGTCTCGTCGGAGCCAACGGCGGCGACCGCCGCCACATCCGGGCCATCGTCCTCGCCGGCGGCCTGGTGATCGGCGTCGCCGCGGCCGTCGCGGGCACCGTGCTGGGTCTGATCCTCACCTTCCTCCTCCGGCCCGTGCTGGAGGACTCCCTCGGCCAGCGCTTCGGCAGCTTCGACATACGGCCCCTGGAACTGCTCGGCATCGCCCTGCTGGCCGTCCTGACCGGCCTGCTGGCGGCGATCGTCCCGGCGATCACGTCCTCCCGGCAGTCGGTCCTGGCCTCGCTCACCGGCCGCCGCGGAGTGCGCAGGAGCAGCCGTGTGCTGCCCGTCGTCGGCCTGGTCGCGGTCACCCTGGGCGCCTCGATCGCGCTGTACGGATCGACCATGACCGACCAGTTCGTCGTGGTGGCGGGCGGCAGTGCACTCGCCGAGCTGGGCGTGGTCGCGCTGACCCCGGCCCTGGTCGGCCTCTTCGGCCGGACCGGCCGTCTGCTGCCGCTCTCGCCGCGGCTCGCGCTGCGCGACGCGGTGCGCAACCGGGGCCGCACGGCCCCCGCTGTCGCCGCGGTCCTGGCCGCGGTCGCGGGCACGGTGGCCGTCGCGACGTACGCGGCGAGCAACGACGCGCAGGGCAGGGCGCAGTACGAGGCCCAGCTCCCGCACGGAGCGGTCTCCGTGGTGATCGACGAGGCCGGCGGGCGTGACGTCCCGGGCGTGCGCGCCACCGTACAGAAGCTGCTGCCCGTCGATGTGCGGGCCGATGTGGACCGCATCGCCGTAGGCAAGGGCAACTGCTCGATGTACGAGCCGCGCGACGGCTGCGGCCGCTATGAGGTGGTCGTGCCCAAGGCCCATGAGTGCCCCCTGTGGGCCGCGAACCCGGCCAAGCCCGACGAGGATCCCGCGCAGCGGTTCACCAAGGCCGAACGCCGCAAGCTCGCCGACGACTGGCGGTGCAAGGAGAACGTCGGTTACGGGGCCCCGACCGACGGCGGTGTTCTCGTCGGCGACGCGAAGCTGCTCAAGGTGCTGGGCATCGACGACCCTGGTGCCGAGAAGGCTCTGGCCGCCGGTCAGGTGGTGTCCTTCGACAAGCGCAACGTCAACGCCAGGGGTGCGATCGACATCCGTCTGATCACCGACGCCGAGGCCGCCGACAGGGCTATGGAGGAGGGCAAGGAGGCTCCGGGCGAGATCAAGAGCCTCACCGCCCACCAGGTGGCCGGTACGCCGGACACGTACGGCGTCCGACTGATCGTGCCGTTCGAGGCGGCCAAGGCGGCGGGCATCGACACGGCCCCGATCGGCGCCTACTACTCCACCGACCGCATGCCCAGCAGCGAACAGCGGCAGAAGCTGGACAACGAGCTCGACGAGACGGGCGTGGACATCGACCTCCACATCGAGGAGGGCTACACCAGCGAGAACAGCATCGTGCTGCTGGCGCTGACCGTCTTCGCCGGCCTGATCACCATCGGTGCGGCCGGTATCGCCACCGGCCTCGCCCAGGCCGACGCGGAGGCCGACCTGAAGACGCTGGCCGCCGTCGGCGCCCCGCCGAGGGTCCGCAGGACGCTCAGCGGCTTCCAGTGCGGCGTGGTCGCCGCCATGGGTGTGGTGCTGGGGTCGGCGGCGGGAGTGCTCCCCGCCATCGGCCTGCGGCTCACGGAGAAGCGTCAGCAGATGAACTGGTACGAGCAGGCCCTCGACAACGGCTGGGGCCCGGGCAGCGAACCGTTCGTGCCGATCGTGGTGCCGTGGGCGACACTGGCCGCGCTGCTGGTCGCCGTGCCCGTGGGTGCCGCCCTGCTGGCGGCCCTGGTCACGCGCTCCCGCGGGGCACTGGCCCGCCGCGAGGCGACCTGACCGGCCCCATACCGGCGATGCGCTGCGGTTTTGTGCCCCCGCAGGAGGGTGGATCACCTTCCTGCGGGGGCACACCCTGTGGTGACGCAGTTGTACGAGAGAATGGCCGCATGGAGATGCCGAGGAATGAACGGTCGCAGGAGAGCCCCCATGTCCTCGTGGTGGGCCAGGACGGGATGGCGCTCGGCGGCGGTGACGGTGACGACGAGTCGCGCGAGGTCCCGGTGACGGAGATGGTCGAACAGCCGGCGAAGGTCATGCGCATCGGCAGCATGATCAAGCAGCTGCTGGAGGAGGTCAGGGCGGCACCTCTCGACGAGGCGAGCCGCGTCAGGCTCAAGGAGATCCACGCCGGTTCCGTCAAGGAGCTGGAGGACGGCCTCGCACCCGAACTCGTCGAGGAACTGGAGCGTCTTTCTCTCCCGTTCACCGACGACGCCATTCCCTCGGAGGCGGAACTGCGCATCGCCCAGGCCCAGTTGGTCGGCTGGTTGGAGGGCCTTTTCCACGGCATCCAGACGGCGCTGTTCGCCCAGCAGATGGCGGCGAGGGCGCAGTTGGAACAGATGCGTCGCGCCCTGCCGCCCGGTGCCCCGCATGACGACGACGAAGGCGGACAGCACGGAGCGATCCGCTCGGGCCCGTATCTGTAACCGGAAGCGGGGCGCCCCGGCACGCGTTCCTCGGTGCATTTGACGTGACCGGGCACGCGCTCGTGCGGGGCGTGACCGGGCACGAAGCGTGTGTCCCAGGGTGCGGCGTGACCGGGCACGGAACGTGGATCCCGGGTGTGCGGCGTGACCGGGCACGGAACGTGTACCCCGGGGTGCGGCGTGACCGGGCACGGCGCAGTCGGCGCGGCGTCGTCCGGGCTTCGCGGCCGAACGTGGAGGCCCGGCCCACCTCACCGGTGGGCCGGGCCTTCGGCACATCTCGTACGACCGGGCCCGTCAGCCCTTCTCGGTCCCGATCAGCACCACCTTGCCCACATGGCTGCCGGTCTCCAGCGCCCGGTGCCCCTCGGCGGCGTCCCGCATCGGCACCTGCCGGTCCACGACCGCGCGTACACGGCCCGCGGCGATCAGCGGCCAGACGTGCTCGGCGACGGCCGCCACGATGGCCGCCTTCTCCTCCAGGGGACGGCGACGGAGCGAGGTGGCGGTGACCGCCGCCCGCTTGTTGAGCAGGGCGCCGAGGTTGAGCTCGCCCTTCACACCGCCCTGGAGGCCGATGACCGCGAGCCGGCCGTTGAGGGCCAGGGCCCGAACATTCCGGTCCAGGTACTTCGCGCCGACGATGTCGAGGATGACATCGGCCCCGGCGCCGTCCGTGGCCTTGCGGATCTCCTCGACGAAGTCCTGCTCGCGGTAGTCGATGAGGATGTCCGCGCCCAACTCGGCGCAGCGCGCCAGTTTTTCGGGACCGCCCGCCGTGACCGCCACCCGCGCGCCCACGGCCTTGGCCAGCTGGATCGCCATCGTCCCGATGCCGCTCGCGCCGCCGTGGACCAGCAGGGTCTCGCCCGGCCGCAGGTGGGCGACCATGAAGACGTTGGACCACACGGTCGCAGTGACCTCGGGCAGCGCCGCGGCCGTCACCAGATCCACTCCGTCCGGGACGGGCAGCAACTGCCCTGCCGGAACGGCGACTTTCTCCGCGTATCCGCCACCCGCGAGCAGCGCGCACACCTCGTCACCGACGGCCCAGCCCGAAACTCCGCGTCCGAGCGCGGAGATCCGGCCCGAGCACTCGAGTCCGGGATACGGGGAGGAGCCGGGCGGCGGGTCGTAGAAGCCCTGCCGTTGCAACAGATCGGCGCGATTGACAGCGCTCGCGACGACATCGACGAGGACTTCCCCCTCGCCGGGTACGGGATCGGGCACCTCGGCCCAGACCAGGGACTCGGGACCACCGGGTTCCGGAATCGTGATCGCATGCATGGCGGCGAGGCTACTCCCGGCCACCCGGTGTCTGGTCGTTCCGGGCACGCACAATGGTGATCAGCCGGTCCGTGAGCTGGAGCGGACTCGCCGCGGGGTCGTCGTAGCCGATCAGCCGGTGCCCGCGCAGGACACTCACGACGAGGTCGTCCGTCTCGCGAACGCTACGGCCCACCTCTGCTTTTATCACCGGCCGCTCGATGAGGTCGAGGCCGCTGCCCTGCTGGATGAGATCCTCCAGGACCGTGCCCGCGCTGGGGCTGAGCACGGACAGGCCGAGCAACCGGCCGGCGGCGCCCGAGCTGGTGATGACCGCGTCGGCTCCGGACTGGCGCAGCAGCGGCGCGTTCTCCTCCTCTCGGACCGCAGCGACGATCTTGGCGCCGCGGTTGAGCTGGCGGGCCGTCAGAGTGACCAGTACGGCTGTGTCGTCGCGCTGGGGAGCGACGATGATCTGACGCGCCTTCTGGAGCTCGGCCCTGATGAGTACGTCGCTGCGGGTGGCGTCGCCGACCACACCGACGAAGCCCTCGGCGTTGGCGGCGTCGATCACCTTGCTGCTCGGGTCGACGACGACGATCTGGTCCTTCCGCAGCCCCGTGGCGCAGAGCGTCATCATCGCCGACCGCCCCTTGGTGCCGAAGCCGACGATGACGGTGTGGTCGCGCAAGGTGGACCTCCAGCGGTTCAGTCGCCACTCCTCCCGCGTGCGTTCGGTGAGGACCTCGAGAGTGGTGCCGACCAGAATGATCAGGAAAAGCACACGCAACGGGGTCACCAGCAGCACATTGGTGAGCCGCGCCCCGTCGCTGTGGGGAACGATGTCGCCGTAACCCGTGGTGGAAAGGCTGACGGTCGCGTAGTAGACGCAGTCGAGGAAGTCGACGGACCCGTCGGCGGCGTCGTGGTAGCCGTGGCGGTCGCTCCAGACGATCACCACCGTCATGACCAGGACCGTCAGGGCCATCAGAAGCCGCTTGCTGACCTGGCGCAACGGACGTTCGACGATCCGGCGGGGAAGTTTCACCCGGCCGGTGATCAGGTGTTCGTCGGCATGCCGGGCCATCGCGTCCTGGCCGGGCAGTTTCACGTGAAACATCCTCTCTCGCCCGTCGGTGGCGTCCATGTGGCCCACGGCAGATCGAGGACTTCCAGCTCGTCACCGGGCCGTGCCCCACCGGGCGGGACCACGGCCAGACCGTCGGCCGCCGCGATGCCCCGCAGCATCGCCGGACCGTTGTAGTGGAGCGGCAGGAGCAGATCGTCGGCGTGCACGAAGGGGACCAGCCGGGTGTCATGCGGATGTCCGTGCACCGCCTCCCGTACGGGGAGGCGGTACGGAGCTGCCGGCGGTCGCCCGCAGAGCCCGCGCAGCAGTGGCTCGGCGAGGGTGAGCAGCCCCGAGACGGCGGCCAGAGGGTTACCGGGCAGACCCACCAGATGGCGCCCCGGAGCGAGCCGGGCGAGGAGCATGGGGTGGCCGGGTCGTACGGCGACTCCGTCGACCAGCAGGTCCGCGCCCGCCTTGCGCAGCACGGGGTGGACATGGTCGACGGGCCCGGAGGCCGTACCGCCGGTGGTGATCAGCAGGTCGGCATCGGACGTCGTCACGGCGCGGTGCAGGGCCTCGGCATCGTCCCCGACCCGTCGTGTCGCCACGACCTCGGCGCCCAGCGACCGCAGCCAGGGGCCGATCATCGGACCGAGCGCGTCGCGGATGAGGCCGTCGTGGGGGAGCCCGGAGGAGAGCAGCTCGTCGCCGAGGACCAACACGTCGACACGTGGCCGGGCCACGGTGACGAGTGTGTCGTAGCCGGCGGCCGCCGCCAGCCCCAGGACGGCCGGGGTCACCAGGGAGCCGGGCGGAAGGAGCTGGTCGCCCGAACGGCACTCCTGGCCTCGCGGCCGGATGTCCTGGCCAAGAACCACCTCGCGCTCGGCGTACAGCTGTTGCGAGCCCGCGGGCGGTGTGCCCGTACATGACGTGTCCGTACGTGATGTGTCCGTACGTGATGTGTCCGTACGTGATGTGTCCGTACGTGATGTGTCCGTACGTGATGTGTCCGTACGTGATGTGTCCGCATGGTGTGTGACCGTGTCGGCACGGGCGTGCTCACTGCGGATGACCGCGGTCGTTCCGGGTGGCACCCGGGCACCGGTGGCGATCCGCACCGCCGTGCCGTCGGGGAGGGGCCTCATCTCGCCGTGGCCGGCGAGGATCGACGCCTCCGCGTCCAGACGCCAGGGGCCGGGGCCGGCGACCGCCCAGCCGTCCATGGCGGAGGTGTCGAAGGACGGAAGGTCGCAGAGCGCCACGAGGGGCTCGGCGATGACCTCTCCCAGCGCGTCGCCGAGGGCCGTCCTCCGGGTGCGCGGTGTTGCGCTGCGACCGATCCGGGCGGCGAGGGACCGAGCGTCGGGCCAGGAGGTGGCGCGGTGCCGGGCACGGGCGCCACCGCTGTCGGACGCGCCGACCGGGGCGTGCGGAGCGGGCTTTCGGTCTGGGGGGCCGACCAGCGCGAGCGCCTCCTCCACGCCGTCGAGATCGCCCTCCTGGGCGGGCTGCGGCTGCTCCGGGCCGGACCACAGGTCTTCGTGGACCGGTCCGGCCTTGCGGCGGCCTGATGCGTCGTCGTGACCGGTCATCCGGCTTCGGCCTCGCCGGTCCTGTCGGCGTCACGGGACCTGTCGGCGGCGCTGCCCGGGCTACCGGCGCCGGCGGTGCCGGCTCCTGGGCTGCCGGGGCCGGCGGGCCCTCCGGTCTCCTCGGTCTCCTCGGTCTGCTCGGTCTCCTCCGCCCAGCGAGCCGCGAGCGCGACGGCCTTACGAGCGGCCTCGGCGACCGCTTCCGGTCCGCCGCCGGACCGGGCGGCTGCGTAACCCACCAGGAAGGTGGTCAGCGGGGCTGCGGGGCGGGCGACGCCGTGCGCGGCGTCGCGGGCGAGGTCGAGGAGGACACGGGTGTCGACGTCCAGCTCGACGCCGAGTTCGTCCTTGACTGCGGTGATCCATTCATCCAGCACGTTGCCATGCTCCCTGATACGGGCCCGGGCCGCGGAAACGTCCTCCCAGGTGTCGCAGTCGAAGGAGGCGAGGGGATCGGCCCCGATCCGGGCGAGGTCCAGTTCCTGTGCCAGAAGACGCAGCGGCAGTCCGGAAAGGGTGCCGTGCTCGGTGGCGAGGAGGGCGAGTTCCCGTCGGAGCGGCTCCGTACGGTAGACGGCCACGAGGGGCTGGTCGCGGCCGTCGGCGTCGGTCAGCAGCACCGCCTCGGAAACGCCCTCGTCGAGTGCGGAGATCAGGCGCCGCACCGTTGTCCGCCCGAGGAAGGGCAGGTCGGCGGAGAGGACGAGCACCGCGGGTGCCTCGCACTGCCGCACCCCGGCATCGAGCGCGGCGAGCGGACCGCTGCCCGGTGGGGCCTCACGTGCCCATACGACGGGGCGTGCGGTGGGTCGGCGGCCGCCGACGACGACGGTGCGCCCCGCGTCCCGGCACACTCCGAGGACCCGGTCGAGCAGGGCGCGCCCGCCCACACTCACTGCCGGCTTGTCGGCTCCGCCCAGGCGCTTGGCGGCGCCTCCGGCGAGCACGACGGCGTCGTACGCGGTCTTCGCGGTCACCCATGCAGTATGAGCCGCGATCGTGCGGGCGGGGAGCCCCGTCCCGCTCTCCGGTCGGATCACGGTCCGGGGTCTTCGCAATGACCCCCTACTGGGGTGCGCAGCAGCCGGTGCCCTGCTGGGTGCGCAGCAGCCGATGTCCTGCTGGGTCCGCAGCAGGGCGGTGATGCCCTACAGGGTCCGCAGCAGCACCGAAGGGTGTTCCACACAGTCCGCGACGTACCGCAGGAATCCACCGGCGGTACCGCCGTCGCAGACCCGGTGGTCGAAGGTCAGTGACAGCTGGACCACCTGCCGGACAGCCAGCTCCCCCTGGTGCACCCATGGCTTGGGCACGATCCGGCCGACGCCGAGCATCGCGGCCTCCGGGTGATTGATGATCGGCGTGGAGCCGTCGACGCCGAACACTCCGTAGTTGTTCAGCGTGAACGTGCCGCCCGTGAGATCCGCCGGGGTAAGCGTCCCCTGCCTCGCTGCCTCCGTCAGCCGCGTGAACTCCGCGCTGAGGGACTCCGCCGACCTCGCGTGCGCGTCCTTGACGACGGGCACGACCAGACCGCGGTCCGTCTGTGCCGCGAAGCCGAGATGCACCTCCGGAAGCCGCACGATCTCACGGGCGTCCATGTCGACGGTGGAGTTGAGCTCGGGGTGACGCGCCAGCGCTGCCGTGCAGATACGGGCGAGCAGGGCCAGGAGGGAGATCTTCGGCCCGCCTGCGGCATTCATCGCGGCTCGGGCGGCCATCAGCTCCGTGGCGTCCGCGTCGACCCAGCAGGTGGCGTCGGGGATCTCGCGCCGGCTGCGCGAGAGCTTGTCCGCCACGGCTCCGCGCACCCCGCGCAGCGGGACGCGCTCGCCGTGCGCCGCGGCCGCCGGGGGGCGGGGCGCCTCGGTCGGGGCTGCCGTGACCTGCGACGCGGGGGGTGCCTGGAGCTGTGTGTCGGTGGCTCGCACGGCCCGTTCGACATCGGCCCGCAAGATGAGCCCGTCGGGTCCGGACCCGACAAGGAGCCGCAGATCCAGGGCATGTTGGCGGGCGAGTCTGCGCACGAGCGGCGAGATGACGGCGACGGGGCCGTCCTGCGGGGCCCGCTCGGCCGCCGCCCTGCGCGGCGAGGCGCCATGGACCGGACCCGGCGTCGCGCCTGCCCGGTCACCCGTGGTGGGCCGGATGCGCCGGCGGCGGGCCGCCGGGGCCCCGGTCCCGTAGCCGACGAGCACGTTCCCGGACGTCTCCGAACCGGTGTCCCCCGCTGCGGCCGCCGATCCTGCACGGGCTCCTGCCCCGGCCGGCTCCGCGGTGCCCACGGCACCCGTGTCCATCGCCCCCACCGCAACCGTCAGCAGCGGCGCGCCGACGGGCAGCTCGGTGCCTTCCTCGCCGAAGCGCGCGGTGACGACGCCTCCGTACGGACACGGCACCTCGACCATCGCCTTGGCCGTCTCGACCTCGACAACGGGCTGGTCGATGGCCACGACGTCGCCGACGGACACCAGCCAGCGCACGATCTCCGCCTCGGTCAGTCCCTCGCCGAGATCGGGCAACTTGAATTCGAGCACCTGCGCCATCAGCTCTCCGCCTCCCACTGCAGCCGTGCCACCGCGTCGAGCACCCGGTCCACGCCCGGGAGGTGGTGACGTTCCAGCATCGGCGGCGGATACGGGATGTCGAAGCCGGCGACCCGCAGCACGGGCGCCTCCAGATGATGGAAGCAGCGCTCGGTGACCCGCGCGGCGATCTCGCCGCCGGGGCCGCCGAAGCCGGTGGACTCGTGGACGACGACCGCACGTCCTGTCCGCCGCACGGAGGCGCAGACGGTCTCGTCGTCGAAGGGCACGAGCGAGCGAAGGTCCACGACCTCCAGGTCCCAGCCCTCGGCCTCGGCAGCCTCGGCGGCTTCCATGCAGACCGGCACGGAGGGGCCGTAGGTGATGAGCGTGGCGCTGCGGCCCGGACGCCGTACGACCGCGCGGCCGATCGGCTCGACGGCCGTGGGAGCCTCCGGCGACCACGGGGCCTTCGACCAGTACAGCCGCTTGGGCTCCAGGAAGACCACGGGGTCGTCGGAGGCGATCGCCGTCCTCAGCATCCCGTAGGCGTCCTCGACCGTGGCGGGCGTGACGACGTGGAGGCCCGGCGTCGCCATGTAGTACGCCTCGGAGGAGTCGCTGTGGTGCTCCACGCCGCCGATCCCGCCGCCGTAGGGCACGCGCACGGTGATCGGCAGCGGCATGCCGCCGCGGGTGCGGTTGCGCATGCGGGCGACATGGCTGATGAGCTGCTCGAACGCGGGGTAGGCGAAGGCGTCGAACTGCATCTCGACGACGGGCCGCAGCCCGTACATCGCCATGCCCACCGCCGTGCCGAGGATGCCGGCCTCCGCCAGCGGGGTGTCGGTGCAGCGGTCCTCGCCGAACTCCTTGGCGAGCCCGTCCGTCACCCGGAAGACCCCGCCGAGCGTGCCGACGTCCTCCCCCAGCACATGGACGGTCGGGTCCTCGGCCATCGCGTCGCGCATCGCGCGCTGCAGGGCCTGGGCCATGGTCACCGGCTTCACGGCAGCCGTGGTCATCGTGCTTCTCCCTCGGCGCTCAGCTCGGCGCGCAGCTGCGCCGCCTGCTCGCACAGCTGGCTGGTCTGCTCGGCGTAGACGTGGGCGAACAGGTCCATCGGATCGAGAACCGGGTCCGCGTTCATCCGCGCGCGCAGGTCGGCCGCCATGGATTCGGCGGCGTCGGCGGCTGCCTTGCGGCGGTCGTCGTCGAGCAGCCCTCGCTCCGTCAACGCGCGCTCCAGCAGCAGAATCGGATCGTGGGCTCGCCAGGTCTCGACCTCGCTCTCGCCTCGGTAGCGCGTGGCGTCGTCGGCATTGGTGTGGGCGTCCATGCGGTACGTGACGGCCTCGATCAACGTAGGGCCGCCACCGCGCCGCGCGCGCGCGACGGCCTCGCCGAGCACCTGGTGGACCGCGGCGGCGTCGTTCCCGTCGACGAGGCGGCCGGGCATGCCGTAGCCGACGGCCTTGTGGGCCAGGGACGGCGCGGCCGTCTGCTTGGCCAGCGGCACGGAGATCGCGAAGCCGTTGTTCTGGACGAGGAAGACGACGGGGGCCCGCCATACCGCGGCGAAGTTCAGCGCCTCGTGGAAGTCGCCCTCGCTCGTGCCGCCGTCGCCCACCATGGCGAGCGCGACGACGTCGTCCCCGTTGAGACGGGCCGCGTGCGCCAGTCCCACGGCGTGCGGCAGCTGTGTGGCGAGCGGGGTGCACAGGGGGGCGATGCGGTGCTCGTGCGGGTCGTACCCGGTGTGCCAGTCGCCGCGCAGCAGGGTCAGGGCCTGCACGGGATCGAGCCCGCGGGCCACGGCGGCGAGGGTGTCGCGGTAGCTCGGGAAGAGCCAGTCCCGCTCCTCGAGGGCCAGCGCCGCGGCGACCTCGCACGCCTCCTGCCCGGTGCTCGACGGGTAGACGGCGAGCCGGCCCTGCTTGGTCAGCGCGGTCGCCTGGGCGTTGTACCGCCGCCCGCGGACGAGCTCCGCGTACAGCCGGAGCAGCAGCTCGGGGTCGGCCGCGGCGGCTGCCTCGGTGCCCAGCACGCGGTACGGCTCCGGGTCCGGGAGCAAGGGGGCGGGATCGGTGCGGTGCTGCCAGGCCGGCGGCGGAGTGGGCCGGTAGGCCGCAGCGTCACCGGGCAGCTCCTGGACCGTCATGCTGCTCTTTCTCAACGCGAGCACCTCCTCCTGGGAGCGCCGACGATCAACGAGGACGAAGGCGACGACGAATGCGAACGGGAGGCGTCGCGAGTGTGGCGCGCCTCACCTACCGATTGTTCGGTCGTGGACGCATTTTGGCTACAGGCACGGGCAGCCTGTGGACAAACGGTTCTCCACGGCTTGAGATGGAGACAGGTCGTCCATGCGGGAAAGGCGGGGGGACATGCCGACTGAACAAATGGCCGAGGGCGGGGACCGCGCGGAGCAGGCGCCGCCGCCGCGTCCCCTGGACGCGATCGACCTCGACATCCTCCGGATGCTCCAGACGGACGGCCGCGCCTCGATCCGTTCCGTCGCCGAGCGAGTGCACGTGTCCCGGGCCAACGCGTACGCGCGGATCAACCGGCTCATCGACGACGGCGTGATCCGGGGCTTCAGCGCACGGGTGAACCACGAGCGGGCGGGCCAGGGCGCCTCCGCCTACATCACGCTCAAGATCGTGCAGAACTCCTGGCGCACCGTGCGCGAGCAGCTCCAGGCTCTGCCGGGAGCAGCGCACATCGCGCTGGTGAGCGGCGACTTCGACGTGCTGCTCCTGGTGCACACGCCCGACAACCGCACCCTGCGCGAACTGGTCCTGACCAGGCTCCAGTCGATACCCGAGGTTCTCTCGACGCGCACACTGCTGGTGTTCGAGGAGACGGATCTCGATCCGGTGGCCGGCCCGGCCGGCGCGGCCGCGGGCCTGTCGCCCGACTCGGAGCCCCCGGACAACCCGTAGGAGTCCGGGGCGGGCACGCGGAGGGGGCGCGCAGCGGCTCGGTGGGCGCGGGCCAGGGGCGCACGGGCGATTGGCGGCAGAGGAGCGCCACGGCGAGTCGGCGGACGCGGCAGAGGAGCGCGGCCGCACAAAGGTCACGGGTGCGCCGGGAGGCAGCAGACAGAAGGAGCGCGGCGCGCTGCGGGCTCAGTAGCTGCCGTGCGGGTCCGTACGCAGCCCGTCGAAGGCCATCCGCACGACCGCGTCCGCCACCTGTTCCCCGTCGTGACCGCCCACCGCATGGGGGCGGTACCACTCGACCAGGGAGTTCACCATGCCGAAGAGCAGCCTCGTCGCCAGCCGGGTGTCCACGTCGGCCCGCAGGTCCCCGTCCGCGGCGGCCGCCTTCAGCAGATCGGCGACCCGCTGGTCGAACTCACGGCGGCGTTCCATCGCCCACCGCTCGGTCTTCGTGTTGCCCCGCACACGCAGCAGCAGCGTCACGTAGGGCAATTCGGCCGTGAGCACCTCGACGGTGCGCCGGGTGACGTACTCGACGCACTCGACGGCCCGGCCCTGCCGGGCGCCGTCCTCGTCGAGAACGGCGAACAGGGAGTCCAGGGCGCGGCTCACGGCCCGGCGCAGCAGCTCCTCCTTGCCGGCGACATGGTGGTAGATCGAGGACTTGGAGATGCCCGCCGCACGGGACAGGTGCTCCATGGACGTGCCGTCGTAGCCGCGCTCGTTGAATATCCGCACCGCGACGGTCAGCAGCGTCTCGGGGGTGTACGTGTCCCGCTTGGGCGTGGTCATGACGCATCCTCGCTCGGGGAGCCGTACGACCACTGGTGCAGCCCCGGAGTGCGCGCGTATCGGCCGGTCGGCACCGACTGGTGGAGGTTGGCGAGCAGCTCCCAGGCCCAGTCGCGCCCCAGTCGCTCGTTCCATTCGACCGGCCCGAGCGGGTAGTTGACGCCCAGCCGCATCGCCGTGTCGATGTCCTCGGCGGAGGCGACCCGCCGGGCGACGGCGTCCAGCGCGAGGTCGCCGAGCATCGCCACCGTACGGGCGACGATCATGCCCGGTACGTCAGGGATGACGCTGACCCGCTTGCCGAGTGCCTGGAACAGGCCGGTGGCCTGCGCGAGGGTGTCCTCCTGGACGTCGGCTGCGGCGGCCAGGGCGATCCGGCCCGCCGACCGGTAGTCGAGGGCGAGGTCGAAGTAGACGACGTCGCGGAACTCCGCGGACATCTGTCCGTCCGCGAGCACCAACTGCCCACCGCTGGGCAGAATCAGGCGCGTCCCGTCGTCCTCGTCCTCCTGCCGCACCGTGACGCCGACATCGCGGATCATCCCGATCAGCTCGGCGGCGGGCCCGAGGTCGCCCTCGACGACGACGTACTCGGGCGCATCCTGCGGTGCCGCGTCGGCCGGCGCCGGCTGTTCGGCGTCCTCGGCATACGAGAACCATCCATGGCCGGACTTGCGGCCCAGCCTGCGCGATTCGACGAGCCGGCGCTGGGCGAGGGAGGGCTGGAACTTGGGGCTGTGGAAGAAGGACTCCCACACGGAGCGGGTCACGGCTTCGTTGACGTCCTGGCCGATCAGGTCGGTGAGCTCGAAGGGGCCCATCCGGAAGCCGCCGCACTCGCGCAGGATCGCGTCGATGGTGGCGGGGTCGACGCCGTGCTCCTCGTGGACGGCGAAGGCCTCGGCGTAGAAGGGCCTGGCTATGCGGTTGACGATGAAGCCCGGGAGGTCGGCGCAGCGCACGGGCGTCTTGCCCCAGGCCGCGACCGTCGCCCACGCGCGCGTCGCAGCCTCCTCTTCGGTGGCGTGGCCGCTGACGACCTCGACGAGCGGGAGGAGTGGGGCGGGGTTGAAGAAGTGCAGACCGACGAAGCGACCGGGGTGGCGAAGGGCGCCCGCGACCGCCGTGACCGAGAGGGAGGAGGTGTTGGTGGCGAGCAGGCAGTCTTCGGTGACGATCTTCTCCAGCTCGGCGAACAGCTCCTGCTTGACCGTCAGTTGTTCGAGGACGGCCTCGACGACGAGGGCGGTGTCGGAGAGCTCCGCGATGTCCGCGACCGGGAGGAGCCTCGCGCGGGCGGCGTCGCGCGCCGCGCCGTCCATACGGCCCTTCTCGACCAGCCGGTCCAGACGCGCTCCGATCGCCGCCGCGGCCTCCTCCGCCCGGCCGGGCACGGCGTCGTGGAGGCGCACGGGGTGGCCCGCGACAAGGGCGACCTGCGCGATGCCCTGGCCCATGGTGCCCGTGCCGACGACGGCGACGGCGCGGCTGAAGTCGATGGCGGTCATGGAGCGATCCTCCCCGATGAGTTGTCCACAGGTTCGACAGGCCCCCTTGTACCGACCGATCGTTCGGTTACTCTAACTCTGTCATCACTCCCCTGCCCAGCTCGACGAGGAGTTGGTCCGTCATGCAGCAGCTGACCGAGACCCACCGGCCCACGCTCGACCAGGCCCTCGAAGCGATCCGCACGCGCGCCTACTGGTCCCCGCACCCGGAGCATCCGAAGGCGTACGGCGACAGCGCCCCCGCGGACGGCCTCGCGGCCTTCGAGGCGCTGCGCGGCACCCGCTTCGACCTGGAGCAGCCGGGCACGGACGGCTGGACGGGCGGTGAGACCTCGCCGTACGGGCCGGAGCTCGGCATCGAGTACTCGCACCCCGACCTGGATGTCCTGCTGCCCGCGATGCGCGCGGGCATGGTGGCCTGGCGCGAGGCCGGCCCGGAGACACGCGCCCTTGTGTGCCTGGAGATCCTCGCCCGCATCAGCGCCCGCACCCATGAGTTCGCGCACGCGGTGATGCACACCAGCGGGCAGGCCTTCATGATGGCGTTCCAGGCCGGCGGCCCGCACGCCCAGGACCGCGGCCTGGAGGCCGTGGCGTATGCGTACGCGGAGCAGACCCGCACCCCGGCCGCGGCCGAATGGTCCAAGCCCCAGGGCAAGCGCGACCCCCTTGAGCTGCGCAAGACGTTCACGACGGCGGGCCGTGGCATCGCCCTGGTGATCGGCTGCAACACCTTCCCCACGTGGAACGGCTACCCCGGGCTCTTCGCCTCCCTGGCCACGGGCAACCCGGTCCTGGTCAAGCCGCACCCGCGCGCGGTGCTCCCGCTCGCTCTCACCGTGAAGGTGGCCCGCGAGGTCCTCGCCGAGACCGGCTTCGATCCGAACCTCGTCTGTCTGGCGGCCGAGCGTCCGGGCGAGGGCATCGCCAAGACGCTGGCCACGCGCCCCGAGATCAAGATCATCGACTACACGGGCTCGACCGCCTTCGGCGACTGGCTGGAGGCCAACGCCCGTCAGGCACAGGTCTACACCGAGAAGGCCGGCGTCAACACGGTCGTCATCGACTCCACGGACGACTACAAGGGGATGCTGTCCAACCTGGCCTTCTCGCTCTCCCTGTACAGCGGTCAGATGTGCACCACCCCGCAGAACGTGCTGGTCCCCCGGGACGGCATCACCACGGACCAGGGCCCGAAGACCTTCGACGAGGTGGCCGCCGGCCTGGCGGCGGCCGTCGGCGGTCTGCTCGGCGACGACGCCAGGGCCAATGCCCTCCTGGGTGCCCTGGTCAACCCCGATGTGAAGGCGCGCCTGGAGGCGGCGGCCGATCTCGGCGAGGTGGCGCTCCCCTCGCGCGAGGTGGCCAATCCGGAGTTCCCGGACGCGACGGTGCGCACGCCGGTGATCGTCAAGCTCGACGGCGCCCGGAAGCTGTGGGAGTCGCAGGACGCGGAGCCGGCGTTCCTCTCGGAATGCTTCGGCCCGGTGTCGTTCGTGGTCGCCGTGGACTCCACGGCGGACGCGCTGGACCTGCTGCGGCGCACGGTCCGCGACAAGGGCGCCATGACGGTCGGCGCGTACACCACATCCCCGGCGACGGAGCGCGCGCTGGAGGACGTCTGCCTCGACGAGTCCGCCCAGCTCTCGCTGAACCTGACCGGCGGGGTGTACGTCAACCAGACCGCGGCGTTCTCCGATTTCCATGGCTCCGGAGGCAACCCGGCGGCGAACGCGGCCCTGTGCGACGGAGCGTTCGTCTCGAACCGCTTCCGTGTGGTCGAGGTACGGCGCCAGGCCTGACCCGCCCGGCGGGCCGACCTGCTTGTCGGCCCGCCGGTCACGCCCTCGCCCGCTGTCCGGCGCCGGGGCGCATGGTCAGGGCAGCGGTACGTCCGCGTGCCGCTGCACCCACGCGTGCATCGCGATGGCCGCCGCGGCACCCGCGTTGATCGACCGGGTGGAACCGAACTGCGCGATCGAGCACACCATCGCCGCGTGCTCGCGCGCCTCCTGCGTCAGACCCGGCCCTTCCTGCCCGAAGAGCAGCACGCACCGGCGCGGGAGCTCTGTCCGCTCCAGCGGCACGGCCCCCGGCAGGTTGTCGATACCGATGATCGGCAGGTCCTCGGCCGCGGCCCACGCGGTCAGCGACGCTGTGTCCGGGTGGTGGCGCACATGCTGGTACCGGTCGGTGACCATGGCCCCGCGCCGGTTCCAGCGCCGGCGGCCCACGATGTGGATCTGCTTCGCGAGGAAGGCGTTCGCCGTACGCACCACGGACCCGATGTTGAAGTCGTGGCCCCAGTTCTCGACAGCCACATGGAAGTCATGCCTGCGGGTGTCGAGGTCGGCGACGATCGCCTCGCGGGTCCAGTACCGGTACCGGTCGACGACGTTGCGGCGGTCGCCCTCGGCGAGGAGCTCGGGGGCGTAGCGCTCGTCCTGGGGCCACGGCAGCGGGTGCGGTCCCACGCCGATCTCGGGGCCGTACCCCTCGTCGTACTGCGTCGGTTCCTCGGTGGTGCTCACCCCACGAGCGTACGGGGCACCTCGCCGGGCTCCCCTTCCGGCTGCCCAGGGGCCGGTTTTCGCGAGAGCAGCCGGTCACGCGCCCGGGCCGCACGCGCACCCAGCCACACGAGGAAGGCGGTCGGCAGGAAGACGGCGTCGGCGGCGATCATGGAGAGCGAGAAGATCGGCAGACCGAGCAGCACGGCGATGCCCGCGTGCTCCAGGATCATGGCGACCAGCAGGACGTTCTTGACGCGCCGGTTGAAGAGCGTGAACGGGAACGCGACCTGGACGATGACCGTGCCGTAGGTCAGCACCAGCACCAGCAGCGCGCTGTCGGCCAGAATGCCGGAGAGGGCGGGCCACGGTGTGAAGTAGTCGAGCTCGAGGGGGTAGTACAGGGCCGTGCCGTCCTGCCAGCGTGAGCCCTGGATCTTGTACCAGCCGGCGGTCGCGTAGATCAGGCAGACCTCGGCCATGATCAAGACGAGCGCGCCGTTGTGTACCGCATTGGCCAGGACGTCGAGCAGGACGCGGGGCTCGCTGCGCGGGGCGTACCGGCACACCAGCCACCACAGCCCCTGGGCCGCCCACAGCGCCCACAGGAGTACGAGCACGAAGGGGCCGGTCTCGTTGAGGAGGGTGCCGACGACCAGTCCGACTCCGAGCACCGCCCACAGCAGCGGGCCGACGCGGTCGCGCGAGGAGGCACCGGGCACGGCGCGTGCCGCGCGGCGGGCGTCGAGGGACCAGACCTGGGCACAGCGCGTCAGCACCAGATAGATCGCCATCAGGTGGACGACATTGTCACCGCCGTCGCCGACGAAGATGGAGCGGTTCTGCAGGGACAGCACGCCGAACATGAACAGCGCCGACACGGCACGGGTGCGCCAGCCGAGTATGAGGAGCAGGCTCGCCACTATGGACAGGCCGTAGACCGTCTCGAACCACAGGCTGCTGTCCGACCACAGCAGGCTGGTGAAGGCGTTGTTGTTGGCCACCAGTTCGCGGCCCATGTCCCAGCTCCAAGGGCCCGCGGGCCCGTAGAGCTGATGGCGGTGGGGCAGCTCGACCAGCAGGAAGACCAGCCAGGTCGTGCCGAACCCGATCCGGACGATCGCGCTCTGGTACGGGCCGAAGGCCGTCGCTGTGATGCGCTGGATCGCACGCGCCGCGCCGCGCTCCGCGGTGGTGGTCACCGGCCCGCCTCCGTACCGCCGCTGCCGGCACCGCCCGCCGCACCGCCGTTGCCGGTACCGGCGCTGTTCACACGGCCGCTGTCGACACCGCCCGGGAGATCGGCTTCCGTGATCGTCCACCACGGCATGAGCCGGTGGACCGGCCTGGTGTCCACCCGCTCGCCGCTCCACGCGGGTGCCGCGATCGCCCGGGTCGACGACCTGACCTGGACGCGCTGGACCGGACCGCCCAGGTCGATGTCGTTCAGCCGCAGCATCACGATGCGCCGGATGTAGCGCTCGGAGAGCCTGCCGCGCAGGCCGTCGGGACGGGCCTCGTTGTCGTGGGAGCCGAGGAAGAAGTCCCAGCCGCGGCGCAGCTGGTTCTGGTGGATGTGGCTGGGGACGGGATTGCCGCGGATGGCCTCGCCGTCCTGTGCGGACAGATCGATCCACTCGCTCGTGCGGCGGCTGCCGTCGGCGGCGGTGTACTGCGCCCGCGCCTCCACGGCGATGTTCTGCTGGAGCGGGTTGGGGCCGAAGAGCTTCCAGTTCTGTTCGAACTCGGGGTACACCCAGCCCTGGACCGCCTCGCCATGACGCTTCGTGACCGTGTTGGGCGGGGCGACGTGGAGGAAGACCATGGTCAGGTGGACACAGACGAGAGCGGCGACGAGCGTGAGGGAGACAACGGCCAGGACCTGGTAGGGCATGGAGAGCGCCGCTATGCCACGGGTCGGGCGGGGTGTGCCCGGAGCGGCCGCGGTCGCGCCCGTGCCCGTGTCCGTCATGGCCGGGTCGGCCGGGGTCGCAACAGCCGGCGCCGGGTCGGTCGGCGCCTGGCCGACCGCTGCCATGCCAGACGCTGCCGTGCTGGTGGCGGGGATGCCCGTCGCAGGGCCGGTCGCGGCGGGGGCGCCTTGCGCCGGTACGGCGCCGGGCGGGAGAGCGGGCGCCGCCTCGTCTTCCGGCGGGCGGGGTGGCGGCGGACCGGAATTCAGGCTTCCCCCGCCCGAACCGTCCTTGTGCTCGTAGAGCTCCATCCCCGCCCCGATCCGCTGTATGTCGTCCACGTCAGTTATCCACAGGGTTGACACCCTAAGGGCCCTCGACCCACCATTGAAGTCGATGAACCGAACGATCGGTCGGTAGGTAGGGGGCCCGGATGACGACAGTGACACCGGAGGCGTACGAGGCGGCGTTCGACGCCGCCGTGGCCGCCGACGAGCGCATCGAGCCGCGGGACTGGATGCCGGACGCCTACCGGGCCTCGCTGGTCCGCCAGATGGCCCAGCACGCGCACTCGGAAATCATCGGCATGCAGCCGGAGGCCAACTGGATCACGCGGGCGCCGTCGCTGCGCCGCAAGGCGATCCTCATGGCCAAGGTCCAGGACGAGGCCGGCCACGGCCTCTACCTCTACAGCGCCGCTGAGACGCTGGGCACGAGCCGGGACGAGCTGCTCGACAAGCTCCACACGGGCCGCCAGAAATACTCGTCGATCTTCAACTACCCGACCTTGACCTGGGCGGATGTCGGCGCCATCGGCTGGCTGGTCGACGGAGCCGCGATCACCAACCAGGTCCCGCTCTGCCGCTGCTCCTACGGTCCGTACGCGCGCGCGATGGTCCGGATCTGCAAGGAGGAGTCCTTCCACCAGCGCCAGGGTTACGAGCTGCTGCTCGCCCTGTCCCAGGGCACGCCCCAGCAGCATGCGATGGCCCAGGACGCGGTGGACCGCTGGTGGTGGCCCTCGCTGATGATGTTCGGCCCGCCGGACGACGCCTCGGCGCACTCCGCCCAGTCCATGGCCTGGAAGATCAAGCGTCATTCGAACGACGAGCTGCGCCAGCGCTTCGTCGACATCTGCGTCCCGCAGGCCGAGGCACTCGGTCTGACGCTCCCCGACCCTGATCTCCGGTGGAACGAGGAGCGCGGGCACCACGACTTCGGCGAAATCGACTGGTCGGAGTTCCAGGAAGTCCTCAAGGGCAACGGCCCGTGCAACGAGCAGCGGATCAGCCAGCGCCGCCGGGCACACGAGGCAGGTGCCTGGGTCCGCGAGGCAGCCGCGGCGTATGCCGCCAAGAACCGATCAGCAGCGCAGCACACCGAGCCCGGGGAGGCGACCGCATGAGCAGCTCGACCGAATGGCCGCTGTGGGAGGTCTTCGTGCGCTCGCGCCGCGGCCTGTCCCACACGCACGCGGGCAGTCTGCACGCCCCGGACGCCGAAATGGCTTTGAGAAACGCGCGAGACCTCTACACCCGGCGCAGCGAAGGTGTTTCGATCTGGGTTGTGCCCTCCAGTGAGATCACCGCGTCCTCGCCGGACGAGAAGGACTCGTTCTTCGACCCGGCTGCCGACAAGCCCTACCGCCACCCGACCTTCTATGAGATCCCCGAAGGGGTGAAGCACCTGTGACCAGCACTTCCGTGCCTGCCGCTGCCCTGGCCCTCGGCGACGACGCCCTGGTGCTCTCGCACCGGCTGGGGGAGTGGGCAGGCCATGCGCCGGTCCTCGAAGAGGAGGTGGCCCTCGCCAACATCGCCCTCGATCTACTGGGCCAGGCCCGGGTGCTGCTCTCCCTCGTCGGGGACGAGGACGAGCTCGCCTACCTGCGCGACGAGCGTGAATTCCGCAATCTCCAGCTCGTCGAGCAGCCGAACGGCGACTTCGCCCACACCATCGCCCGCCAGCTCTACTTCTCCGGCTACCAGGCCCTGCTCTACGAGACACTCGCCTCCGGCGACGGCCCCTTCACCGGCCTCGCCGCGAAAGCCGTCAAGGAAGTCGCGTACCACCGCGACCACGCCGAGCACTGGGTGGCGCGGCTGGGTGACGGGACCGCGGAGAGTCATCAGCGCATGCAGCGGGCGTGCGAGGCGCTGTGGCGGTTCACCGGCGAGATGTTCCAGCCGGTCGAGGGCCTCGGCTTCGACCTGGAGACGCTGGAGCCGGCCTGGCTGGCGTACGTCGCGGGCGTGCTCAAGAAGGCGACGCTGACCGTGCCGGACGGGCCCCGCAAGGGTGCCTGGTCGGCGGGCGCGGGGCGGCAGGGCCTGCACACCGAGCCGTTCGGACGGATGCTCGCCGAGATGCAGCACCTGCGCAGGAGCCATCCGGGGGCGTCATGGTGACCGGGACACAGAAGCCGTTCGCCGGCGACACCGCGCTGGAGGCGGAGCTGCGCCGGCTGGCCGGGTCCGTTCCCGACCCCGAGCTGCCGGTTCTGACCCTGGAGGAGCTCGGGGTGCTCCGCGGGGTCCATCTGGTCGGACCGGATCGCGTCGAGGTGGAGCTGACCCCGACGTACACGGGCTGCCCGGCCATCGAGGCGATGACCTCGGACATCGAGCGGGTGCTGCACGACCACGGGATGGCGGACGTCAGTGTCGTCAAGGTGCTCACCCCGGCCTGGTCGACGGACGACATCAGCCCGGAAGGCCGGCGCAAGCTCGACGCGTTCGGTATAGCGCCGCCCCGCCCCCACACGGCGGACGGCCCTGTGGAGCTGACGCTCGCCGTACGCTGCCCGCACTGCGGGTCGACCGAGACCGAGCTGCTCAGCCGGTTCTCCTCCACGGCCTGCAAGGCCCTGCGCCGCTGCATCTCCTGCCGCGAACCTTTCGACCACTTCAAGGAGCTGTAGATGTTCCATCCGCTCCGGGTCGGCGCCGTCGAGCAGCTCACCGACGACTCGGTGGCCGTCACCGTCGAGGTGCCGCCCGAGCTGCGCGAGACCTTCCGCCACATCCCTGGCCAGCATCTGGCCCTGCGCCGGGTCGTGGACGGCGAGGAGATCCGGCGTACGTACTCGATCTGCTCCCCGGTGTCACCGGCCGACGGCGCCCTGGTGCTGCGGGTGGGCATCCGGCTGGTCGACGGCGGCGAATTCTCCACGTACGCGCTCAAGGAACTGGCCGTGGGCGACACGGTCGAAGTCATGCCGCCGATGGGCCGGTTCCTCCTGCCGCCCCGCCCCGGCTACTTCGCCGCGGTGGTCGGCGGCAGCGGCATCACACCGGTCCTGTCCATGGTCACGACGCTGCTCGCCGAGGAGCCGGGTGCCCGGTTCTGTCTGATCCGCAGTGACCGTACGGCGGCGTCGACGATGTTCCTCGAGGAGGTCGCCGACCTGAAGGACCGCTTCCCGGACCGCTTTCAGCTGGTCACCGTCCTGTCCCGGGAGGAGCAGCAGGCGGGTCTGCCGTCCGGCCGGCTGGACCGCCAGCGGCTGACGGCTCTCCTGCCGGCGCTGCTGCCGGTGGCCGAGGTGGACGGCTGGTTCCTGTGCGGGCCCTTCGGCCTGGTGCAGGGTGCGGAGCGGGCGCTGCGCGGGCTCGGGGTGGACCGGGGGCGCATCCACCAGGAGATCTTCCATGTCGACGACGGCTCGGCGCCCGTGGCCGCTCCGGTGGCGGCCCCGGCCCATGCGTCGCTGACGGCGACGCTCGACGGCCGCTCCGGTACATGGCCGGTGCGGGACGGGGAGTCGCTGCTGGACACGGTGCTGCGCAGCCGGGCGGACGCGCCGTACGCCTGCAAGGGAGGTGTCTGCGGCACCTGCCGTGCCTTCCTCGTGGCCGGAGAGGTCCGCATGGACCGCAACTTCGCACTGGAGCCGGAGGAGACCGAGGCGGGCTATGTGCTCGCCTGCCAGTCCCACCCGGTCACCGGAGAAGTGGAGTTGGACTTCGACCGCTGAGGCCGGCAGCGCCTCCGCCCCGAAATCCCGCGCTCGCGCTGTGGTCATTTCCGGCACCGTCCCCTATCTTGACGGTTCGTCAGATATGGCCTCTGGCGGTGCCGTTGTGCCAGTGCGTACGGGAGGGACGGGACAGTGGACTTCACCTTCACCGAGGAGCAGCAGGCGGCCGTCGAGGCAGCACGAGCCGTCCTGTCGGGCGTGGCGCCCGATGCGGTGCCGAGCCCGGCGCTGACCGCGGGTGCGGTGGCCGAGGAGTTCGACCGCGCCGTGTGGGCCGCTCTCGCGGGGGCGGATCTGCTCGGCCTGGTCCTGCCCCCGGAGCACGGCGGCGCGGGGCTCGACCCCATAGCCCTGTGCCTGGTGCTGCGCGAGTCGGCGAAGGTGCTGGCCAGGGTGCCCCTGCTGGAGACGAGTGCGGTCGCCATGGCGGTGGCACGCCACGGCAGCCCCACGCTGTGCGCCGAGATCCTCCCCCGGGTCGGCCGTGGAGAACTGGTTCTCACCGTCGGGGCCAACGGCCGCACCGGCCACGACCTCGCGGAGCTGGCCGTGACCGCACGCCGGGCCGAGGGGAAGGATGGCGGCTGGGTCCTCGACGGGCTACAGACGGGCGTGCCCTGGGCCCCGTGCGCGGACCGCATCGCCGTGCCCGCGCACACCGATGACGGCCGTGTGCTGTTCGCCCTGGTCTCCCCGGCCCACGAGGGACTCACGCTCGCCGAGCAGATCTCCACCAACGGCGAACGGTACGCAGAGGTCGCTCTGGACTCCGTACGCGTCGACGCGGCTGACGTGATCGACGCGAACGGCGCCTGGGAGTGGCTTCGCCACCTGCTGACGACGGGTACCTGCGCCCTGGCGCTCGGGCTCGGCGAAGCGGTGCTGACCATGACGAGCCGATACACGGCACAGCGCGAACAGTTCGGGTTCCCCGTGGCGACGTTCCAGGCGGTCGCCGTCCAGGCGGCTGACCGCTACATCGATCTGCGCGCCATGGAGGCCACCCTGTGGCAGGCCGCCTGGCGCCTCACGGAGCCGGAGGAGACCGGCGCGTCCGGCACGGCGTCAGGAGGAACGCTTCCCGTCGCCGCCGATGTGGCGGTGGCCAAGATCTGGGCGTCCGAGGGGGTGCGTCGCGTGGTGCAGACGGCACAGCATCTGCACGGCGGCTTCGGCGCGGACACGGACTACCCGCTGCACCGCTTCCATGCCTGGGCCAAGCAGCTGGAACTGTCCCTCGGCCCGGCCGCCGCCCACGAAGAGGCGCTCGGCGATCTGCTCGCCGCCCATCCACTCGGCTAGCCGCCGCCCCGCCGGCGGGGCGGCAAGGAGTCCGACCTCGCCGGGCGACCCGGCCGCCGCGGCAGCCGCCGGTGGCCAGGTCAATTCCACGCTGCCCTGGTCAGAGCACGAAGGCAGGGGCACCGTTCTCGGTCACCATCGGACGGCCCGCGCCGTCCCAGGCGAGCATGCCACCGTCGATGTTCACCGCGTCGATGCCCTGCTGCACCAGGTACTGGGTCACCTGGGCGGACCGGCCGCCGACCCGGCACATCACATAGGCGCGGCGCCCGTCCGCCACCGCCTCGGTGACCTCGCCGAAGCGGGCCACGAAGTCACTCATCGGTACGTGCAGCGCACCCTCGACATGACCGGCCGCCCATTCGTCGGCCTCACGGACGTCCAGCACCAGACCGTCGGCCGGTACCGCCGCGGCGTCCACGGAGGGGAGCGGGGCGAAGTTCATGGGGCAATGCCTTCTCTCGTACGGGTACAGCGGACCTGCCGGCCGCTTGGCGGGGGCCTTGAGGAAACCTAGTCCACCAGGCCCGCCAGTTCCTTCTCCCGCTCGGCGACCTGCGCGAGCAGTTGTTCGGCGATCTCGTCGAGCAGCGTGTCGGGGTCGTCGGGCGCCATCTTCAGCATCGCGCCGATGGCGCTCTCCTCCAGCTCCTTGGCCACCCTGGTGAGCAGCTCCTTGCGCTGCGCGAGCCACTCCAGGCGCGCGTAGAGCTCCTCGCTCTCGCTGAGCTGCAGCTCCGGTGCCACCGGCCCCGCCTCCCACTCCGCGGCCAGCTCCCGCAGCCGGTCCGCGTCACCGAGGCCGTAGGCGGCGTTCACCCGGGCGATGAACTCGTCACGCCGTGCCCGCTCCGTCTCGTCCTGCGCCAGGTCTGGATGCGCCTTGCGGGCGAGCTCCCGGTAGAGCTTGCGGGCCTCTTCGCTGGGCCGCACGCGCCTGGGGGCCCGCACCGGCTGTTCGGTGAGCATCGCGGCGGCCTCCGGGGACAGGCCGTCACTGTCCATCCAGCCGTGGAACAACTCGTCCACACCCGGCATGGGAAGCACCATGGCCCGGGCCTCCTGTGCCTTGCGCAGATCCTCGGGGTCACCGCTGCGCGCGGCCCGCGCCTCGGCGATCTGCGCGTCCAGCTCGTCCAGCCGCGCGTACATCGGCCCGAGCTTCTGGTGGTGCAGCCGGGAGAAGTTCTCCACCTCCACCCGGAACGTCTCCAGCGCGATCTCGAACTCGATCAGCGCCTGCTCGGCCACCCGCACCGCGTTCGCCAGCCGGGCCTCGGGCCTCGGCTGTGCGTCCTGGTGCGCGTCGCGCTCTTCGTCGTTCCGGGAGGTCGGTCCACCGGCGGCTTCCTGGGTCACCCGTCCAGACTACGGGCGCACCGGGGCGGCCGGTCACACCCCCAGCTCGGCGGCTGTCCGACCGCTCTTGACCGCGGCCAGCAGATCCGCGTGGTCGGCCTCGGTCCGGTCCGCGTAAGCGACGGCGAAGGACGCGACGGCCTCGTCGAACTCCTCGCTCTTGCCGCAGTAGCCCGCCAGGAGCCGCGGGTCGGCACTGTGGGCGTGCGCCCGCGCCAGCAGCGCGCCGGTCATCCGCCCGTAGTCGTCGACCTGGTCGGGGGCCAGAGCGGCAGGGTCCACGCTGCCCTTGCGGTTGCGGAACTGCCGCACCTGGAACGGCCTGCCGTCCACCGTCGTCCAGCCGAGCAGGATGTCGCTGACAACCTGCATCCGCTTCTGACCGAGGACCACGCGCCGGCCTTCGTGGTCCACCGGCCGCACCGGGAAGCCGACGGCAGGCAGATACGGCTCCAGCGCCGAAGCGCGCGCCTCCTTCACCTGCAGCACCAGCGGATCGCCCCGGTGATCGAGCAGCAGCACCACGTACGACCGGGTACCGACGCTGCCGGTGCCGACGACACGGAAGGCGACATCGTGGATCGCGTACCGCGCGAGCAGCGGCAGCCGGTCCTCGGACACCGTGGACAGGTACGGGCCGAGGGAGGCGGCGACAGCCGCCGCCTCCGCGTCCGGAACCCGCCGCAGCACCGGCGGTGCGTCCACGAAGCGGCGGCCCGCATCGCCGCCCTCGTCGGTCACCGGCTCCGTGGACCTGGCGGCGAAGCGGGCGCTGGTGTTGTTGCGGGCCTTCGCGGCGACACGCTCCAGCGTGCCCAGCAGGTCCCGCGCGTCCGTGTGCGAGACGAGTTCCTCGTCGGCGATGGCGTTCCACGCGTCCAGCGCGGGCAGCTTCGCCAGCAGCCGCATGGTGCGCCGGTAGGCGCCGACGGCATCGAAGGCGGCCGCCCGGCAGACGTCCTCGTCCGCCCCCGCCACCCTCCCGGCCAGTACCAGCGACACCGCCAGCCGCTTGACGTCCCACTCCCACGGGCCGACGACTGTTTCGTCGAAGTCGTTCAGGTCGATGACGAGCCGCCCGCGGGCGTCCCCGTAGAGGCCGAAGTTCGCGGCGTGCGCGTCGCCGCAGATCTGGGCACCGACCCCGGTCACAGGAGTGCCCACCAGATCGTGTGCCATCAGTCCTGCCGAGCCGCGCAGGAACGCGAACGGGGAGGCCGCCATCCTTCCCACTCGTATGGGAGTGAGCTCGGGCACTCGGCCCCGGCTGGACTCCTCCACCGCCCGCACGGCGTCCGGGCGATCGGTGGTGAGAACGAGCGCGTCGTGCCCGGAGCGCGGCACGCGCGCCCGCAGCACCTTGCCGAGCTCCTTCGGCGAGCCGCCGGGCTGCCCGGCCGCCCTTCCCCTCGCCGCCGTGCGCGGCGCGAATCCGGGTACGTCTGGAATGCGCCCCCCGGCCACCACATCCACGGCATCGGCCGCGCCGTCCTCCGGCCACTGCGCGGGCACCAACATCCCGGCCTCGTTCATGCCGCTGCCTCCCCCGGCGTCGTACACCCTCAACATCAACTGCCCAGACCGTACCGCCGGGCCACGACGGCCGTCTGCCCCTGTGGACAACCATGTCCACAGGCCCTGGCGGGGAGCGCCAAGGAGCCACAGCAGTGGGCCCGACCGCCGCGGCATCTTCGAGCCCGACGCCCGCCGGTTCATCGCCGAAACCCTCGCGCACGACGACGCCCTCAACATCATCGCCAGCCGTCGCCAGGCCGGGCCGACGGCCCGGCGGGCACGCCTGGCAGCACATGACGCCGGGTGGCACGACTTAGCGCCACCCGGTGCCATCCTTGCGCCATTCCAGTGCCCACAAAAGCGAATGGGCACGCATGGCGCCACGGTGACCTAGATCGCTGGTCCGTGTTTCCGCAGCTCAGGCGCCTTAGTAAAGGATCACTGCCAGGTGAGGTGCCACCCGGCTTGCATGTGACGCCATTACGGTGCCATGATGGCGTCATGGACCTCACTCCGTATGTGGACACCCTCCGCCGCGAACTCGCGGTGGCCGCCGAAGCCGGCGGGGACGATGCCCGCGAGCTGGCCGAGCGGCTCAGCGCTCCTCTGGAGTCGGCGACCCGCCTGACCATGCTCCACGTCCTCTCCGCCGCGATGGACGAGATCACCCGTGAGCTCGCCCCCGGCTCGGTCGACGTACGGCTGCGCGGGCTGGACCCCGATTTCGTGGTGACGCTGCCGCCCGCCGACGGCGGCCCCGACGAAGCGGCCGCGCCCGTCGAACCGCTCAAGGCGCCGGCGCCCGCCGACGGCGACGAGGGCGGCACCGCCCGCGTCAACCTGCGTCTGCCGGCCCACCTCAAGGCCCGCGCCGAGGAGGCCGCGAGTCGCGAGGGCCTCTCGGTCAACGCGTGGCTGGTACGGGCCGTGTCGGCCGCGGTCGACGGCGGCACGCGGCCGGGCCCGACGCAGAAGACCCAGACCATCGGACAGAGCATCACGGGGTGGGTGCGCTAGCCGCACCCCCACCCCGCACCACTTCACCCACACCGCGTCCCACCAGCGGGGACGTCTTGAAGACCCAAGAGGACGGGACAGCCATGCCTTCTTTCGACACTCCCCAACCGATCTCGGTCACCGCGCACGTGGAGGCCGGTTCCATCCGGTTCACCGCGTTCGACCGCCTCGACACCGTCGTCGAGGTGCGGCCCCGCGACCCGCAGAAGGAGCTGGACGCGCGGGCGGCCGAGCAGACCGAGGTCACGTGCGTGAGCGGCGTACTGACCGTCAGGACGCCCAAGTCCAATCTGTTCGGCCGCAC
Source organism: Streptomyces sp. NPDC018833 (assembly GCF_044390825.1). Lineage (NCBI taxonomy): Bacteria > Bacillati > Actinomycetota > Actinomycetes > Kitasatosporales > Streptomycetaceae > Streptomyces > Streptomyces sp. NPDC018833. The sequence goes on along the minus strand of NZ_JBIRZM010000008.1, from coordinate 147,175 downwards.
CGGCACCGTCGACGTGGCGGTCGCACTGCCCACCGGCTCGCGCATCGACATGACCGGCGCCTGGGCCCAGGTGCTCGGCGAGGGCCGGCTCGGCGAGCTCCGCGTGAAAACCTCTTCCGGCGACGTCCGCCTCGACACGACCGGCCCGCTGCACCTGAAGGCGTCGCACGGCTCGATCACCGTGGACCGGGTCCAGGGCATGGCCGAGATCACCACCAGCTCCGGCAGCCTGCGCGTCGGCCTCGTCGACGGCCCCGCCGTCCTGAAGAACTCGCATGGCACCACGACCGTCGGCACCGCGACCGGCGAGCTGCGGGTGAGCGGCGCCAACGGCGACATCGAGATCCGGCGCGCCGAGGACTCGGTCACCGCCACCACCGCCCACGGCACCCTGCGCGTCGGCGAAGTGGCCCGCGGCACCGTCCAGCTGGAGACCTCACACGGCGCCATTGAGGTCGGCGTCCGCGAGGGCACGGCCGCCTGGCTCGACGTCAGCTCGGGCTCCGGCCAGGTGCGCAACACGCTCACCGCGTCCGAGGCCCCGGAAGAGACCGAGGACATCGTCAAGATCCGCGCCCGCACCCGGTACGGCAACATCGACGTCCTCCGCGCCAAGGCCTGACCCCACAAGAGCCGACCCCAGCTCAGCCACTCCGCAAGTCACTTCATCCTTCGAACGGGAGGGTCCATGCCTTCTTTTGTCATGCCCACATCCATACGGGGTGACGGTGGTCCGCAGTCGCCCGCCGCCGTCTCCACCGTCGGCCTGCGCAAGTCCTACGGCGACAAGACCGTGCTCGACGGCATCGATCTGCGTATCCCGGCCGGCTCCGTCTTCGCGCTGCTCGGCCCGAACGGCGCCGGCAAGACCACCACCGTGCAGATCCTGTCCACGCTCATCACCGCCGACGGCGGGCAGGCTCAGGTCGCGGGCCACGACGTCGCCACCTCTCCGGACGGGGTGCGCGCCGCGATCGGCGTCACCGGGCAGTTCTCCGCCGTCGACGGGCTGATCACCGGCGAGGAGAACATGCTCCTCATGGCCGACCTGCACCACCTGTCCAAGCGCGAGGGGCGGCGCGTCACCGCCGAGCTGCTGGAGCGCTTCGACCTGGTCGAGGCCGCGAAGAAACCCGCCCAGAGCTACTCCGGCGGCATGAAGCGCCGCCTGGACATCGCCATGACGCTGGTCGGCGACCCCAGGATCATCTTCCTCGACGAGCCGACCACCGGCCTCGACCCGCGCTCCCGGCACAACATGTGGCGGATCATCCGCGAGCTGGTCTCCGACGGCGTGACCGTCTTCCTCACGACCCAGTATCTGGAGGAGGCCGACGAGCTCGCCGACCGCATCGCCGTGCTGAACGACGGCAAGATCGCCGCCCAGGGCGCCGCCGAGGAACTCAAGCGGCTCATCCCCGGCGGACACGTCCGGCTCCGCTTCGCCGACCCGGCCGCGTACCAGAGCGCCGCCGTCGTGCTGCGCGAGGTCACCCGGGACGACGAGGCGCTGGCGCTGCAGATCCCCAGCGACGGCAGCCAGCGCGAGCTGCGCTCCCTCCTCGACTGGCTGGACGCCGCCGGCATCGAGGCCGACGAGCTGACCGTGCACACCCCCGACCTCGATGACGTGTTCTTCGCCCTGACCGGCAGCACCGTGCCGAGCCGGCCCAACCAGCCCAACCAGCCCAACCAGCCCAAGGAGGACGTCCGATGAGCTCCCTCTCCCTCGCCGTACGCGACTCATCCACGATGCTGCGGCGCAACCTGCTGCACGCACGGCGCTACCCGTCCCTGACCCTGAACCTGCTGCTGACGCCGATCGTCCTGCTGCTGCTGTTCGTCTACATCTTCGGCGACGTGATGAGCGCGGGCATCGGCGGCGGCGGCGAAGATCGATCCGAGTACATCGCCTACCTCGTCCCGGGCATCCTGCTGATGACCATCGGCGGCACCACGGTCGGGACCGCGGTGTCCCTCTCCAACGACATGACCGAGGGCATCATCGCCCGCTTCCGCACGATGGCGATCCACCGCGGTTCCGTGCTCATCGGACACGTCATCGGCAGCGTGCTGCAGGCGATCACCAGCGTGGTTCTCGTCGGTGCCGTCGGCGTGGCCATCGGCTTCCGCTCCACGGATGCCACGTTCCTGGAGTGGATCGCGGCGTTCGGGCTGCTCGCGCTGTTCGCCCTGGCGCTCACCTGGATCGCGGTCGGGATGGGCATGGTCAGCCCGAACGCCGAGGCGGCCAGCAACAACGCGCTGCCGCTGATCTTCCTGCCGCTCATCTCCAGCACCTTCGTCCCGGTCGACGCGATGCCGGGGTGGTTCCAGCCGATCGCCGCGTACCAGCCGTTCACGCCGGCCATCGAGACCCTGCGCGGCCTGCTGCTCGGCAGCGAGATCGGCCACAACGGGTGGCTCGCGATCGCCTGGTGCCTGGGCCTGGCGGCGCTCGGCTACCGCTGGTCGAAGGCGGTGTTCAACCGCGACCCGAAATGACCGCGCGGACTGCCTCCCGCAGCTCGTCCCGCCCGGGGGCGGCGTGCCCCGACACCGCGTCGGCGTACGCCGCCCCGCCGGCGTTCACAGCTGAGCGGAGGCTCTGCGTGCGTCGATCCCTCCCTCCGACGGCCGGCCCCAACCCCCGAAGATCTTGAAAAAGCAGACACGTTACGGGCGCCACGGAGCGGGTCCTCCCGCGTGCTGGCCGCGACACATGACGCAGCCCCGGCGCCGCTGCGGCCGCCGGGGCTGTCGATCAACGAGAAACGGGCCCCCACCAAGACTTTCGTCCGGTGGAGACCCGTCTCCTGTGGTGCGCGAGGGGGGAGTTGAACCCCCACGCCCTTGCGGGCACTGGAACCTGAATCCAGCGCGTCTGCCTATTCCGCCACCCGCGCATTGGGTGCTGTCGTCGGGTGCTTCACCGGCTCGGTGCCTGCCCCCTGGCGACATGCAGAAGATTAGCACGGTGCACAGGGTGGCTTCACATCCGTTGTTTCGGAGCCCCGCGGAGCGAACAGGGAACGGAGCGAGCGGCAAGGGAACGGAAGGCGACCTCCCCCCACTCCTCCTGGATGTACTCCGGGTGCGGGACACTGTTCAGAGGCCGCCTCTACGATCCGTGTGAGAGGTGACACTCATCGACGGGGCAGACAAGGGGAACCAGCCGATTTCCCGACGCGTGGATACGATCAGTAAGCAGTACCAGGACGACAACGACGGAGGAGGTGCCCCATGGGAGTCCTGAAGCGTTTTGAGCAGCGCCTCGAAGGCTTGGTCAACGGCACCTTCGCCAAGGTGTTCAAGTCCGAGGTCCAGCCCGTCGAGATCGCGGGCGCCCTCCAGCGGGAGTGCGACAACAATGCGACGATCTGGAACCGCGAGCGGACGGTCGTCCCCAACGACTTCATCGTCGAGCTCAGCGCGCCCGACTTCGAGCGTCTGAGCCCGTACTCGGGCCAGCTCGGCGACGAGCTGTCCGGCCTCGTCCGCGACTACGCCAAGCAGCAGCGCTACACCTTCATGGGTCCCATCAAGGTGCACCTGGAGAAGGCGGACGACCTCGACACCGGTCTGTACCGGGTGCGCAGCCGCACTCTGGCGTCGAGTACGTCACAGAGCTCTCCCGGCCCCGCGGCAGCACAGCAGGGCGCCCCGCGCGGTGGCTACGGCTACCCGCCGGCGGGCGCCCCGCCCATGCCCGTCGCACCGCCGCCCGGCACGGCCGGCGACCGGCGCCCCGGCCCCGCGGCCGGCCAGCGCGCCCCGGTTCCCGGCGCCATGCCGAGCGCACATGTACGACGCTGGATCGAGATCAACGGCACACGCCATCAGATCTCCCGCCCGACGCTGGTGCTGGGTCGCAGCACCGACGCCGATGTGCGGATCGACGACCCCGGCGTATCGCGCCGGCACTGTGAGATCCGGACCGGAACGCCCTCGACGATCCAGGATCTCGGGTCCACCAACGGCATCGTGGTGGACGGGCAGCACACCACCCGCGCTACGCTCCGCGACGGCTCGCGGATCGTCGTGGGCAGCACCACCATCGTTTACCGGCAAGCCGAAGGGTGAAGCGGGGGCAATGTCAGAGCTGACCCTGACGGTCATGCGGCTAGGTTTCCTGGCCGTTCTGTGGCTGTTCGTGATCGTGGCCGTCCAGGTCATCCGCAGCGATCTGTTCGGAACGCGCGTCACGCAGCGCGGCTCACGCCGCAATGCGGACGCCCGTCCCCAGCAGGCGCGCCAGGCCGCTGCGCCGCCGCAGCAGCGTCAGCAGGCGGGCGGCCGCCAGCGCAGAGGGGCACCCACGAAGCTGGTCGTCTCGGAGGGCACCCTCACGGGCACCACCGTCGCCCTCCAGGGCCAGACGATCACCCTGGGCCGGGCGCACGACTCCACCATCGTGCTGGACGACGACTACGCCTCCAGCCGGCATGCCAGGATCTACCCCGATCGAGACGGCCAGTGGATCGTCGAGGATCTCGGGTCCACCAACGGCACCTATCTCGACCGGACCCGGCTCACCACCCCGACACCGATTCCGCTGGGCGCGCCGATCCGCATCGGCAAGACCGTCATCGAGCTGCGGAAGTAGTACGAAAATGAGCGAGCGGAGCGAGCGAGCCGCAGCGGTCCCCACGGGCGACCGGCACGGGCTCCCGACCGGAGGGTGGGCAGTGTGGCTCGAGACCGGCTGGCGCGACAAACGCCTGGCGAGCCGACGGGCGAGGTGCGCATGAGTCTTTCTCTGCGTTTCGCCGCCGGATCGCACAAGGGCATGATCCGCGAGGGCAACGAGGACTCCGGTTACGCCGGCCCCCGCCTCCTTGCCATCGCGGACGGCATGGGCGGCCAGGCCGCCGGCGAGGTCGCCTCCTCCGAGGTCATCTCCACGCTCGTGACGCTCGACGACGACGTGCCCGGCTCGGACATCCTCACCTCGCTCGGCACCGCCGTGCAGCGGGCCAACGACCAGCTGCGGCTGATGGTCGAGGAGGATCCCCAGCTCGAAGGCATGGGCACCACGCTCACCGCACTGCTGTGGACCGGTCAGCGCCTCGGCCTCGTCCATGTCGGCGACTCCCGCGCGTACCTGCTGCGCGACGGCGTGCTGACCCAGATCACACAGGACCACACCTGGGTGCAGCGGCTCGTCGACGAGGGCCGCATCACCGAGGAAGAGGCCACCACCCACCCGCAGCGGTCCTTGCTGATGCGCGCGCTGGGCAGCGGCGACCATGTCGAGCCCGACCTCTCCATCCGCGAGGTCCGCGCCGGCGACCGCTACCTGATCTGCTCCGACGGCCTGTCCGGCGTCGTCTCCCACCAGACGATGGAGGAGACGCTCGCCAGCTACCAGGGGCCGCAGGAGACCGTTCAGGACCTGATCCAGCTCGCCCTGCGCGGCGGCGGACCCGACAACATCACCTGCATCGTCGCCGACGTCCTCGACACCGATTCCGGTGACACGCTCGCCGCACGGCTGAGCGACACCCCGGTCGTCGTCGGCGCGGTCGCCGAGAACCAGCACCAGCTGAACGACGGCGGCGCGATGCAGACCCCGGCCGGCCGCGCGGCGGGCCTCGGCCGTCCCTCGGCACCCCCGGCTCCGGGCGGGAGCTTCGGCCCGCCCGGCTCCGGCGACGGATACGGCGGCATGCCCCCGGAGGGCTCCTTCGGGTCCTTCACCGACGACGACTTCGTCAAGCGCGGCGGCCGCAAGTGGCTGAAGCGGTCGTTCCTGATGGTCCTCGCGCTCGCGGTCGTGGGCGGCGGGCTCTACGGCGGTTACCGCTGGACCCAGACCCAGTACTACGTGGGATCGAACGACGAGCACGTGGCGCTCTACCGGGGCATCAGCCAGGATCTCGCGTGGGTCTCGCTCTCGGCGATGGAGAAGGACCACCCCGAGATCGAACTCAAGTACCTACCGCCCTACCAGCGCAAGCGGGTGGAGGCGACGATCACCGAGGACAACCTCGGCAAGGCCCGGGCAAAGATCGACGAGCTCGCCCGCCAGGCCACCGCCTGCAAGAAGGACGAGCAGCGCCGCGAGGCGGCCGACCGCGCCAGCACCCCGCCGCCCGGCACGGGCGACGCCGAGGCCGAAGACACGGCCGGGACGCCCACCACCCAGAACGCCAAGACCAAGCCGACAGCCGCTCCCTCTCCGGGTCCCACCCTCTCGGAGGAGGAGCAGAAGCTGGCCTCGAACTGCGGCAAGCAGTAACAGGGCCGTAGGGGGCCTTCTCCACCATGAGCGTTGTCACCAACACGACCACGATCGGTGCGATCGACGCACCGAGCCGACGGAACACCGAGCTGATGCTGCTCGGGTTCGCCGTCGCGATTCCGGTGTTCGCCTACCTCAACGTCGGGCTCGCTCTCGACGGCGAGGTGCCTACGGGCATGCTCGGCTACGGGCTCGGCCTGGGTCTGCTCGCAGGCGTCGCCCACCTCGTGGTGCGGAAGTTCGCCAAGTACGCGGACCCGCTGCTGCTGCCGCTGGCGACGCTGCTGAACGGTCTCGGCCTGGTGCTCATCTGGCGGCTCGACCAGTCGCCCCGGCTGCTGGCGCGCAGCGACTTCGCTCCGCAGGCCACCAACCAGCTGATGTACTCGGCGCTCGGCATCGCGCTGTTCGTCGGTGTCCTGCTGGTCCTGAAGGACCACCGCATCCTGCAGCGGTTCACGTACATCTCGATGGCGGCGTCCATCGTCCTGCTGCTGCTGCCGCTGGTGCCGGGGCTCGGAACACCGATCTTCGGCGCCAAGATCTGGATCAGAGTCGGCGGATTCTCCATCCAGCCCGGTGAGTTCGCGAAGATCGTCATCGCGGTCTTCTTCTCCGGGTACCTCATGGTCAAGCGCGACGCCCTCGCGCTCGCCAGCCGTCGGTTCATGGGTCTGTACCTTCCGCGCGGCCGCGACCTCGGTCCGATCATCACGATCTGGGCCATGAGCCTGCTGATCCTGATCTTCGAGAACGACCTCGGTACGTCACTGCTCTTCTTCGGCATGTTCGTGGTCATGCTGTACGTGGCCACCGAGCGGACCAGCTGGATCGTCATGGGTCTGCTGATGTCCATGGCCGGCGCGGTCGTCGTGTCCCAGTTCGCGAGTCACGTCCAGGCCCGTGTGGCCGCCTGGCTCGACCCCTTCGAGTGCCTGGAGACCGCGGAGCCGGGCACCAGCACGGCCTTTGCCTGCGACCAGATGACACAGGTGCTGATGTCGTTCGGCGCCGGAGGAACCCTCGGCACCGGCTGGGGCCAGGGCAACTCCGACCTGATCGCCTTCGCCGCGAACTCCGACTTCATCTTCGCCACGGTCGGCGAGGAGCTGGGGCTGGCCGGTGTGATGGCCTTCCTGCTGCTGTACGGCCTGATCATCGAGCGCGGTGTACGGACCGCGCTGGCGGCCCGCGACCCGTTCGGCAAGCTGCTGGCGATCGGTCTGTCCGGTGCCTTCGCCCTCCAGGTCTTCGTCGTCGCCGGCGGTGTGATGGGCCTCATCCCGCTGACCGGTATGACGATGCCGTTCCTCGCGGCCGGTGGTTCGTCCGTCATCGCCAACTGGGCCCTGATCGGCATCCTGATCCGTATCAGCGACACCGCACGCCGTCCCGCGCCCTCGCCCGCCCCGTCACCCGACGCCGAGATGACCCAGGTGGTCCGACCGTGAACAAGCCCCTGCGCCGGATCGCGATCTTCTGCGGACTCCTCGTCCTCGCCCTGATGATCAGGGACAACTGGCTCCAGTACGTCCGGGCCGACGAGCTGAACGCCAACAAGAAGAACAAGCGCGTCGAGATCGAACGCTACGCGCACGAACGCGGCAACATCATCGTCGACGGCAAGGCGATCACCGGCTCGGTCGAGACGGACGACGAGTACTACAGGTACAAGCGGACCTACACGGACGGGCCCATGTGGGCTCCGGTGACCGGATACGCCTCGCAGGTCTTCGGCGCCAACCAGATCGAGAAGCTCCAGGACGGCATCCTCAGCGGCAACTCCGACCAGCTCTTCTTCGACCGCACGATGGCGATGTTCACCGGCGACAAAAAGAAGGGCGGCAACGTCGTCACCACCCTCAACGGCAAGGCCCAGAAGGCCGCGTTCGAGGGTCTCGGCGACAAGAAGGGCGCTGTCGCGGCGATCAACCCGAAGACCGGCGAGATCCTCGCCCTCGCCTCCACGCCGTCCTACGACCCGTCCTCGTTCGCCGGCCGTCTGAAGAAGGACGGGGAGGCGTGGACGTCACTGACCAAGGACAGTGACAAGCCGATGCTCAACCGCGCGCTCCGCGAGACCTACCCGCCCGGTTCGACGTTCAAGGTGGTCACGGCCGCGGCTGCCCTGGAGTACGGCGCGATCGACGACATCGACGCCCCGACCGAGACCCCGGAGCCGTACATCCTGCCGGGCACCCGGACGCCGATGGAAAACCACGCCAGCGGCTGCGAGAACGCCAGCCTGAACGAGGCGATGCGGGTCTCCTGCAACTCCGTCTTCGCCAAGCTCGGCGACGACGTGAGCCGGGACAAGATGGTCGAGATGGCGGAGAAGTTCGGCTTCAACAACGCGGAGATCGACACCCCGGTCCGTGCCTCGGCGTCCGTCTACGACAAGGAGATGAACCGGGACGGCAACGCGCAGTCCTCCATCGGCCAGTTCAACACTGCGGCCACCCCGCTCCAGATGGCCATGGTCGCGGCGGCGATCGCCAACGACGGCAGGCTGATGAAGCCGTACATGATCGACAAACTGGTCTCCCCGAACCTGGACACCATCCAGCAGAACGACCCGGAGGAGATGAGCCGTCCGCTCTCGCAGAAGAACGCGCAGCTCCTCCAGCAGATGATGGAGAACGTGGTCGAGAGCGGCACCGGCAGCCGTGCGGCGATCAACGGCGTGAAGGTCGGCGGCAAGACCGGTACGGCCCAGCACGGTGAGAACAACAGCAAGAACCCCTACGCCTGGTTCATCTCGTACGCCAAGGACGACAACGGATCCCCCGTCGCCGTCGCTGTCGTCGTCGAGGACAGCAAGGCCCGCCGCGACGACATCTCCGGTGGTGGCCTCGCGGCTCCCATCGCCAAGGCCGTGATGGAGGCGGTGCTCGACCAGCAGGAGTGACCAGGATCACTCCCGACCCGCATACCTGCACATTGCGATACCGGTCGGGTATCAGCATTCGCTCCCGGGCGGATCACGCAGTAGGTGCCCGGTAGCCTTTGCGCGAACAGCACACCGGCGGACCACACACGGGTGCGGTCGGGACTGACGGAGAGGGCTGGAAGGTTATGGAAGAGCCGCGTCGCCTCGGCGGCCGGTACGAACTGGGCTCGGTGCTCGGCCGTGGTGGCATGGCCGAGGTCTACCTCGCCCACGACACCCGGCTCGGCCGTACCGTCGCCGTGAAGACGCTGCGGGCCGACCTGGCCCGCGACCCGTCCTTCCAGGCCCGGTTCCGCCGTGAGGCCCAATCGGCCGCCTCGCTCAACCACCCGGCGATCGTCGCTGTCTACGACACCGGCGAGGACATGGTGTACGACAACGCCTCCGGCGGTGGCGCCGGGGTGTCGATCCCGTACATCGTCATGGAGTACGTCGACGGGTCCACCCTGCGCGAGCTGCTGCACTCGGGCCGCAAGCTGCTGCCCGAGCGCACCCTGGAGATGACGATCGGCATCCTCCAGGCCCTTGAGTACTCGCACCGCAACGGCATCGTCCACCGCGACATCAAGCCGGCGAACGTCATGCTGACGCGCACCGGCCAGGTCAAGGTCATGGACTTCGGCATCGCCCGCGCGATGGGCGACTCCGGCATGACCATGACGCAGACCGCGGCCGTCATCGGCACCGCGCAGTACCTCTCTCCGGAGCAGGCGAAGGGTGAGCAGGTCGACGCCCGCTCCGACCTGTACTCCACCGGCTGCCTGCTCTACGAGCTCCTCACCGTGCGCCCGCCGTTCGTGGGCGACTCCCCGGTGGCCGTGGCGTACCAGCACGTACGGGAAGAGCCGCAGCCGCCCAGCAACTTCGACCCCGAGATCACGCCCGAGATGGACGCGATCGTGTTGAAGGCCCTGGTCAAGGACCCCGACTACCGCTACCAGTCGGCCGACGAGATGCGTGCCGACATCGAGGCGTGCCTCGACGGCCAGCCGGTCGCGGCGACGGCGGCGATGGGTGCCGTCGGCTACGGCGGCGGCTACGGCCCCGACGACCAGCCGACGACGGCGCTGCGCCAGGCCGACCCGGCCGGCCAGACCTCGATGTTGCCCCCGGTGAACCCGGACGACGGCGGCTACGGCGGTTACGACGACCGCCCGGACCGCAGACGCCAGAAGAAGTCGAGCACCTCGACGATCCTGCTGGTCGTCGCGGGCATCCTGGTCCTGATCGGCGCGGTACTGATCGGCCGGTCGATCTTCGGTGACAGCGGCGGCGCCAACAACGTGCCCGTGCCCCAGCTGGTGGGCATGACCCTGGACGAGGCGAAGAACCGCGGCGAGAACGCCAAGGTCGAGGTACAGGAGTCCGGTACCCAGCGCTGCGACCAGCCCAAGGGCAGGATCTGCACCCAGAATCCCGCGTCCGGCGAGATCCCCGAGGGCAGCATCGTCACCGTGGTCGTCTCGGAAGGCGCGCCCAAGGTGAAGGTCCCCGATGTCGTCGACAAGGACGTCGAGTCGGCGACCGAGCTCCTGGAGGAGGACGGCTTCGAGGTCGACGTCAAGGAGGTCGAGTCCGCCGAGGAGGACCCGGGGACGGTCCTGGAGCAGAACCCGCCCGGCCGGAGCATGGCCGAGAAGGGCACCGAGGTCACCCTGACGGTCGCCAAGCAGGCCAAGGAGAACCTGCCGAACGTGGTGGGCCGCCAGTTCGACGCGGCGAAGGTGCAGCTGGAGCTGGCCGGGTTCGAGGTGGTCCGCAGCGACGTCGACTCCAATGAGCCGGCGAACCAGGTCGTCGCCCAGGACCCGCAGCCGGGTCTGGTGGCCAAGGGCTCGAAGGTGACGCTCCAGGTCTCCAAGGGCCCGCAGCAGACCCAGGTCCCGGTGCCCGGGATCGTGGGGAAGCGGGTCGGCGAGGCCAAGCAGATGCTGGCGCAGGCCGGATTCACGAGCGTCCAGTTCGCCGAGGGCAGCAGCTCGGACGACAACGCCCTCGTGGTCGCGTCCAACCCGCCGCCGGGCACACCGGCCGACCCGGCCACCACGACGGTCCTTCTCCAGACGATCGGCGGGGACGGCGGCAACGGCGGCAACGGCGGTGACGGCGGCGGCTTCCTCGGCGGCAACGATGGCGACTGACGCCCTACCGGAACGGTCTGCCTGACCGGCCTTCCCGACCGGCGGAATGCCCCGGCACCCACCCAAGGGTGCCGGGGCATTCCCATGCCGTGCGGCCCGTCCGGCCCGGGCAGCCCAGAACCGCCGGGCCGCCCAAAGCCGTCGGCAGCCCAGAACCGCCGGGCCGTCGAAGACCGCCGGGCCGGCTAGCGCAGCTCCGCCGGCGGCGTCCGCTTCGCGTCCACCTTCTCCGTGCGCTCCAGCTCGCCCCAGACGATGTACCGGTAGTCGGACGTGTAGACCGGCGTGCACGTCGTCAGCGTGATGTAGCGGCCCGCCTTCTGCTTGCCCGACTCCTCCGGGACCGGCTTCAGCACCTCCACGTTGTACTTCGAGGTCTTCGGGAGCGTCTTGTAGACCTTGTAGATGTACCAGGTGCCCTTCGTCTCGAAGACGATCGGATCGCCGGCGCGCAGCCTGTGGATGTTGTGGAACTTGGCGCCGTGGCCGTCGCGGTGCGCCGCCAGCGTGAAGTTGCCCTTGTCGTCCCAGGGGAGCGCCGACTTGATCGGTTCGGTGTAGTAACCGGCGACGCCGTCGTTGAGGGCATCGGTCTCCGTGCCCTTCTTGACCAGCACCTCGCCGTTGTTCATGGCGGGTACGTGCAGGAACCCGATGCCGTCCCTGGTGTCCAGCTCACCCGGGCCGCTGTTCGACCAGCCGTCGCGCATCCGGTCGCCCTGTGCGGAGGCCTCGCGGTCGGCGAGGACGTTCGTCCACCACAACGAGTAGACGACGAAGAGCCCCAGCACCACGCCCGCGGTGATGAGCAGCTCGCCGAAGACGCTGATGGCGCCGGCGATCCGGCCTCGTGCACGTGCCACTGCACCTGTTCCTGTCCTGAAGTGTCTCGGCCGACGTCATCAGCCGACGAGTGCGTCGGGTTTGCCCTTGCTGCGCGGCCGTTCCTCGACCATCTTGCCCCACACGATCATGCGGAAGGTGCTGGTGAATTCGGGCGTGCAGGTCGTCAGCGTGATGTACCGGCCAGGCCGGGTGAAGCCTGAGCCGGGCGGCACGGGGCCGATCACGCTGACGTTCGACGGCGGGGTCTGCGGCAGGATGCTCGCCATCTCGTACGTGTAGTAGGTGTCCTGCGTCTCGACGACGATGGGGTCGCCGGGCTCCAGGCGATTGATGTAGCGGAATGGTTCGCCGTGGGTGTTGCGGTGGCCGGCGACCGCGAAGTTGCCCTGCTTGTCCTGGGGCATCGCGGTCTTGAGCTTGCCCTCGCTGTAGTGGCCCACCATGCCGCGGTCCAGCACGCCGTGCTTGTCGATACCTTCGGCGATGGGGACGACGACGTCCAGTTTGGGGATGTACATGATGGCGAAGCCCTGACCCGGTTCGAAGGCATCGGGCTTGCGTCCGTTGGCCCAGTCGTCCTGGATCCTGTTCGCCGCCTTGTCGGCCTGCTGTCCGGCCAGCACGTTCGTCCACCACAGCTGATAGGTGACGAACAGCAGCATCAGCACGCCGAAGGTGATGAACAGCTCGCCGATCGCCCGGCTGGCGATGACCGCCGGGCTGTCCTTGGCCGCCTTGGCAGCACGCCGGGCCTCGACCCTGGAGAGCGGCTTCGCCGGCTCGGCGGGCGTCTTCGCTGCCTCGGGAGCGGCACGTCTGCGGCCCTTGCCCTTCGCCGCCCTGCGCCGCTCGGCCCGGCCGGGCCCCGGCGGCGCCTCGGCCGCGCGGCGCGTGTCGGACGTGCGCAGCGCCACCGTCTCGTCGTCGGGCACGAGGACGGTGGGGGGCCGGGCCTGCCCTGACGCCTCCGTGACGGGCGCCATCGCTTCGGCAGCCGGTGTATCGGGCACCGGTGGAACGGGCACCGGTGGAACGGGCACCGGTGAATCGGGCACCGGTGAATCGAAGACGGCCGTCCGCGCCGCGGGCTGTTCGCTCCGGTGCCGGCCCTGCTGCCGGGTCACCGGGCCATCCGACGGCAGGCGGTAGGAGTCCGGTTCCGGCTCGCCCGCGGCCCCCTGGCCGTACCAGTCCTGCCGGTACCCCTCGCGGTCGTACCAGTCGACCGGGTCCCCGGACAGCGGTTCCGTGTACGGCGTCGCGGGCGGGGGCTGCTCCTCCTGCCCGGCAGCGATGTCCGATGCCCGGGGCCGCGGGGCAGCGTGCTCGCCCGATGGCAAGGGGTCCGTCAGTGGGTCGTAGCCCCCGCCGCCGAACTGCCGCCCGTGCTCCTGCCCATGCCCGGGGCGCACGGCGCTCACGCCAGTGCCTTGCCCACCACCGGTGCGAGACCTGCCGAACGCCCCACGGCTCCGGCGTCGCCGCACTGCTCCAACCAGTTGGCGAGCATCAGATGCCCGTGCTCGGTCAGAACCGACTCGGGGTGGAACTGCACGCCCTCGACGGGCAGTTCACGGTGGCGCAGGCCCATGATGATGCCGTCGGCCGTACGCGCGGTCACCTCCAGCTCGGCCGGCAGCTCCGCGGGCTCGGCGGCCAGCGAGTGGTAGCGCGTCGCCGTGAACGGCGACGGCAGTCCGGCGAAGACACCCTTGCCCCCGTGGGAGACCAGGGAGGTCTTGCCGTGCAGCAGCTCGGGCGCGCGGTCGACCACACCGCCGTACGCGACCGCCATCGACTGCATGCCCAGGCAGACGCCGAAGACGGGCACGCCGGTGGACGCGCAGTGGCGCACCATGTCGATGCAGACACCGGCCTGTTCGGGCGCGCCGGGGCCGGGGGAGAGCAGCACGCCGTCGAAGCCGTCCTGCGCGTGCTCCAGGGACACCTCGTCGTTGCGCACCACTTCGCACTCGGCGCCCAGCTGGTACAGGTACTGCACGAGGTTGAAGACGAAGCTGTCGTAGTTGTCGACGACGAGGATGCGTGCGCTCATCGGGCCGTCCCCTCTCCGTCGACCGTCACATCGTTGAACGGGAGCAGCGGCTCCGCCCACGGGAAGACGTACTGGAACAGCACGTAGACGACCGCCAGGACCAGCACGAGCGAGATGAGCGCCCGCACCCATGCGTTCCCCGGCAGATGCCGCCAGATCCAGCCGTACATGCCGTCCCTTTCCGTTCGGTACGGCACCAGACTAAAGGGCGGCGAGGGTGGGGGTGGGTCAGCTGTGGAAAGCTCGCGGTTTGCCCTCGGTCACAGGCTCCGTCGTATCGAGGTGGGCCCAGACGACGAGCCGGTGGCTGCTGCCCCACTCCGGCTCGCACGTGGTCAGCGTCAGATAGCGGCCCGGCCCGTCCAGTCCCGCCGCGCCCGCCTCGACCGGGTCGGGCACGGGGGCGATGACGCCGACGTCGGTGGGGAGCGTGCGGTACGGCGTTCGCACGATCCGGTACGTGAACCAGGTCGTCCCGTCCGTCAGCACGACGGCGTCCCCGGCGCGTAGCCGCGGCACGTCCTTGAAGGGGTCGCCGTAGGTGCGGCGGTGGCCGGCGACCGCGAAGTTGCCCTGCTCGCCCGGAGCCGCGGTCCCAGCGTAGTGCCCGAGACCCTTCTTGAGGACCCCCGGGCCCGTGCCCTCGAGGACCGGCCAGTCCCAGTCCTTCCCGAAGCGGGGAATGTACATGACCGCAAACGGCTTCCCGGGCTCGTACGCCCTGGGGGCGGGCGGCCGCGTGGGGCGGGGGGCGGGCATGGCCACGGGCGCCTCGGCCCAGCTCTCCCGCAGCCGGTCGATCTGTCCGTCCGTCGCGCCCTCGGCCTCGATGCCGGTCCAGAACAGCACGTACACGACGAACAGCACGATCACGGTGCCCGCGGTGACGCACAGTTCGCTGAAGGTCCGTACGAGCAGCCGCACCCTCACGTGCACCCCCAGGCTCCACCGACCGGGCGGCACCCGCCGGCGGCCGAGGGCTACCCGGCGGGCTTCGCGTAGTGGAGATCCACTGTGCCCGAGTAACCGGGAAGAGTCACCCGCTCGTCCTCGTCCACTTTCCAGCCGAGGCCGTAGGCCTCCACGTACAGCTGGTAGTTCTGGATCGCGGGGGACTTGGCCAGCGCCTTCTTGAGGGCTTCCTGGTCACCGACAGCGGTGATCTTGTAGGGCGGGGAGTAGACGCGGCCCTGGAGGATCAGCGTGTTGCCCACGCACCGTACGGCGCTGGTGGAGATCAGCCGCTGGTCCATGACCCTGACCCCCTTGGCCCCGCCCTGCCACAGCGCGTTGACCACGGCCTGCAGGTCCTGCTGGTGGATGACCAGGTCGTTGGCCTGGGGCTCGGGATAGCCCGGGGCGGCCTGTGCGTTCGGCGGGGCGTCGTCGAGGGTGACGCTCACGGCCTCGCCGCTCAGCTTCTCGGTGCCCGCGGACGCCTCCAGGGCCGTGAGCTCGGCGTCCTCCGCCTCCGTGGCGCCATTGTCGCGCTGGGCGAGGGCGTCGACGTCCTCCCGTACGGCGGCGGTGGACTCCTCGAGGTCGCCGTTGTCCGCGCTGCGCTGCCTGATCAGGTCGGAGAGTTTCAACAGGGAGTCGTCGGTGCGCAGATCCGTGCCCTTGGCGGCGTTGAAACTGGTTACGAAGATCAACCCGGCGAGGGCGAAGACGGCAGCCGTGAGCAGCCGGACAGGCCGCCACTCGGTGCGGCGAACCGGCCCTTGCGGAGAGTCGGCAGAATTGCTCAACGTACCCTTATCTCCTTCGGCACCGCGGAAGCACTACGCTAACGGACGCCCGGGGGATCAGTGGTCCCCCTCGCGCCGGCCCCGGCGCCAGCCACAGTTACCTGCGCGGTCACGCAAGCGCATCGACAGGAGAGTCCCTCGTGCCGAAGTCACGTATCCGCAAGAAGGCCGACTTCACGCCGCCGCCGGCCTCGAAGCAGTCCACGAACATCAAGCTCACCAGTCGCAGCTGGGTCGCCCCGGTGATGCTCGCGTTGTTCCTGATCGGACTCGCCTGGATCGTTCTCTTCTACGTGACCGAGGGCGATCTGCCGATCCAGAGCTTCGGGAACTGGAACATCGTCGCGGGCTTCGGGTTCATCGCCGCGGGCTTCGGCGTCTCCACCCAGTGGAAGTAGCGTCCGCGCGTCGGCGTCAAGCTCTGCCCTGAGGTTATCCACATGGTTGTCCACAGTCAGGGGAAAAGGTCAGACGATCTGTGGATAACTCTCCGGGCGTTGACGCCGATGTGACTGCTTCGGCCATGCCGGTGAAGCGAACGGCCCCTCGCTCCGACTGGGAATCCCCAGGTCACTGGCGAGGGGCACGCTTGTTCCCCACGGCGTGCACAAGATCCGACACACGCTGTGGACAACTTTGGGGAAAGGTGCCGCTCCGGGTCATGTGAGCGCGGCGGTCCGCGCCAGCGCGATCCCGACGGAGACCAGCAGGACGAGCGCGCACGTACCGAACTGCACCAGGGTGCGCCGCTTGCCCTGCGGGGCGTGGACCATGCCGTAGGCGATGGCGGCGCCGGCGACGAGACCGCCGACGTGGGCCTGCCAGGCGATGCCCGGCGCCACGAAGGTGATCACGAGGTTGATCGCCAGCAGCGCCAGGATGGGGCGCATGTCGTAGCGCATCCGGCGCATCAGGACGATGGTGGCCCCGAACAGCCCGTAGATGGCGCCTGAGGCGCCGAGGGAGCCGACATTGGGCTCGGCGATGAGATAGGTCAGCGCACTGCCGGCGAGCCCGGAGATCAGATAGAGCGCAAGGAAACGCGCGCGTCCCAGCGCCTGTTCCAACGAGCCGCCGAGCCACCACAGCAGGAGCATGTTGAAGAAGATGTGCCACACCTCCTGGTGCAGGAACACCGAGGTCAGCAGGCGGTACCACTCGCCATCGCCCGCCACTCCCACCGGCTCACCCTGATCGAGGGCGTCCCCGATCAGGGTGAGCCGATGGATGAACTGCTCCCCCAGCGCGAGCCCCACGACGTACACCGCGAGGTTGATCGCCAGCAGCACCTTCGTCACCAGCCGCGGATCCGCCACCACCGTTCCGCCAGCGATCGTCCGCGGCCTGCTCGCGTCCGGGGCGTGCCCCGTGCCCGAGCCGGTACGCACGCAGTCCGGGCACTGGAAGCCGACCGACGCGCTGATCATGCAGTCCGTGCAGATCGGCCGCTCGCAGCGGGCGCAGCGGATGCCCGTCTCACGGCCCGCATGCCGGTAGCACGCCGGCAGGCCATGGGTGTCCTGCGGCTCCTGCGGACTGCCTGGCGCCTGGTCCATGAGGTCCCCTCGTCCTTCTGGGCTCGCGCGACATCGCCCTGCCCATCCTTACGGACGGCCAGGGCGAAAAGGTTCCCGTACGGGAATCCCGCGGGATCAGCCCTCGCGCTTCTCCACGACGACCGACTCGATGACGACGTCGTTGAGCGGGCGGTCGGTGCGCGGGTTGGTCGGGGTGGCGACGATGGCGTCCACGACCTTCTTGCCTGCGTCGGTCGCGACCTCGCCGAAGATGGTGTGCTTGCGTGTCAGCCACGCGGTCGGCGACACGGTGATGAAGAACTGCGAGCCGTTGGTGCCCGGGCCGGCGTTGGCCATGGCCAGCAGATACGGCTTGTTGAAGGACAGTTCCGGGTGGAACTCGTCGGCGAACTCGTAGCCCGGGCCGCCCGTGCCGTTGCCCAGCGGGTCGCCGCCCTGGATCATGAAGCCGCTGATCACACGGTGGAAGACGGTGCCGTCGTACAGCTTGTCCGTGGACCTCTTGCCGGTGGCCGGGTGGACCCATTCGCGCTCGCCGGTCGCGAGTTCGACGAAGTTCTTCACCGTCTTGGGCGCGTGGTTCGGCAGAAGCCGGATCTCGATGTCGCCTTGGTTGGTCTTCAGGGTGGCGTACAGCTGCTCGGCCACGGTCT
This sequence comes from Streptomyces sp. NPDC018833, assembly GCF_044390825.1. Lineage (NCBI taxonomy): Bacteria > Bacillati > Actinomycetota > Actinomycetes > Kitasatosporales > Streptomycetaceae > Streptomyces > Streptomyces sp. NPDC018833. The sequence continues at coordinate 128,999 of NZ_JBIRZM010000008.1, read as the reverse complement.
GCCTTCCGTAAGTCTTCTCTGACGTCCCCCGATCCTCGCACGGCAGGACCACGTACACGGAAAAGCAACCGGGTGGCCGTCGCGCCGGTGCGCAGTGCAGGGAGAGGTGGCAGGGTCGTCCGCATGGGCCCGACATGACCCGGATGCCCGCCCCGGGTGCCGGGGGAGCGCTCAACAGGCATGATTTTCAATCGGGTGGAAAGGCGGAACTGTGCCCAACTGGGGATAAACCCCAGTCCCCCAGAACGCCACCGAGGAGGAGGATCCCGTGACCCGCATCGACAGCGTGCGCGCCGCGACCGGTACGGCGAAGGACAGCGTGCGGCACGCCGCGGAAGTGGTGGCGCCCTACGCCGGCACGGCCAAGGAGCAGGCCGCGCACTATGCGCGCGATGCCCGTGTACGGCTCGCGCCGAAAGTCTCGAAGGCCGCTACGCAGGCCCGTGTTCAGTACGGCGCGTACGTGGCGCCGCATGTACCGCCAAAGCTCGACAAGGCAGCGCACCGTGCTGCCGGTCAGGCACGCAAGGCGGCTCGTCAGGCGGCTGACTACACCGTTCCGCGTGTCGGGCACGCGATGGCCGTCGCCCAGCCCGTACGGGAGGAGGCTGCGGCACGTTCCGCAGCCGCGCTGGCCGCGCTGCGCGGACAGGTGACGGCGAAGGAGATCCAGAAGCTTGTGAGGAAGCACGAACGGCGCTCGAAGGCCGGACGTGTCTTCAAGGGTGTCGCACTGGTCGGCGTGCTGGCCGGCGGCGCCTTCGCCGCGTGGAAGTGGTGGGACAAGCAGGCGAACCCCGACTGGCTGGTGGAACCGCCCGCCGCCACGGAGGTCTCCGACCAGGCTCCGCTGACGTCCGTCGACGGCAGCACCAAGGCCGATCTCGATCCCGAGGTCCAGGTGAAGCAGGACGAGGCGGAGTCCGGGGACCGCGACGAAGGTCGCTGACCGCAATCCGTCCTCAAGGGCGACGGCGCCGGGAGAGAAGGACGCTCCCGGCGCCTCACGCCGCTACGGCGTACGCCGTGCGGACGGGGGCGGCAGCCGGGTCACCGGCCGCGGGGTGTGCCGCGCGTGCCACCCGCTGCGAACCGGGTGCGGCGGCCGCGACAGCGGGTGCCGTGCTGACGGCGGACGAGACGGCGGGGACGGCGGCCGCAGAGTCCGCTTCGGTCATGTCGGCGGCGTCGGCTTCGACGGCGGACAGCTGCCGGGTGGCCGGCGAGGCACCGTGTGCCTCGGCACCGATGCGCTGCTTCATCGTCGGCGGCAGCGACCGGCCCCGCGCCGTGGACAGCCAGCGTGTCGGGGCCGCTCTCCTGCTCTGCGCCGGCAGGACCGCGCCGGACACCTGCGAACGGGCCTTCAGGGGCTCGTCGGGCGTCTGTACGGCGGGCTGCGACGTGGCAGCGGCGGCAGTGGCGGTGGTGAGCCCCACCGAGGCAAGCAGTGCGAAGAACGCGGTGACGAACGCGTTCCACAGATTCCTGACCTTGAAGGCGGCCATGACCCCTCACTTTCGGGTTGAGCGCTTTACATACCTTTCTCATGATGTGTACGCATCTCGAGGAGTGTGGGAGCGACGCCGCTCCCGCGCAGTTCTTCGGATGAACACCACCCGTATGGCCCCTCCCGGGTCGCCGTGGGCAGGCAGCACACGGGATGCGCAGTGGACGGCGGTCGTGTAGGCGTGTCTTTCGGCCCTGTCCGGGCACCGAGGCCAGAGGAACCTCGGCCCGGCGCCGCGCCGGCCAGGGGCGACCGGACTCCGGCGCGGCGGTGGAGCGGCGACGCCCCACAGGAATCGCAGCGGAAGGTGAGCACCGCGGCGTCCGTCGGACGGCGCAGTCCGCGGCGGACGGCGGCGGGGCCGGTCCCGGTGCGGCGAGCGAACTCGGCCCGGCCCGTTCGGCCGTCCCGGTTCGTCCGCCGGTGACCGGTCGAATCCGCTGCCCTCGCCCGCACAGCGAGGCACCGGTCCACGACAACCCTGCCCTGCGTATCGCCGCAGTCAGGGGAGTGTCCGACGGCGGACGAGTTCTTCGACGTCGTCACCGGGCTGTGGGACAGCTGGGACGACGACGCCTTCCCGCGGGACAAGGACGGGGGCGTCTTCTACGATCCGGCACGCCGGCACGTACTCGACCACCAAGGCGCTCACTTCCGGGTGCGCGGAGAGCTGAACCTCCGCCGCCCACCCCAGGGTTACCCCGTCGTCGTCCAGGCGGGCTCCTCGGAAGACGGGAAGGAGCTGGCGGCCCGGACCGCCGAGGTCGTCTTCACCGCCCAGTCCGACATCGACAGCGCGCGGGCCTTCTGCCAGGACCTCAAGCGGCGCCTGCCGTCCTACTCCCGGCTGAACGAGGACGTCTTGGTGATGCCCGGTATGTGCCCGTTCATCGGCGCCACGGACCAGGAGGCGCAGGAGAAGTTCGAGGCGTTGCAGGACCTCATCCACCCCCGACTCGGCGTCGCCATGCTGTCCGACCTCGTCGGCGGGTTCGACCTTTCCGGATACGACGTGGACGGGCCGCTGCCCGAGCTACCGCCGTCCAACGGGAACCAGAGCCGACGCGCCCTGATCGAGAAGCTGGCTCGGGACGAGGGCTTGACCATCAGGCAGCTCTACGAACGCATGACGGTCGCCCGCGGCCATCTGGTTCTCATCGGCTCCTACCGAAAGGTCGCCGAAACCATGGCCCGGTGGCTGCGTACCGGCGCGGCCGACGGTTTCAACATCATGCCGTCGTATCTGCCCGGCGGGCTTGATGAGTTCGTCGAGCATGTCGTCCCGGAGCTGCAGAAACTTGGAGTGTACAAGAATTCCTATCGGGACGGCACGCTGCGGACAAAGCTCAATCTCCGCAGGCCACCAGGCCGTTACACCGATGAGCCGACGCATGAGCCGGACGGCATGGCCGAACAGCTGTGACAGGAAGCAAGGGAGCGGGCGTGGAAACCGGGAAGCAGAAGTTCGACACACTGTCCGAGGACTACGAGCGGTACCGCCCTCGCTATCCGGCAGAACTGGTGCGGGAGATCGCACGCCGGACACCGCAGCGGGCCGAGCGACACGTCATCGACGCGGGCGCGGGTACGGGCATCGTGCTGGAGGGGCTGATCCCGGTGCTGGGGCCGGCTTGCCGGTACGAGGCCGTCGATCTGTCGACCGACATGGTGGCCATGGGGAAGGAAAAGTTCCCCCAGGTCCGGTGGGCCGTCGGTGAGGCGGAGCCCTTCTTGGAGCAGGCCACTGACATCGACCTGATCGTCGCCGCCCAGTCCTTCCAGTGGATGGACCGGCCACGGTTCCTGCGCGCGGCCCAGCGGTGCCTGCGGCCCGGAGGCGCTGTCGCGATCATCCAGAACAACCGGAACTTCGCGGTGAGCGCGTTCCTCGACGCATACGAAAGCCTGCTGGAGGAACTCAGTCCCGGCTACAGCCGCCACTACCGCTCCTTCGACTTCGCTTGCGAACTACGCGAGGTCTTCTCCCCCTCGGACGGCGAGGTGGAGGTCACGACCGCCGACTGGGCGATGTCAATGGCGGCGAAGGACTTCATCGGTTTCGCGAAGTCGTCGACACAGGTCCAACGCGGCCTCGCCACCCACGGTGAGGTTCTCCTCGACCGCCTCGCCGCGCTCGTCGCCGCGCACGAGAAGGACGGCGAACTCGCCATCCCATACCACAGCGAACTCTTCACGGCGCAGACTCCGGCGGTCGGCGCTCCGGACCATGAGTGAGGCGACGAGCGGGGAATGCGCCAGGGACGTTTCCGTAGAAGCTGCCGCCGAGCAGGACGTTGCGGAGATTCTCACCGTCCTGAAGGGCGCGTTCGCGCCCTTCTCGGCGGAATTCCGCCCCACTGCCTTGCGGCAGACAGCCGAATCTGTGGGACGGGAGCTCTCGCGCTGGTTGATTGCACGTCACAACGGCCGGATACACGGCTGCGTGATGCAGTACCCGGAGGGGAGCCATTACACACTCTGCTTCCTGGCCGTCAGCCCCGACCACCGAAAGCTCGGACTCGGCTCGGCCCTGGTCGAGGCGGTGATCGAGCGGGCCGGTGCGGCCGGCTGCCGGGAAATCCACATCGCGCTGAGGCGCAGCCTCGCCCAGAACATCGCCTTCTTCGAAAGGCGCGGATTCCGGTTTCTGGCACCCTTCAATCCGCACACGCACGACCTGTACCGACTGACTCTGGGGGCATGACCATGGGCACCGTGATCGTCCTGGGGTACCGCAAGGGCATCGACGATGCCCTGAGGCGGAGAGGACTGGACACCTTCCACGTGGTGGAGAAGTACAAGGAGGCACTCCACGGGCGCGCCTTCCGACGCGTCGCCGACCTGGAGGACGCACAAGAGGTTCTGCGGGCGGTCATCGGTGCGGATGTCCCCGATGTGGTCGGCGTCGCCACTGGCCACGAGCAGGGTGTCTTCACCTCCGCCCTGCTCCGCACACACCTCGCACTGCCCGGTGACCGCGACTACGGCAGGGCACTGCGCTTCCGGGACAAGTTCCTGCAGAAGGCGGCCCTGCCCGGGGAGGTGGCCAGGGCGGACTGCGTATACGTGACGCCGGAGGCCTCCTACACCGCCCTGGTGAGCGACCTCGGAACTCCCTTCGTCGTCAAGCCGGCCAACGGCTTCGGTGCTGCCCGCACCACCGCTGTCCACTCGGCTCAGCAGTTCGCCCGCATCATGGACGACGCCCGGAACAGGTCAGATGTGGCGTGCGTGGCCGAGTCGTTCGTCCACGGCCAGGAGATCCACATCGACGGCGTGCGGTGGGGCGGCCAGGTGCTGTGGAGCTCGGTCGCCCAGTACCACGAGCCACCGATGAAGTGGAACGAAGGCAGCATCCTCGCCTCCCAGATCCTGTCCCCCGAACAGAATCCGGAGCTCGTGCCCAAGGCGCAGCGGTTGTCCGAAGAGGTACTGGCCGCCCTCGACGCGCCGAACTGCGTCTTTCACCTGGAGGCGTTCAGGGACGGCGAGAAACTGGTCTTCAGTGAGTGCGCCACCCGCATCTCCGGCGCCCATCTGCCCGAGATCGTCGAGCTGACCCACGGCGTCAACCTGTACGACGCGGTAGTGAGCCTCGCCCTCGGCGAGGACCCGTCGGCGACGCTGACTCCGAAGGATCCGGAGCGGTTCTTCGCTTACATCTATCTCCGGCGGTTCGAGGGAGCCGAGCTGGCCCAGGCCGACTTCGAGAAACGCTTCCCCTTCCACGAGATCAACTATCCCCACGACGGCACGGCCCGCACAGGGGCGTACGGCCGTGTCGGGCACGCCATCGTGTCCGCTCCCACCAATGCCGAGCTGCGTGAACTCATCACGGAGATCGTCATGTTCAACGAGCGCGGCCGTGACTGAGCCGCGTGCCCTCGTCCTGAACACCGGGAAGGCCCTGTTCGACGAGGCCCGTGCCAAGTTCACCGACGAGATCGAGTATGTGGATCTGCGCGTGGGTTCCCGTGCTGTGTCGCAGGCGGTACCGGCCTTCACCCACGACCGCGAGACGCTGGAGATCGTCGACGCCCTGATGGCACGGCTGCCCTTCCAGCATGTACTGGCGACCTCCGAGAGCAACCTCGCCTTCGCGGCCTTCCTGCGCAGCCGGTACGGGCTGGAGGGAATGGGCTTCGACGAGGCACTGGTGGCCACCAACAAGTGGCGGATGAAGCGTCGTCTCCAACACTTCTTTCCCACAGCGTGCTTCTGGCTCTCCGGCGACTTCGCGGCAGGGGTGGGAAGTCGCACGTACCCGCCGTCCGTCGTGATGAAGCCGCTCTCCGGATCCTCCAGCCGGGGAGTGCGGAAGCTGCCCACCGAGGAGGCACTGTCACTGGCGGCAGCGGGCGACGAACTGCTGCTCGTCGAGGAAGCCATTGACGTGGACGGCGAACTGCACTGCGACGGGGTCATGCGCGACGGGCGGCTCCTCGCGGCCATACCGTCGGCCTACGACCGTCCTGTACTCAGCGCCGTAGGAACCACCAGGGCCAGCATCCATCTGCCGCCGACCGACCCCCGCGGACCGGTCGCTGTGGCAGCTGCGCAGCGCATCACTGCGGCACTCGGCATCCGTGACTTCGTGTTCCACCTTGAACTGCTCCAGTCCAAGGGGAGGTTGCTGTTCGGGGAGATCGGCCTGCGGCCTGCGGGTGGTGGGGTGGCCGAGTCACTAAGGCATTTCTACGGCGTCGATCTCTGGGAGGAGTACGTGCGGCTGCAGCTGGCCAAGCCGTCCGGTCTCAGCCGTCCGCTCCGGCATGCCTTGCCGGGCTACCGCGGAGTAATCGGCATCGCGGCGCCTGAACCCGGCAGCGGACGCTGCGTTCCACCGGACAGCGACCTGCTCGCCGTCCCCGGCGTCGTCAAGGTCTCCCCGGGGATGCACCCAGCTGCTCCGCACGCAAGGACCGACGGATCCTGCGCCTTCTCCCAGCTCGCCTTCTTCACGTGTTCCGGCGAACAGGACGTGCACGACACCGTCGCCCACCTGGACGAGATCACGTACACCTGACCGACGACAGGTTTCCTTCCATGCCGCAGTCCAAGCTCTCCGGCCCTCCGCCGCAATCGGCGGCACGGCTGCTCTTCACCCTGTTCTTCGCGCTGTCCTCATTCGCGGAGGGCGGCCAGGCCGTCGTCCTGCTCTGGCTCACCTACGCGCTGACGAACAATGCCTTCCTCATCGGCGTGATGGTCGTGCTCGGCTATCTGCCCGCGGCGCTGCTGGGTCTGCTGTTCAAGAGGTTCGCCGACCGGGGCAGGGCGGACCTGATGGCTCGCAGCACCAACACGGTGCTGTCCGTGGTGTCTCTCGTCCTTGCGGTGCAGCAGATGTCCTCCGGACGCAACACGGCGTTGTCGATCACCGTCATCGCGCTGAGCCAGGTGGTCCTGTCCATCGCGAAGATGTTCAACAAGGCAGCGCTGAACCGACTGATCAGGGCCTCTTTCGATGGCGGCACAGCCAAGCGCTTCCTGGCGATGTCCCAGTCGGCCTCGCTGATCGGCCAGGTCCTGGGCGCGGGACTGGCCGGGGTGGCTCTCGCTCAGGGCTGGGCCACCACCGGCCTGTTCTGCGCGGCAGCCGCGTACGCCGCGAGCGCGGGCTCCCTGACCCTGGGAACCCGGGGATACGCGGACCGCGTACGGCGTGAGGCACGGGACGAGTCCGTCACGACGACTGCGCAGCCCACCCCGATCCGCTGGCACTACGGACTGGTCGCCGTCCTCGTCTTCTCGGTGCCGGGCAGCGGCGCGCTCCAGTACATGAACACCCTGCTCGTCCCCTTGGCCAGTGGCGTTGCCCCGCACCAGCCCTCGTACTACGCCTTGTTGAACATCGTGACGATCTGCGGCGGCTTCCTCGCCGGCATCCTGCTGTCGACGAACGTGGTCTCGTCGCACCGAGTCCTGGTGTGGGGCTTGCCGTCGACGACCGTATTGGCGGCCACCATGGCGGTGTTCGACACCAGACTCGTGGTCGCCGTGGTCGGCTTCGCACTCTCCCTGGTCATCACCTGCCATGTGATCTGCATGCAGGTCCTGACCAACCAGATTCCTCAGGAGCACGAGGTCGGCCGGTTCGCGGTTGTACGCAATGTCGTGGCCTCGCTGGCCAAAGCGGTGTACGCGTTCGCTGCCGGAACACTGGTCGGGCTGTACGGCGTCACCACGGCCTCGGTCGTTCTCGCAGGCTCGACAGCGTTCTTCGCACTGGTCTGGATGGTGACGCGGCCACGACAGCACCTGTCCATGCCCGGCCGGACCGAGTCCGGGACACATCGAATCCAGCACGAAGGAAAAGAAGGAAGAGCGGTGACGTGATGGTGTTCGACGGGATACGGGCCCGTCAGGGTTTCACGGACTGGTTGCGCGCGGCACGTGACCCGCTGGTGACGGACGGTCCCGATGACCTGGGCTGCCGAAGGGAGCAGGCCCTGAGTCTGCTGGGCCTGGACGACGACGGGCTGGGCGCTTTCGAGAAGGCACAACGTGTCGTGGTGAGTCTGCCGCACGCCAGCCCCAACATCTTCTTCCCTCGGGTCGGGGTCTCCTGGTATGTACGCCACCTCCAGGGGGCCGACGAGTCCGCCTTCCACCTTCGCGTCGTACTGACCCATGTCAACTTCTCGGATCTGGGCTGGCGCCCGTACGCCTGGTGGTTCCTCGACGAGGACGCGAAGCTGACTCGGGAAACCCTGTTCACCAGGAACAAGAAGTCCAAGCATGTCGTCGTCGCCAGTCGTGGCCCGATGCGGACCGTGCCGGAACGGGCCGTGCTCGCTGATCGTGACGCGGCGGAGCTGGCCCGGCACGGAGCCGATCGCGCGGCCTCCTACATGCTGCTGATGGCCGCTGTCGAGCGTTCGGCGGGCCTCGGGGTGAAAGGCAGAACGCTGTACGTACCGCTGGATCTGGTGGTGGCGTACTTCCGGGAGTCGTACCTGCGCTCCAGTCAGGGATCGGAGGAAGGCGTCGAGGCACGGTGGCTGAAGGCGCTGCTCGACGCGCGGGTCGGCGCCCGGAGGTTGGCCGGCACGGGCCGGCTGGAGCACACCGAGTCAGTGTCGGAGGCATTCGTGTTCGACAACTCGTCCAATATCGCGCTGCTTTCGCTCCTCTCGTGCAGCGAGGTAGTGGGGGGAGCGAAGATGGCGGGGTACTGGGACGAGATCGGCGAACGCATTGCCGAAGCCAACCGAACAAGCCGAGCCCAGATCGCCGGCCCCAGGCTGGCACGGCTGCCTGACGTCACCCCGTACGAGCGGCTGATCCCCCCTTCTCCACAGTTGGCCCGAGCCCTGGAGAAGGCGGGAATCCCCTACTCGCAGGGAATGGCGGCCTCGGAACACGGGTGCTTTGCCGAGGACCTGGACCCTTTCGCGTAACCACGTTCGCGACCCACGTCTTTCTGTGAAGGCCATCGCCGCCAGGGCCGGCTCCGCCTCGTTGCCGCGACCGAGCTTGCCGCCTGTGCGCTTCACGTACGTGTCCGCGGTATGGAGGCTGATGCCCAGGCGGCGCGCCGTCCGGGCATGGGTGAAGCCGTCCGCGAGCAGGCATGGCACTTGGTGTTCCCGGTCCGAGAGCTGAGCCTCGTCCTACGGCTGCGGAATTGTCCCGTGGCTGGAGTGCGGACTCACTCGCTGCTGCCTGTACGGCTGCGGTGAGAGCCCCCGGGACATCTTCTCCGACAGACACGGTCGGCCGCCCTGCCTCTCGCGGCACTGCTTGGTGTCACTTGCCGTAGAGGGTGAGCAGGTCGACCAGGAGGAGGTCGTCTCGGCGGGCGCCCAGTTCCATCAAGTCGGGGGTGGAAGCGGTGCAGGCAGTACAGGGCCAGGGTGGTGCCATCCTTGAAGTAAAGGCCGAGGATCTTGGAGTTGAAGGTCGGGCAGCCTGTTGCCGCACCTGCTCGGTGAAACCCTGCTCCACGGCGGCGGCCAGCGGCGGCGTGATCAGCTGGATGGAACGCATCACAGGGTCCGCGAGCGTGATGACCGGATAGCGGGCGCAGGATGTCATGCTCGCATCGGATGGACCCGGTGGATTCCAGGACGCCGAGGCGCGGGCTACGGCGTTACGCGGGCGCTCCAGGGCCGACACCGGTCTTGGTCGGGATGGTAGCGCCCCTGGGCGACAGCGGTGAGGATGTCGTAGTGCAGGGTGTGCTGCCTGATCAGCGGATCCTCGCGCAGCAGGTACTCGGTCTCGGTACGGTCTCGGTACGGGAGTACACCGCCCGGCCGGGTCGAGCAGAGTCCGGGTGAGCCACGCGTCGAAGCCGCCATCAGGGTGCGGGCGGGCCCGCAGCCGACCGGTAACCGGGAGCGCCGCCGATAACCGCATGCACTCTGAGCACGGTCAGCGGATCGGTGATCTGCCAGAAGTCGCGGCTGGCCCGGTAGTCGATGGCGCCCAGGCGCAGGTCGCCACGGCCCGGCCGCGCAACGGCTTCGTCCCCGACAGCAGCTCGTGCATGGCGCTCTCATCGCGGGGCCGCACAGGATCAGCCGGGGTCCCGGTCCCACGCCTGTCCTCGTGGTGCGCCGACGCTCGTCATGGTGTCGCTGGAGCAGGCCCGGGACCGCAGACCGACTCGACACGTAAAACCGTGCGGCGGCGAGCCAACCGACCCACGGGGAGCCTCGAAATCGAGGGCCTCCCCCACGCCCGGCGGGCACCGACGTGCTCACCGATGCGCACAAAAAATGCCCTCCGAACTTGCGTTTCCGCAGGTCAGAGGGCATTTACCCGGTGGAGCCTAGGGGAGTCGAACCCCTGACATCTGCCATGCAAAGACAGCGCTCTACCAACTGAGCTAAGGCCCCGGGAAGGGTGACCGCGACCGAACAGACACGCTCCTCGGTCACCGCCGGGCACCAGAGTACCGGGTCACCCCCGTGATTCCACAAAAGGATTGGGACTGCCGATGGGACTCCCGGTCGACGACCACGCTCCGTAGGATGCACCACTAGGTTCGCAGCAGCGAAGCCGCTTGGGGAAGCGATGGGGAGACGCAATGGACACAGCGCAGCAGGAGACGACCGCAAGAGCCCGGGAACTGCAGCGCAGCTGGTACGGGGAGCCGCTGGGTGCACTGTTCCGCAGGCTCATCGACGACCTCGGGCTGAACCAGGCGAGGCTCGCGGGTGTGCTGGGTCTGTCGGCTCCGATGCTGTCCCAGCTGATGAGCGGCCAGCGCGCCAAGATCGGTAATCCCGCTGTCGTCCAGCGCGTCCAGGCACTGCAGGAGCTGGCGAGCCAGGTGGCCGACGGCAGCGTGAGCGCCGTGGAGGCCACGGACCGGATGGAGGAGATCAAGAAGTCGCAGGGCGGCTCCGTCCTCACCGGCACCAGCCAGTCCGCCGGTACGTCCGGAGGGCCGACCGTGCGCCGTGTCGTGCGGGAGATCCAGTCGCTGCTGCGCTCGGTGTCGGCAGCCGGCGACATCATCGATGCGGCGGACTCCCTCGCCCCCACCCACCCCGAACTGGCAGAGTTCCTCCGGGTGTACGGCGCGGGCCGCACCGCCGACGCGGTCGCCCACTACGAGTCGCACCAGAGCTGAACGAGGCGGACGCCCGCCGCAAGGGAACCAGGAGCTGGCGCAGCACAATGGGTGAGGTCTTCGCTGGTCGGTACGAACTGATCGATCCGATCGGACGCGGCGGTGTCGGCGCGGTCTGGCGCGCCTGGGACCACCGGCGCCGCCGCTATGTGGCGGCGAAGGTGCTGCAGCAGAGCGATGCCCACACCCTGCTGCGCTTCGTGCGTGAGCAGGCGCTGCGCATCGATCACCCGCATGTCCTCGCCCCGGCCAGCTGGGCCGCGGACGACGACAAGGTCCTTTTCACGATGGACGTGGTGAGCGGCGGATCGCTGGCGCATGTCATCGGCGACTACGGGCCGCTGCCGCCGCGCTTCGTGTGCACCCTGCTCGATCAGCTGCTGTCCGGACTGGCCGCGGTGCACGCGGAGGGGGTCGTGCACCGCGACATCAAGCCGGCCAACATCCTGATGGAGGCCACCGGGACCGGCCGCCCACACCTGCGGGTCTCCGACTTCGGCATCTCCATGCGCAAGGGCGAGCCACGTCTGACCGAGACCAATTATGTGGTGGGGACGCCCGGTTACTTCGCGCCCGAGCAGATGATGGGCGCGGAGCCGGACTTCACCGCCGACCTGTTCGCGGTCGGTCTTGTCGGGCTGTATCTCCTGCAGGGCAGGAAGCCGGACTCCCAGGCGCTGATCGAGCACTTCGCCGCCTATGGCACCCCTAGCGCTCCGCAGGGCATTCCGGAGCCGCTGTGGCAGGTGCTCGCCGGCCTGCTGCAGCCGGATCCGCAGGCCCGTTTCCGCACGGCCACGGGCGCGCGGAAGGCGCTCACCGCGGCCGTGGAGATGCTCCCTGAGACTGGGGCCGACGAGGAGCCGGTCGAGATCTTCGACCAACTCGGGCCGCTGCCCGCGGGATTCGGCCCTACGGGTCCTGAGCCGGTCCGGGAGCCGCCCGCCGCCCCCGCTCCACAGCCCGCCCCGGCCTCTGCGACGGGCAGCTTCCACCTGGCCCCGCCCCCGCAGCAGACCTCCGCTCGGCTGCCGCACACGGCGCAGCCCGCCACTCCGCCTGCGATGCCCGTGCAGCCGGAGTCCACGCCGAGCCCGGCGACCGCTGCCGCGCCCGCTCCCGTACCGGCGCATCCCGCCACGCCGCATCAGGCGCCGGCGGATCAGCCTCCCCAGGCCGTCACCGCCCCGGTGCAGTACGAGCAGCCTGCCACCCGCGCCTACACCGCCCAGCGGTCGCAGGCTCCCGGTCACGGCGCGCAGGTTGTCGGGATCCCGCACTCCGCCGCCGCCCAGAAGCGGCCGGGACCGCCCCCGAAGGTCGCGGTCCCGGTGCTGATCCTCGCGCTGCTGTGCTTCGCCGTGGGCATCTGGGCGCTGACCCAGACCTGAGCCCGCGCCGCCGGTGCACTGGATCCGGCGTCTACCTGCCGGGCGGCGGGCCGTACTGCCCGTACCCGTAACCCTGGCCCGGCTGCCCCTGCGGGGGCTGCCCCTGCGCGGGCGGGTAGCCGTACCCGGGCGCCGGCCCGTACGCCGCCGCCGCCCCGTCCTGTACCTGCTGCGCCGCCTGGACGTGTCCCTGTGCCTGTGCCGGGACCACGGCTGGGCCCGCGCCGCCCCGCCGCCGTGCGAGCAGCGTCCATGCGCCGAGCCCCAGCACCAGGACGGTCCCCGCGCCGATGCCCGCCGCGGCGACCAGCGCCATCGTGTCGCTCTGCGCCGCGGCGTCGGCGTTCTTGCCGCTGTCGGCCGCGGCCCTGTCGTCGTCGGTGACCTGGAAGTCGCCCGCCGGACCACTGTAGGAGGGCGCCGGATCGGCCTGCCCGGTCACGTTCACCCGCAACGTCAGCGGCAGCGGCTTCTTGCCGAACGCCTCTGCCATCTCCGGGCTCAGCGTGACCGAGAGGTAGTACCAGCCGGCGAACCGCATCGCGGCCGAGGTGTCGTCGGAGTCGTAGCGGTTCTCGTAGGCGACCGGCGGCAGCGGGTCCAGGGCCAGGGACTTCTGCTTGCCGTCGTAGTAGACGCTGGAGGACTCGTCCACGAACCCGCGCGCCGGGTTGTGCAGGGCCACCGCCATGGCGTTGCTGACACTCCCCAGCCCGTCGCCCGAAGGGCTGTTGCCGAGATCGGCGCTGACGAACAGCTGCTGCCCCCAGTCGACCGGCACCCGGTAGAAGAGCGTCCGGCCGGGCGCGATCTCGTCCCGCCACTCGCCCTGTTCGAGACTGGTCGCGTCGTGGAAGCTCGTACCTCCCGCACGCTTTCGGGGGCCGCCGTCCGGCACAGCGGGCGAGGCGGACGGCCACTCCTCCGGCACGGCCGTGGGCCCGGCCTTCTCCAGCCCCGGCTCGGAGACGAAACGGATCTCCACCTCCCACGGCTCGGGCGTCGAGGTCGCCGCGCTCGTACGCTCCAGAAGGACGTAGTACGCGCCTGCCTCCTGGCAGCTGCTCTTGTCCTTCTCGATCCGCCGGCTCGCGTAGTCGGCGACCGGACGGGCGTACGTCGCCGATCCGAACCTGGCCTCGCCGTCGCCGCACTCGGTGCCCGACCGGTCCTCGATGCTGACCTCGAGCTTGTCGGAGTAGTCGACCTTGGTCACCAGCTTGGGGACGGCCACCGCCGAGACGTACGCGTCGGACGTGGCGTCGAGGTCGATCCGGTAGTAGCGCTTCTCGCCCGGCTCGATGGCGTCCTTGTACGTTGAACCGGCCGTCAGCTCGGAGCCGTTGCTGTTGACGGGCGTGCCCTGGACGGGCTTCGCCTCGTCGTCGAACGTGTACGGGTGGGGCTCGCCCGCCGCCCATGCCTGCCCCGGCAGCGCCGCCACGGCACACATCACCGCCATCGCGGCCAGCGTCACCCGGCCCCTGCCGCGCTGCCTCTTCACGCGTTTCTCCCTGTGGTAGATGAGTCCGACGAGCCCGTGCCCCGGCGTCGCCGCCCGGCCGGCCGGTCCGGTGGGCGCCGCGGTCCTGCGCCGCAGCAGGACGCATGCCACCGCCGCGATCAGGACGGCGCCGCCGCCTGCCGCCGCGGCGATCGCGGCGCCGGACCATCCTGCCCCGCCGGCGGCCGCGCTGTCTGCGCGCCCGGGTGAATCACCCCTCTTGTCCCCCTGTTCGCCCGCACCGCCCGCCGACACGGGGCGTCGTGCTGCGGCCCGGCCAGCCGGTCACCCGCCGCGCGGCAGTGCTGTCGTGTTGTCACGGTCTTCCTCCACCCCACCCGTGAGTTTGCTCTCGCAAGACAATGATTTGCTGAGGTGAACTCAAGGGGATCGCGTCATGGTGTCCGGCAACAGCCCCGCAGTCGCCCGTTCCCCCCGCGAGGCGGCCCTGGACAGCACGAAGCCCCGGCCGCTTCCGCGACCGGGGCTCATGATCCAAAGACGCTGTGTCTCACACACCCGAACCTGCGGGCACGGAGTCGGTCGCCTCCGTCCACAGATCCTGCTCGGCGCGATCCGCCTGGATCTGGCGGTACACGAGGAGCCCGCCGATGGCGGCCAGTGCGACCAGGAGAAGCTTCTTCACCGCGCGACCTCGTCTTTCCTTGACGTATGAGGACCTCTGGCGCCCGACTATACACACCGACCGATACCGATCGGTGACCTACATGCGTCCTCCGGAAACCGGTCCCCGCCTCAACTGCGGGCCGTACACAAGCGATCGGCCCGGACGGAGAAACTCCGTCCGGGCCGATCATCACTGTGGGGCTAACAGGATTTGAACCTGTGGCCTCATCCTTATCAGGGATGCGCTCTAACCAACTGAGCTATAGCCCCTCCGCGCTGCGCGCTGACCTCTGAAGATTAGCGCACACGCGGGGCAGCGCCAAAATCGGAATCCGCGGACCCCGCTGCGGCGCTACTCGTCCTCGGCGAGCGTGAGCTCGACACCGCCCACAAAACCGGCGGAGAGGTTGTAGATGAAGGCCCCGAGGGTGGCCAGCGCTGTGGCGAGCACCACATCGATCACCGCGATGATCGAGGTGAAGATCAGCACGCGCGGCAGCGACAGGAACGACTGGAGATCGAAGCCGTTGCTCTCGTTCGAGCCGGTTGCCTCGCTGATCGTCCCGCCGACCGTCGAGAAGACGCCCATGGCGTCCATGACCATCCACAGCACCGCGGAGGCGACCACGGTGCAGATGCCCAGCGCGATGGAGAGCAGGAAGCTGACCTTCATCACCGACCACGGATCGGCCTTCGCCACCCGCAGCCGCGCCTTGCGCGTGCGCGGCGTCGTGCGGGCACCGGTCTTCGGCCGGCGCACCGCCGACGCGGGCTGCGGCCCGCCGTGCGTGCCGCCCGGCGAGGGATACGCCTGCGGCGGGTGGTACGGCTGGCCGGCCTGCTGCTGAGCAGGCTGCTCGCCGCCAAACATCTCGTATGGGGGCTGAGGCCCCCGGGTGTCCGTCACTGTGGCCCCCTGGGAGTCCGCGGCGGGGCCACGGGCACCATTCGCTCCAGAAGCGGACGCTCCGGCACCCGTGGCTCCACTCACGCTCTACTCCTCGTGCTCCCCTGCCGAGGACGGAGTGCCCTCGACTGCCGACTCGGCCGACGCTTCGTCGCCCGCTTCGGTCCCGTCGACCTCTTCGGCCTCGCGACCTGCCTCGGCGTTACGAGCGATGCCCACCACGGCATCGCGCTTGCCCAGGTTGATCAGTTGGACGCCCATGGTGTCACGGCCCGTCTCCCTGACTTCGTTGACTCGCGTACGAATCACACCGCCGCCGAGCGTGATGGCGAGGATCTCGTCGGTCTCCTCGACCACCAGCGCGCCCACGAGCGATCCGCGGTCCTCCACGATCTTGGCGGCCTTGATACCGAGGCCGCCGCGGCCCTGGACGCGGTACTCGTCGACGGGGGTCCGCTTCGCGTACCCGCCGTCGGTTGCGGTGAACACGAACGTACCGGGCCGGACGACATTCATCGAGAGCAGTTCGTCGCCCTCGCGGAAACTCATGCCCTTCACGCCGGAGGTCGCGCGCCCCATCGGGCGGAGCGCCTCGTCCGTGGCGGTGAACCGGATCGACTGCGCCTTCTTGCTGATGAGCAGCAGATCGTCCTCGGCGGACACCAGCTCCGCGCCGATCAGTTCGTCGTCGGCGCCGCTCTCGGTCTCCCGCAGGTTGATCGCGATGACACCGCCCGAGCGCGGGGAGTCGTAGTCCTTCAGCGACGTCTTCTTCACCAGACCGGCCTTGGTGGCGAGCACCAGGTAGGGCGCGGCCTCGTAGTCGCGGATCGCCAGGATCTCGGCGATCTGCTCGTCCGGCTGGAAGGCCAGCAGGTTGGCGACGTGCTGACCGCGCGCGTCCCGGCCGGCGTCCGGCAGCTCGTAGGCCTTGGCCCGGTAGACCCGGCCCTTGTTGGTGAAGAAGAGCAGCCAGTGGTGCGTGGTGGAGACGAAGAAGTGGTCGACGATGTCGTCTTCCTTCAGCTTCGTGCCGCGCACGCCCTTGCCACCGCGCTTCTGCGAGCGGTAGTCGTCGGTCTTCGTACGCTTCACATAGCCGCCACGCGTGATGGTGACGACGATGTCCTCCTCGGCGATCAGGTCCTCCATGGACATGTCGCCGTCGAAGGGCACCAGCTTGGATCGGCGGTCGTCGCCGAACTTCTCGACGAGCGCGGCCAGTTCCTCGCTGACGATCTGGCGCTGACGGGCCTCGGAGGCGAGGATCGCGTTGTACTCGTTGATCTTCGCCTGGAGTTCGTCGTGCTCGGCGACGATCTTCTGGCGCTCCAGGGCGGCGAGCCGGCGCAGCTGCATCTCGAGGATGGCGTTGGCCTGGATCTCGTCGATCTCCAGCAGGCCCATCAGGCCCTCGCGCGCGACCTCGACGGTGTCGCTGCGCCGGATCAGCGCGATGACCTCGTCGATCGCGTCCAGCGCCTTGAGCAGACCGCGCAGGATGTGCGCCCGCTCCTCCGCCTTGCGCAGGCGGAACTTCGTGCGACGGACGATGACCTCGATCTGGTGCGTCACCCAGTGGCGGATGAACGCGTCCAGCGAGAGCGTGCGCGGCACGCCGTCGACGAGCGCCAGCATGTTGGCGCCGAAGTTCGTCTGGAGGTCGGTGTGCTTGTAGAGGTTGTTGAGGACGACCTTGGCGACCGCTTCGCGCTTGAGCACGATGACCAGGCGCTGACCGGTGCGGGACGAGGTCTCGTCCCGCACGTCGGCGATGCCGCCGATCTTGCCGTCCTTGACGAGGTCGGCGATCTTCTGGGCCAGGTTGTCCGGGTTGACCTGGTACGGAAGCTCCGTGACCACCAGGCACTGGCGGTTCTGGATCTCCTCGACCTCGACGACCGCACGCATCGTGATGGAGCCGCGTCCGGTGCGGTACGCCTCCTCGATGCCCTTGCGGCCGACGACGAGGGCGCCGGTCGGGAAGTCGGGGCCCTTGATGCGCTCGATCAGCGCGTCGAGGAGCTCCTCGTGGGTGGCCTCGGGGTGCTCCAGCGCCCACTGGGCACCGGACGCGACCTCGCGCAGGTTGTGCGGCGGGATGTTGGTCGCCATACCGACCGCGATGCCCGCCGAGCCGTTGACCAGCAGGTTCGGGAAGCGCGCCGGCAGGACCGTCGGCTCCTGGTTGCGGCCGTCGTAGTTGTCCGTGAAGTCGACGGTCTCCTCGTCGATGTCCCGGAGCATCTCCATGGACAGCGGCGCCATCTTGCACTCGGTGTAGCGCATGGCGGCGGCCGGGTCGTTGCCCGGGGAGCCGAAGTTTCCGTTGGAGTCCACCAGCGGCATACGCATCGACCACGGCTGGGCCAGGCGGACCAGGGCGTCGTAGATGGACGAGTCGCCGTGCGGGTGGTACGTGCCCATGACGTCACCGACGACGCGGGCGCACTTGTAGAAGCCCTTCTCGGGCCGGTACCCGCCGTCGTACATCGCGTAGAGCACGCGGCGGTGGACGGGCTTGAGGCCGTCCCGCACGTCGGGCAGGGCACGCGACACGATGACGGACATCGCGTAGTCGAGGTACGACCGCTGCATCTCGGTCTCGAGCCCGACGGGCTCGACACGCAGGGCCACGGGCTCTTCTTCTTCGGTCGTGACGGGGGTGTTCTCGTCGGCCATTGCTGGTCTTCAGTCCTTTCGTGCGGTCAGCTGAGACCGACTCAGATGTCGAGGAAACGGACGTCCTTGGCGTTGCGCTGGATGAACGAGCGCCGTGCCTCCACGTCTTCGCCCATCAGCACCGAGAACAGGTCGTCCGCCTGCGCCGCGTCGTCCAGCGTGACCTGGCCGAGCACCCGGTGGTCCTGGTCCATGGTGGTGATGCGCAGCTCCTCGGCGTTCATCTCGCCGAGACCCTTGAAGCGCTGGATCGAGTCTTCCCTGATCCGCTTGCCGTTCTGCTTGCCGAGCTCGGTGAGCGCGTCGCGCTCGCGGTCCGAGTACGCGTACTCGAAGTCGTCCCGGCCCCACTTGATCTTGTAGAGCGGCGGACGGGACAGGTACACGTGCCCGGCCTCGACCAGCGGCCGCATGAAGCGGAACAGGAACGTCAGCAGCAGCGTGTTGATGTGCTGGCCGTCGACGTCGGCGTCCGCCATCAGGATGATCTTGTGATAGCGGAGCTTCTCGATGTCGAAGTCCTCGTGCACACCGGTGCCGAAGGCTGAGATCAGCGCCTGGACCTCGGTGTTCTGAAGGATCTTGTCGATCCGCGCCTTCTCGACGTTCAGGATCTTGCCTCGGATCGGCAGGATCGCCTGGTACATCGGGTTGCGGCCGGACTTGGCCGAGCCGCCTGCGGAGTCACCCTCGACGATGAAGATCTCGCACTGGGTGGGGTCGTTCGACTGGCAGTCGCTGAGCTTGCCCGGCAGCGACGCCGACTCCAGCAGGCCCTTGCGGCGCGTCAGATCGCGCGCCTTGCGGGCCGCGACCCGGGCGGTGGCCGCCTGGATCGACTTGCGGATGATGTCCGTGGCCTCGTTGGGGTTGCGGTCGAACCAGTCGTTCAGGTGCTCGTGCACGACCTTCTGCACGAAGGTCTTCGCCTCCGTGTTGCCCAGCTTGGTCTTGGTCTGGCCCTCGAACTGCGGCTCGCCCAGCTTCACGGAGATGATCGCCGTCAGACCCTCGCGGATGTCCTCGCCCGTGAGGTTGTCGTCCTTCTCGCGCAGCAGCTTCTTGTCGCGCGCGTACCGGTTGACGAGACCCGTCAGCGCAGCGCGGAAGCCCTCCTCGTGCGTACCACCCTCATGCGTGTGGATGGTGTTCGCGAACGAGTACACACCCTCGGTGTACTGCGAGTTCCACTGCATCGCGATCTCGACCGAGATCATCCGCTCCTTGTCCTCGGCCTCGACGGCGATGACGGTGGGGTGGACGAGCTCGCCCTTGCGGGAGTTGAGGTACTTCACGAAGTCGACGATGCCGCCCTCGTAGTAGTACTTCACGGTCCGGGCCGGGTGCTCCTCCACCGCCGCCGCGTCCGGGTCGTCCGCGCCGACGGTCGCCTTCGCGGACTCGCGCTCGTCCGTCAGCGTCAGGGTCAGGCCCTTGTTGAGGAAGGCCATCTCCTGGAAGCGGCGCGAGAGCGTCTCGAAGGAGTACTCGGTGGTCTCGAAGACGTCCGGATCGGCCCAGAAGGTGACCGCGGTGCCGGAGTCGGACACTTCTTCGTGCTTGGCCAGCGGGGCCGTGGGGACGCCCGACTTGTACTCCTGCGTCCAGCGGTAGCCGTCCGTCCTGATCTCGACGGCGAGCTTGTAGGACAGCGCGTTCACCACGGAGACACCCACGCCGTGCAGACCGCCGGAGACGGCATAGCCGCCGCCGCCGAACTTGCCGCCCGCGTGCAGCACGGTGAGCACGACCTCGACGGCCGGCTTCTTCTCGACGGGGTGGATGCCCACCGGGATGCCACGGCCGTTGTCGACGACGCGTACGCCGCCGTCGGCGAGGATCGTGACGTCGATGCTGTCGGCGTGGCCGGCCATGGCCTCGTCGACGGAGTTGTCGACGACCTCTTGGACGAGGTGGTGGAGTCCACGCTCACCGGTCGAGCCGATGTACATGCCGGGGCGCTTGCGGACCGCGTCCAGACCCTCGAGGACGGTGATCGCGCTGGCGTCGTACGAGGCGGTGACCTCGCCGTTCCCACCGGCAGCAGTGGACGGAAGGTTCTCGTTGGGGTTGCCGGAATCGGCCACGAAGCGCCCTTTCTGGCACAGCACAAGCCGCTCTCCGTCACTGCGGGACCGGCTGCGTCGTTCGGTATCTAATCGACGAGTCCCGCGAGAGACGCGGGATTGTCCACCAGTCTACCGGTACCTGCGACACGAATGGGGGTTTGCCGGTAGCTGAGTCCGCATGTGCCGCCCTCAACCTCCTCCCGCCGACTCCCCATATGCGGGAAGGGGCTCCAAGAGGCTCACGCGGGCTTTGAGAGCTTCGGGCTGTCAACCTCCGGCTACCGTGAGGGATGCCTCAGCCGTACCGCCCGGTTTCCTGCGTCGCACAGCCCGGTTTCCTGCGTCGCACAGCCCGGCCTCAGCCGTACGTGTCCCCCGGGCCGGTGCTCCCCGGCGCCCGCAGTGGGCCGAATCTGCGCGCGGGTCCGCCGGGGCCCAGCACCTTGATCATGCGGACCGTGCCGTGCCCCAGGTCCTCGTTCAGCCGCGCCACCAGCCGCGGAGCCAGCAGCCGCAGCTGGGTCGCCCATGCCGTCGAGTCGCACTGGACCGTCAGCACGCGCTGGTCGGGGTCCTCGTCGTAGCGCAGCGGTACGCAGTGCTTGGCCAGGTCCTCGCCGACGATCTGCGGCCAGCGGCCCATCACACCACCCACCGCGGCCGGCGTCTCCCAACCGCGTTCGGTGATCAGGCGGTTGATCGCCGCGCCCAGCGGCAGCGGGTCGCGGCCGTCCGCCCGTGCACCCGAGCGCAGCCCGCCGCCGCGCCTGGCCTGCTTCTTCTGCTGCGCGGCCGCGCCTTTGGCCTTCGCCTGCTCCTTGGCCGCGCGCAGCGCGACCCGGGCCAGGTCCACGCCCGAGGACTCGGGGACCTTGGGGACCGGGGTCTCGTCCTCACTCATACGCGCTCCACCGCCCCGTCGGCCACCACGTACCGGGCGCCGGCCAGCACGCCCGGGACGTCGTCGTCGACGGCGGCTGTCACCAGCACCTGCTCGCCGGGGGCCACCAGCTCCGCGAGGCGCTCCCGGCGGCGTGCGTCCAGCTCGGCGAACACGTCGTCGAGCACGAGCACCGGCTCGTTGCCCTCGGCACGCAGCAGGTCGTACGACGCCAGCCGCAGCGCCAGCGCGTACGACCAGGACTCGCCGTGGCTGGCGTACCCCTTCGCCGGCAGCTGCCCCAGCTTGAGCAACAGGTCGTCACGGTGGGGCCCGACCAGGGTCACGCCCCGCTCGATCTCCTGCTTGCGGGCCTCGGCCAGCGCGGCGATCAGCTGCTCGTACAGCTCCTCACGGCTCGCCTGGCCGGCGGGCTCCGCACCGGCGGAAGCGGAGGAGGAACGGTACTCCAGGGCGATCGGGCCGCCGCCGGGGGCAAGCGCCTCGTACGCCTTGTCCGCGAGGGGTTGCAGGGCGGCGATCAGGTCGAGCCGCCTGGCCAGCACCTCGGCGCCGGCCCGCGCCAGGTGCTGGTCCCATATGTCCAGCGTGGACATGTCCATCGAACGCCCGCCGTGCCGTCGCGCCATCGCGGCCGACTTCAGCAGGGTGTTGCGCTGCCTGAGCACCCGGTCGTAGTCCGAGCGCACCCCCGCCATGCGGGGCGAGCGCGCTGTGACCAGCTCGTCGAGGAAGCGGCGGCGCTCACCGGGGTCGCCCTTGACCAGGGCCAGGTCCTCGGGTGCGAACAGCACCGTGCGTACGATCCCGAGCACGTCGCGGGGTCTGACCTGCGAGGATCTGTTGATGCGGGCCCTGTTCGCCTTCCCCGGATTGAGCTCGAGCTCGACCAGCTGGGAGCGCTCGCCCTGGGTGACCGCGGCCCGGATCACCGCTCGGTCTGCCCCCATCCGCACCAGCGGCGCGTCCGAGGACACCCGGTGGCTGGACAGGGTCGCCAGATAGCCGACGGCCTCGACGAGATTGGTCTTCCCCTGCCCGTTCGCCCCCACGAAAGCGGTGACGCCAGGATCGAGAGGGACCTCGACCCGGGCGTACGAGCGGAAGTCGGCCAGCGACAGATGCGTGACGTGCATGGTGTGGCGCCGACCTTCCCCCGGCGTGGCTGCGCACCGCCTGGTGCACAGCCTGTGGATTACTTCTTGCTCTCCACCGCGTGGCCGCCGAACTGGTTGCGCAGCGCGGCGATCATCTTCATCTGCGGGGAGTCGTCCTGGCGGGACGCGAACCGCGCGAACAGCGACGCGGTGATCGCCGGCAGCGGCACGGCGTTGTCGATCGCGGCCTCGACGGTCCACCGGCCCTCGCCGGAGTCCTGCGCGAAGCCGCGCAGCTTCTCGAGGTGCTCGTCCTCGTCCAGGGCGTTGACCGCGAGGTCGAGCAGCCAGGAACGGATGACCGTGCCCTCCTGCCAGGAGCGGAAGACCTCGCGCACGTCGGTGACGGAGTCCACCTTCTCCAGCAGCTCCCAGCCCTCGGCGTAGGCCTGCATCATGGCGTACTCGATGCCGTTGTGGACCATCTTGGCGAAGTGGCCGGCACCGACCTTGCCGGCATGGACGGAGCCGAACTCGCCCTCGGGCTTGAGCGCGTCGAAGACCGGCTGGACCTTGGCCACGTGCTCGGCGTCGCCGCCGTACATCAGCGCATAACCGTTCTCCAGGCCCCAGACACCGCCGGAGACACCGCAGTCGACGAAGCCGATGCCCTTGATGCCCAGCTCGACGGCGTGCTTCTCGTCGTCGGTCCAACGGGAGTTCCCGCCGTCGACGACGATGTCACCGGGGGAGAGCAGCTCCGCCAGCTCGTCGATCGTGGACTGGGTCGCGGCACCGGCCGGGACCATGACCCAGACGACGCGCGGGCCCTTGAGCTTGCCCACAAGCTCCTCAAGGCTGTGGACATCTGCCAGATCCGGGTTGCGGTCGTAGCCGATGACGGTGTGGCCTGCGCGGCGGATGCGCTCGCGCATGTTGCCGCCCATCTTGCCGAGGCCGACGAGACCGAGCTCCATCAGAGATTCCTCAATCGTTGAGTGCCGTTTCCTACCCGCGTCCGAGACTACGCCCGGGCGTGGGTGCACACCTGTGGGGTCAGGCGCTCAGAAGCCGCTGCTCAGCCGCTCAGGCGCACCGGCATGATCAGGTACTTGTACGCCTCGTCCGCCTCCGCGTCCACGGCCGGCCTGCCGCTCAGCAGCGCGGGCTTGGTGGACGTGGTGAAGGAGAGCTGGGCCACCGGCGAGTCGATCGCGCTGAGGCCGTCCAGCAGGAAGGTCGGGTTGAAGGCGATCGAGATGTCGTCACCTTCCAGCTGTGCGTCCACACGCTCCACAGCCTGTGCGTCGTCGCTGGAGCCGGCCTCCAGGATCAGCACGCCCTGCTCGAAGCTGAGGCGCACCGGGGTGTTCCGCTCGGCGACGAGGGCGACACGCTTGACGGCCTCGACGAAGGGCGCGGTCTCGATGACGGCCACCGAGTTGAACTCGGTGGGGAACAGCGTGCGGTACTTCGGCAGGTCACCTTCGAGCAGGCGGGTCGTGGTCCGCCGTCCGGCGCCCTCGAAACCGATCAGCCCCTCACCGGCACCGGAGCCGGACAGCGCCAGCGTGACCGTGTCGCCGCTCGTCAGCGCCTTGGCGGTGTCGAGGAGCGTCTTGGCGGGCACCAGGGCGACGGCCGAGGCGTCCGGGCTCTCGGGCTTCCACAGGAACTCTCGGACCGCGAAGCGGTAGCGGTCGGTGGAGGCCAGGGTGACGGTGTCGCCCTCGATCTCGATCCGCACACCGGTCAGCACGGGAAGCGTGTCGTCACGACCGGCGGCGATGGCGACCTGGGCGGCGGCGGAGGCGAAGACCTCGCCGGGCACGGTGCCGGTCGCGGTCGGCATCTGCGGAAGTGCGGGGTACTCCTCCACAGGCAGGGTGTGGAGCGTGAACCGCGAGGAGCCGCAGACCACGGTCGCCCGTACACCGTCTGTGGAAATCTCCACCGGACGGTTGGGCAGCGCGCGGCAGATGTCGGCGAGCAGGCGGCCGGAGACGAGGACGGTGCCGTCCTCGTCGATCTCCGCCTCCACGGAGACCCGGGCCGAGACCTCGTAGTCGAAGCTGGAGAAGCTGAGGGCGCCGTCCTCCGCCTTCAGAAGAAGGCCTGCGAGTACGGGCGCCGGCGGACGGGCCGGAAGGCTGCGGGCCACCCAGGCCACCGCCTCCGCGAGTACATCGCGCTCCACCCGGATCTTCACCGGAACCGCCTCCTGCTGTTGCTGGCTCGCCCTGCTGGCCTTCGTCGTCGGCTTGATGCCGGAGACCAGTCTGACGCACGGCGCCGACAGTCGGTGCGGGTCGGGGTCAAGTCTCGCCAAGAGGTACGGGGCGCTCCGGGCTCGAGTTGTGCACAGGCCCGGCTTCCAAGCGAATTTCCCGGTAACTCTGAGTGGGAGTAGTAGTAGGGCCTGTGGAAACCGTGGATAACGTCGTCCGCGCAGGTCAGGGCACGTTTTTTGTCCACTGCGCCTGTGGGCGGGAACCGTGGACAACCCTGTGCTTCTGTGGACACCGAAAAGTTCTGCACACCCGATGCACAGCCCACGGGGACTTCTCCCCAGTGCCGTCCCCAGCTTTACCCACGTTCCCCACAGGCCAACCCACCTCCGTGGTGTGACGCCTTTCACTCGACCCGGTGAGCGGGGGTGTTGGGTTGCCGAACAGTGGACAGGGGTGGGGAAAAGCTGTGGGCAACGGAGCCCTGCCTGTGGGCTGCCGGTGGACAACGTGGATCAAGGTCTGTGCACGATTTCCCTGTCCACAGACTGTGGAGGGCGTCCGGCCACAAATCCACAACTGGCTGACCTGGCCCGACATCTGCCGCACAGGCTTGCCTGTGGATCGAATATGGACAACTTCCCGGTCCCCAGGTTGTGGACGGAAGATCGTGACCAGTTCTGTGGAGAACGGGCAGCGGCCGGGTGGTATTCGAACACGATCTTCCGGGGGGGAAGCGCGGGGGGCCGTGCGCCGTGAGGGTCCCGGACTGCTCGCGTGCCGACGGTGAGGCTCCCGGGGACGTCCGGCGAGGACTCACGGGCCTGCGTCGCGCTGCCTGCGGCGGGGGCCGGGGCGCGCCCGGCGGGCTCAGGCATGAGCCGGCGCGAATGCGGGTCTCCGGTTCGGCGGGCTCCGACGCCGCTCCGGCAGGTGCCGCCGGGTGCGGCGAGGACATCCGCTCTCCGGATTGGTGGGCACCGCGGGCCCGCCTCTGGCGACGCTCCGGCGGGGGCAGTGGGTCTCCGGTCGGCGGCTCCGGCTCCCTCCGGCGGGTGCCGGCGGGAGCCGTGGGGACTCGGTGGCCACCGCGCGGCTCCGGCAGGGGCCCCGGGGACGCCGAAGGCGCCCGCGGGATCTCGTCCCGTGGGCGCCTTCGCAGGCCGTGCCGGCGGCTGGGTCAGCCGTTCTTGATGCGGTTGGTGAGCTCGGTGACCTGGTTGTAGATGGACCGCCGCTCCGCCATCAACGCCCGGATCTTGCGGTCCGCGTGCATCACGGTCGTGTGGTCGCGCCCGCCGAACTGCGCGCCGATCTTCGGCAGCGACAGATCGGTGAGTTCGCGGCACAGGTACATCGCGATCTGGCGCGCCGTCACCAGAACACGGCTACGCGAGGACCCACACAGATCCTCGACCGTGAGGCCGAAGTAGTCCGCTGTGGCCGCCATGATCGCCGTTGCGGTGATCTCCGGGGCCGCGTCCTCGCCGCCGGGGATCAGGTCCTTGAGCACGATCTCGGTGAGACCGAGGTCCACCGGCTGCCGGTTGAGCGAGGCGAACGCCGTCACCCGGATCAGCGCGCCCTCCAGTTCACGGATGTTCCGCGAGATGCGGGACGCGATGAACTCCAGTACCTCCGGCGGGGCGTTGAGCTGCTCCTGCACGGCCTTCTTGCGCAGGATCGCGATACGCGTCTCCAACTCGGGCGGCTGTACGTCGGTGGTCAGACCCCACTCGAAGCGGTTGCGGAGCCGGTCCTCCAGGGTCATGAGCTGCTTGGGCGGCCGGTCCGAGGACAGGACGATCTGCTTGTTGGCGTTGTGGAGGGTGTTGAAGGTGTGGAAGAACTCCTCCTGTGTCGACTCCTTGCTCGCCAGGAACTGGATGTCGTCGACGAGAAGGATGTCGACGTCCCGGTAGCGCTTGCGGAAGGTGTCGCCCTTGCCGTCGCGGATCGAGTTGATGAACTCGTTGGTGAACTCCTCCGAGCTCACGTACCGCACCCGGGTCCCCGGGTAGAGGCTGCGGGCGTAGTGCCCGATGGCGTGCAGCAGATGCGTTTTTCCGAGCCCTGACTCCCCGTAGATGAAAAGGGGGTTGTACGCCTTGGCCGGCGCCTCGGCCACCGCGACGGCGGCCGCGTGCGCGAACCGGTTGGACGCGCCGATGACGAACGTGTCGAAGAGGTACTTGGGGTTCAGCCGGGCATGCGGCTCGCCGGGGCCGGGCGCCGGCGAGGGCTTGGCACCGAGCGGTCCGGGTGCGCCTGACGGGCCGCCGCGGTGCGGGGCCTGCGACTCGGGGAGCTGACGCTCGGGGCGCGGGTCGTACTGCTGGCGCTCGGGCGGCTGCCGGTAGTCGTGCTGCGACCGTCCGGGCGGTGCTGAGGCGTAAGGATCACGCTCCTGGAAACCACCGAGACGGGGCTGCTGCCAGTTGAGGTCTTCCTGGATCCGCGGCCAGGCGCCGGGCTCGGGTCGCTGCTGCTGGTACTCGGGGTACGACGGGCGCACGTTCGGCAGGCCGTCGTCCGGTGAAGGGTGGTGGCCGTAGCCGCTGTCATAGGGGGAGCCGCCCTGGCGCCTGGTCTCGTACGCGTCGCCGCCCTGGCGCGGTCCGTCGTACGCGTCGCTCTGGCGGGAGCCGTCGTATGCGTTCCCGTTCTGGCGCGGCTCGTCGTGCTGCGGCCCTTGATACCGGGGCTGCTGCTGAGAAGGCGGCGACTGGGGGGCCGGCCCTTCACCCACGGAGTCGTCGACGGTGATCGCGATCCGGATCGGGCGGCCGCACTCACGGCTCAGCGTCTCGCTGATCAGCGGGGCGAGCCGGCCCTCGAGCACGCGCTTGCCCCACTCGTTGGGTACGGCGAGCAGCGCGGTGTCGGCGACGAGTGCGAGAGGCTGGCAGCGCTCGATCCACTGCTTGTCCTTGGGCTCGACGCCCTGCTGGCCCTCATCGAGGAGCTGCTCCAGCACTCGTGGCCACACTGCGGCAAGATCGGCAGGTACATCAGCCACAAGGCACGCTCTCTCACAGGTCCCACTGAATGTGTGGTTCTCGGGACGGGATGGGAAGACAGGCAGGAAAGGAATCCGAGTTCAGCCACGGTAGTCAGGCCGAGCCGTACGGTTCAAGTTGTTGTCCACAGCCTGTGTACAGCGGGGTCCGTCATCGACCTGGTTTGACCGGATGGCGTAGCCGCGCGTACCGTAACCAGGTCGAGTTGTCGATGGCTGCTGCCGCCTGCCTCCGATGGGCAAAGATCACGGTCTGTGATTGTGAAGCGGTGCACTCGGGCGTAATCGCGAGCTACTCGTGGGCGCACGGTGACAGCCAGGCGATGTCCCGCCATCAACGAATCATTTCTGGAGCCCCCGAGTGAGCAAGCGCACCTTCCAGCCGAACAACCGTCGTCGTGCGAAGACCCACGGTTTCCGCCTGCGCATGCGTACCCGTGCCGGTCGCGCCATCCTGGCGAACCGTCGCAGCAAGGGTCGCGCCAACCTGTCCGCCTGATCGCGTACAGGTCGTGACGTGCTGCCTACCGAGAATCGGCTGAGGCGGCGCGAGGACTTCGCGACTGCGGTACGCCGAGGACGCCGGGCCGGGCGCCCGCTCCTCGTCGTCCATCTACGCAGCGGTGCTACGGACCCGCACGCGCCTGGGGAGAGCGCTTCCCCGACGTGTGCGGGTTTCGTCGTGAGCAAGGCCGTGGGCGGAGCTGTCGTACGCAACAGGGTCAAGCGGAGACTGCGCCACCTCATGCGCGATCGGCTGTCCGAGCTGCCCCCCGGTAGCCTGGTGGTCGTACGGGCGCTGCCCGGTGCGGGCGACGCCGACCATGCACAGCTGGCCCGAGACCTGGACGCCGCTCTGCAGCGGCTGCTGGGAGGGGGCGCGCGATGAAGTACCCACTGCTGGCACTGATCAAGATCTATCAGTGGACGATCAGCCCGCTGTTGGGGCCTGTCTGCAGGTACTACCCGTCGTGCTCCCACTACGGATACACGGCCATCGACCGGCACGGCGCGGTCAAGGGCACGGTGCTGACCGCCTGGCGCATCCTGCGGTGCAACCCGTGGTCGCCGGGCGGCGTGGACTACGTGCCGGAGCGCGAGCGCCCGCGGTGGCACGAAATGCTGCGCAACGCCTTGCGCGGCGACAGCAAGGGCGGGGACTCCGCCGCTGATCTGCCTGCCCCGGGGCCTGCCTCCGCATCCCAGGGCCCGGCCGCAGAGACCTCGCCCAATGCTCAAGGAGCCTGATTAGTGGACACGATTGCCAGTCTGTTCAGTTTTATCACCACGCCTGTCTCGTGGATCATCGTCCAGTTCCACAGTCTCTACGGGGCGATCTTCGGCCCGGACACGGGATGGGCCTGGGGACTGTCCATCGTGTCGCTGGTGATCCTCATCCGGATCTGCCTGATCCCGCTCTTTGTGAAGCAGATCAAGTCGACGCGGAACATGCAGGCGCTCCAGCCGAAGATGAAGGCGATCCAGGAGCGCTACAAGAGCGACCGACAGCGTCAGTCCGAAGAGATGATGAAGCTGTACAAGGAGACCGGGACCAACCCGCTCTCCTCGTGCCTTCCGATCCTCGCGCAGTCGCCGTTCTTCTTCGCGCTGTACCACGTGCTCAGCAAGATCGCCTCGGGTGACGAGATCGGCGTGCTGAACAAGAGCCTCGTCGACAGCGCGCGTGAGGCGCACATCTTCGGTGCTCCCATCGCGGCCAAGTTCATGGACGACCCGTCGAAGGTGGAGGCGCTCTACGCTTCGCTGACCGACGTGCGCATCGTCACCGCGATCATGATCATCATGATGTCCGCGTCGCAGTTCTACACGCAGCGCCAGCTGATGCAGAAGAACGTCGACCTCACGGTCAAGACGCCGTACATGCAGCAGCAGAAGATGCTGATGTACATCTTCCCGGTGATCTTTGCCGTCATGGGCATCAACTTCCCGGTCGGTGTCCTCGTCTACTGGCTGACCACCAACGTGTGGACCATGGGTCAGCAGATGTACGTCATCAACCAGAACCCGACCCCGGGCAGCAAGGCCCAGGACCACTACCTGCAGCGCCTGCTCAAGAGCGTCGTCGCGCACGGCGAGGTCCGCTCGCGGCGCAAGCGCACCGTCGTCCAGTCCATCGTGGCCAAGGGGACGGACCGCAACGACAACGAGCGCCGTTTCATCACCGGGCTGGCCAAGGCGGGTCTGGCCGCCCAGGCGGACGGCACCGTGGCCAAGAGTGAGACGGCGGTGGCCGAGGCCGAGAGTGGCAGCGGCGCTCAGCGGCGCCAGCAGCCCAAGCGGCAGAGCAAGGCACGGCGCCAGACCGCGGTCGCCACCCCGGGTACGGCCAAGGACACCGAAGGCCCGGCCGAGTCCACGTCCAAGACGTCGCTGCAGAAGGAAGGGTCCGCCGAGGGCACCAAGCCCAAGGCCGGCGGTGGCAAGGCCACCGGATCCGCCCGCCAGGCCAAGCCCGGACAGGCCAAGTCCGGACAGCGCAAGGGCCAGCAGCGCCCCAAGCACCCGTCGTCCAAGAAGTAAGAAGGAGTCCATCCGTGACGGAAGGCACCATCTCCGCCGCCGAGGGTGGCGACACCCTGACCCGCCTCGAGCAGGAAGGGGAGATCGCGGCTGACTACCTCGAGGGTCTGCTCGACATCGCCGACCTCGACGGTGACATCGACATGGACGTCGAGGCGGACCGAGCTGCGGTCTCGATCATCAGTGAGGCGGGCAGCCGGGACCTGCAGAAGCTCGTGGGCCGGGACGGCGAGGTCCTCGAAGCCCTCCAGGAGCTGACGCGCCTGGCCGTGCACCGCGAGACCGGTGACCGCAGCCGCCTCATGCTCGACATCGCCGGTTTCCGGGCGAAGAAGCGCACCGAGCTGGCCGAGCTCGGCGCCAAGGCGGCCAACGAGGTCAAGACCACCGGTCAGCCGGTCAAGCTCGACCCCATGACGCCCTTCGAGCGCAAGGTCGTCCACGACGCGGTCGCGGCCGCGGGGCTGCGCAGCGAGTCCGAGGGCGAGGAGCCTCAGCGCTTCGTCGTCGTACTCCCTGCCTGACCCCAATGTTCCGTCGGCCCCGTCTGTTCGCAGGCGGGGCCGATCTTTGTCAGCCTGAATAGTCAGCCACCACAGCCCCGAGCGGCAGTGCGGTACGGAAGGACGGTTCCCGTGACGGAGGCAGCAGAGCTTCCCCAGGCGCCCGAGGCGGCGCGGACGGTATTCGGAGAGCTCTTTCCGGAGGCCGTGCGGTATGCGGAGCTGCTCGCGGATGCGGGGGTCAAGCGAGGTCTGATCGGTCCGCGTGAGGTGCCCCGACTGTGGGAGCGCCACCTGCTGAACTGCGCCGTGCTCTCCGAGGTCGTCCCGCAGGGGGTGACGGTGTGCGACGTCGGCTCGGGCGCCGGGCTTCCGGGTATCCCGCTGGCACTCGTCCGGCCGGACCTCAAGATCACCCTTCTCGAACCCCTGCTGCGGCGTACGAACTTTCTCCAGGAAGTCGTCGAGCTGCTGGGCCTCGACCATGTGACCGTGGTCCGTGGCAGGGCAGAGGAAATGCTGGGCAAGGTGCCTCCGGTGCACGTGGTGACGGCGCGGGCCGTGGCACCGCTGGACCGGCTGGCCGGCTGGGGAGTCCCCCTGCTTCGTCCCTATGGCGAGATGCTGGCACTCAAGGGCGACACCGCGGAGGAGGAGCTCCAGGGCGCTCGGGCCGCGCTGAGCAAGCTCGGGGTGGTGGAGACGTCCGTTCTCCATGTCGGTGAAGGAATCGTCGACCCGCTGTCCACCGTCGTACGGGTCGTGGTGGGTGAGAGCCCGGGCGGTGTGAGGTTCGCCGCGAAGCGCGCGAAGGCCGCAAGGACGAGCCGTACGCGCCGTCGGCGCTGATCCGTTGGTCCGCTGAGCCATACAAGCTTCCATACGTACACATTTCGGAGTGTCGTCCCGGTTCGGTCATGCGGCGCGTGCATCGTGTTTCACGTGAAACGTCGCTCACTGCTGCAGGGAATCATCAGCCGCGGCCGTGCGGCCGCCCCGGTAAAGGGCCGCAAGCCCCTCGTGCGGGCCACCGAGTTGTCCACAGAGGTGGATTCCTCCACAGAACCACGGGCCTCGCTGGTTCACGACCCCGAAAGCATGGCAGGCTCTCCTCATCGCGAGCCTGAAGTCGAGGAGAGTGAATCCTTGCGGTCCGACGCCAATATCGCGGGACCGATGACCGATCCGGTCCCCGGTCCCCGTACCGAGTCCCCGGGGGAGGATGTTTCACGTGAAACACCGCCGCCCATGGACGACACCCCCATCGGCCGCGCTGCACAGCTGGCCGTGGAGGCGCTGGGGCGTGCCGGTGAGGGGCTGCCCCGACCTGAGCAGACACGCGTCATGGTTGTCGCCAACCAGAAGGGCGGCGTAGGGAAGACCACCACGACGGTCAACCTCGCCGCCTCGCTCGCCCTGCACGGAGCGCGCGTTCTCGTGGTCGACCTCGACCCTCAGGGCAACGCCTCCACGGCGCTGGGTATCGATCACCATGCGGAAGTCCCCTCGATCTATGACGTCCTGGTGGAGAGCAGGCCCCTCGCCGAGGTGGTCCAGCCCGTCCCCGACGTCGAAGGACTCTTCTGCGCTCCCGCCACCATCGATCTCGCCGGTGCGGAGATCGAGCTGGTGTCGCTGGTGGCGCGGGAGAGCAGACTTCAGCGCGCCATCCAGGCGTACGAGCAGCCGCTGGACTACATCCTCATCGACTGCCCGCCGTCGCTCGGCCTGCTGACCGTCAACGCACTGGTCGCCGGTGCCGAAGTCCTCATCCCCATCCAATGCGAGTACTACGCGCTGGAAGGGCTGGGTCAGCTGCTGCGTAACGTGGACCTGGTGCGAGGACACCTGAACCCCTCGCTTCACGTCTCGACGATCCTGCTCACCATGTACGACGGCCGGACCCGGCTCGCCTCGCAGGTGGCGGAGGAGGTGCGCACCCACTTCGGGGACGAGGTCCTGCGGACGAGCATTCCGCGGTCCGTACGTATCTCGGAGGCACCGAGCTACGGGCAGACGGTGCTCACCTACGATCCGGGTTCGAGTGGCTCCCTGTCGTACCTCGAAGCCGCCCGCGAGATCGCGCTCCGAGGCGTAGGGATCCACTACGACCCGCAGCATGCCCACGCGGCTCAGAACAATCAGCAGAACATCTCGGAGGGGATCCAGTGAGCGAGCGACGTAGAGGATTGGGGCGTGGTCTCGGTGCGTTGATCCCCGCTGCGCCCCAGGAGAAGCAGGTGCCCCTGTCGTCGGGTGCCACCGCCTCTTCGGTGGCGGCTCCGGTGCTGACCACGGACCGCGGGGTGGCGGCGGCCAAGGTCGCCACCCTCCCGGCGGCTGCCACGCCCCTGGACGCGGCCGGGAGCACCGTGGACCACGACGAGGCATCGCGCCCGAGCGAGCCGGCGGGAGCGCACTTCGCGGAGGTGCCGCTCGACGCGATCACCCCCAATCCGCGCCAGCCCCGCGAGATCTTCGACGAAGACGCTCTCGCCGAGCTGATCACCTCCATCAAAGAGGTCGGACTCCTCCAGCCCGTTGTCGTACGGCAGTTGGGGCCGGACCACTACGAGCTCATCATGGGTGAGCGCCGCTGGCGGGCCTGCCGCGAGGCCGGCCTGGAGCGGATCCCCGCGATCGTCCGGCACACCGAGGACGAGAAGCTTCTTCTGGACGCCCTGCTGGAGAACCTCCACCGGGCGCAGCTGAATCCGCTGGAGGAGGCAGCTGCCTACGACCAGCTGCTGAAGGACTTCAACTGCACCCATGACCAGTTGGCCGACCGCATCGGTCGCTCGCGTCCGCAGGTCTCCAACACGCTGCGGCTGCTCAAGCTTTCACCGCCTGTGCAGCGCAGGGTCGCTGCCGGCGTTCTGTCCGCGGGGCACGCGCGGGCGCTGCTCTCCGTCGATGACTCGGACGAGCAGGACCGGCTGGCCCACCGCATCGTGGCCGAGGGGCTCTCGGTGCGGGCGGTCGAGGAGATCGTCACTCTGCTCAACTCGGGGCCCAAGAGCACGCCCAAGCCGAAGGGGCCGCGAGCGGGGAACCGGCTGTCCCCCGCGCTCAGTGATCTCGCCTCCCGGCTCTCGGACCGCTTCGAGACGCGGGTGAAGGTCGACCTCGGGCTGAAGAAGGGGAAGATCGTCGTCGAGTTCGCGTCGATAGACGATCTGGAGAGGATCCTGGGCACGCTGGCCCCTGGTGAGGGGCGAGTCCTGGAGAAGGGGTTGGGCGACGAGCCCGCCGAGGGCGAAGACGTCTGAAGCGTTCGATCGCCGCCATCGGTAGGGCGGGGCGTGTTCCGGTTCAGGGAACACGCCCCGCCCTTTGCCGTGGTGCGGTATCCGTGTCGCGGCTGGGTGGATACGATGCGTTCTGGTATGACGCATCCACCTTGAGCCACCTCAGAGGGAGGGCGGGGGCCATGCGAGCGGTGAGCCGCAGCCAACTGGTGACAGCGGGTCTGGGACTTGGGGCAGTAGGCGGATTCGTCAGCAGCCTGCTTCGGGAGCGGAGCGCGCTGGCAGCCGCGCGAAGCGCGGCACATCAGGGAAGTGAGGATGAGCCTCCATGGGGCGTCGAGTCGTACCGCTCACGCTGGACAACCTTTCAGACCTTCCCCAGCGCTGTCGTGCGTGTGTCTTCTGGGAGCTTGACCCGGTCAGCGGCGAGGCAGCGGTAAAGGCGGGGACGCCAGAGCTCGAGAAGGAAGCCTGGATCTCGGCCGTCCTCCTCGACTGGGGCTCGTGCGGCCGCGTCGTCTATGTCGATGATGTCCCGGTGGGCTTCGTTCTCTACGCGCCACCTGCCTATGTGCCCCGCTCCATGGCCTTTCCGACGAGCCCGGTCGCTGCGGACGCGGTTCAGCTCATCACCGCCTGGGTCATGCCCGGCTATCAGGGCCAGGGGTTGGGGCGGGTGATTGTGCAGACCGTCGCCAAGGACTTGTTGCGGCGAGGCTTTCGCGCGATCGAGGCATTCGGGGACGCTCGGTGGAAGGAGCCCGCATGCGTACTGCCCGCAGACCATCTGCTCGCGGTGGGCTTCAAGACGGTTCG
Source organism: Streptomyces sp. NPDC018833 (assembly GCF_044390825.1). Lineage (NCBI taxonomy): Bacteria > Bacillati > Actinomycetota > Actinomycetes > Kitasatosporales > Streptomycetaceae > Streptomyces > Streptomyces sp. NPDC018833. Next base: position 94,370 of record NZ_JBIRZM010000008.1, on the reverse strand, counting down.
ACCGCATCCGACGCACCCCCGGCTGCGGCTGGAGCTTCGGACGACGCTCTCCTGGAAGGAAGACGTCGAGCTGGCTCTGGACCGGTTGCTGGGCGCGGTCCAGAAGGAGCCGGCGCTGCGCCCGCTGTGAGGCCGACAGGCCCCCGGGTGACGCCGACAAGAGAAATGGGCTCATCCCCGAGGTGGGGATGAGCCCATGCGACGTTTCACGTGAAACATCGAGGCGATGACTACTCGCCGATGAAGCCCTCGAGGTCGCGAACGATCGCGGCCTTCGGCTTGGCGCCGACGATGGTCTTGGCCACCTCGCCGTTCTGGTACACGTTCAGCGTCGGGATGGACATGACGCCGTACTTCGCCGCGGTGGCCGGGTTCTCGTCGATGTTGAGCTTCACGACCTGGATCTTGTCGCCGTGCTCGGCCGCGATGGCCTCAAGCGACGGCGCGATCTGGCGGCAGGGGCCGCACCAGGCGGCCCAGAAGTCCACCAGTACGGGCTTGTCGCTCTTGAGGACGTCCTCTTCGAAAGAGTCGTCGGTCACGTTCTTCAGGTCGCCGGCCACGGCGTCCTCCTTACTTCTTTGCGGGGTGTAGGGGAATGCGGTTCTCGGGTCAGACCACAGGGGTCTTCTCGGGCTCGGCGACCTTCTCGCTGTCCGAGAGGGCGGCGAGGAAGCGCTCGGCGTCCAGGGCGGCGGAGCAGCCCGTGCCGGCGGCCGTGATGGCCTGGCGGTAGGTGTGGTCGACGACATCGCCCGCGGCGAAGACGCCGGTCAGGTTGGTGCGCGTGGAGGGCGCGTCGACCTTGAGGTAGCCCTCGTCATCGAGCTCGAGCTGTCCCTTGAACAACTCGGTCCGCGGGTCGTGGCCCACGGCGATGAACAGGCCGGTGACGGCGAGCGGCGAGGTCTCTCCCGTCTTGGTGTTGCGCAGGGTCAGACCGGTGAGCTTCGGGTCGCCGTGGATCTCCGCGACCTCGCTGTTCCAGGCGAACGAGATCTTCGGGTCGGCGAAGGCGCGCTCCTGCATCGCCTTGGAGGCGCGCAGCGTGTCACGACGGTGGACGATCGTGACGGACCTGGCGAAGCGCGAGAGGAATGTGGCCTCCTCCATGGCGGTGTCGCCGCCGCCGACGACGGCGATGTCCTGGTCCTTGAAAAAGAACCCGTCACACGTGGCGCACCAGGAGACGCCGCGTCCGGAGAGAGCGTCCTCGTTCGGCAGACCCAGCTTGCGGTGCTGCGAGCCGGTGGTGACGATCACGGCCTTCGCGCGGTGCACGGTACCGGCAGTGTCCGTGACGGTCTTGATCTCGCCCGTGAGATCGACGGCCACGACATCGTCGGGAACGAGCTCGGCACCGAAGCGCTCGGCCTGGGCGCGCATGTTGTCCATCAGATCCGGACCCATGATGCCGTCGCGGAAGCCGGGGAAGTTCTCCACATCGGTCGTGTTCATCAGTGCGCCACCGGCGGTGACGGCACCCTCGAACACCAGCGGCTGCAACGAAGCGCGCGCGGTGTAGAGCGCGGCCGTGTAGCCCGCGGGCCCGGAGCCGATGATGATCACGTTGCGGACGTCGCTCACGGGTATTTTCCTCGTCTCTGCAGACTGCCTACTGCCTACGGGGCGGGTTACAAGGTCTCACCCCACCCAACGGATCCTACGGGGCTTGCATTCCCGGGACTCGAAGCGGCACAGGCAAGGCCGTCAGTGGTGAGGGTAGGTCTCCGTGTGCAGCAGTTTCCCCGCACCCGCGGCGGCGTTGCCGACGCATGCCGCATCGATGACATACGCCTGGACCCGCGTTGCGTCGGTGGGGTGCGCCATCACGACGAGGTAGGCGTCGACGCCCGCGTATCGGCCCTGCTCGAAGGCAAGGGGGCGGTCAGACCGGCCGGTCCCCTGCTGGATGCACGACGGCACTGAGGTTTCCGGCGAGCTCCTGGGCGAGACCGGGGAGGTCTCGGCGTCGAGCGAGGGTGCCTTCTCGATCCTCGGCTCGGCCTGGTAGGCCGCCGCGAGCAGCGTTTGCACCCGGTCCTGGATCGACGTCCCCGAGAACTCTCCGGTCCCGGCGCTGACGCTGGCCTCCTTGGCGGTGCCGGAGTCGCTCCCCGACTGCGTCTGCACGGACTGGAGGATCAGGACGCTGACCCCGACGGCAGCAGCGCCGAAGACGGCGCCGAGCACGGCCACCCGCCGGCGGCGGGTCCGACGGTTGCGTCCGAGGCCGGTCGCGCCACGCGAGTGCCCTGCGGGCCGGTCCGCGGCAGGAGGGTTCGTGTCCGCCGCGGGCTCCGGCGGCGTCGCTGTTTCACGTGAAACATACGCGGCATCGGCGGGCGCGCTGGCATCGAGGACTGCCTCCGCCGCCAGGGCGGCATCGATTCGGCCGGCGATGTCGGCGGGCATGCGTGCCGCGCCTGGGAGGGTCCCCAGGAGCCCTCGGATCTCTTCCAGCGAACTCAGGACGTCCGCGCACAGAGAGCAGTCTTCGAGGTGGTGGCGCACGTCGGCTGCGCGGGAGGGAGGAAGAAGACCTTCGCTGAGGTCGGAGATCTCTGAGACGTCCGGGTGCTGTGTGGTGTCGGCCCTGTCGCTCGAGGATGTCACGCGCGCCCACCTCCGCCCTTCACAGCCGCTGGACCGTTCGGTCCGGTCTTTCTTGCTCCCGACTCCGGTGGGACGGATGTCCCCGGCGTCCGGTTCCTTCCCCCGCTGACGTCGGGGTCATCCCCGCTCTCTGTACGGAGGTGGGTGAGCATGGGCAGCAGTCGGGCTCGTCCCCGGGCGCACCGGCTCTTGATCGTTCCGGTGGGTACGTCGAGGACTCGTGCGGCTTCGGCGACGGGGTAACCCTGCATGTCCACCAGCACGAGTGCGGCCCGCTGATCAAGCGGCAGCTTGGCCAGTGCCGCCAGGAGCTCGCGATGGAGGTCCTGGCGCTCGGCGGGCGCCTCGGCGGACTCGTGGGGCTCCAGCAGCTGTTCCAGTCGCTCGGTGTCGTCGACAGGAGAGGTCTTGCGGGAGGCCGCTTTGCGGGCCCGGTCGAGGCAGGCGTTCACGGTGATGCGGTGCAGCCATGTGGTGACGGCGGACTGGCCGCGGAAGGTGTGGGCGGCGCGGAAGGCGGAGACGAGGGCGTCCTGGACGGCGTCCGCGGCCTCCTCCCTGTCCCCCAGGGTGCGCAGCGCCACGGCCCACAGCCGGTCGCGGTGGCGCCGCACGAGCTCACCGAAGGCATCCGGGTCCCCGGCGACGTGGCGGGCCAGAAGATCCTGGTCGCCCGCGTCGCCGAGTGTGGCGTCGTCCAACGGTGAGCCCCCTCCCCGCTTCGTTCTCCGTCAGCCGGTGAACGTGACGTCCGTGATGCCTTGCTTGTAACCGGTACCGCTGTACTCGTCGTTCGACGAGTGCGGCATCGCGGTCATCCAGAGCAGGACATAACGGCTTGTCACCGGCTTCTTGGCCGTCAACGTGAGTGCCGATCCGCTGGTCTGTCCGGAGGCGATCTGTGTCATGGAGGCCACCGGGCCGGACGGCGACAGTGAATCAGCGGCGTAGAGGCTGATCGTGGTGTGATCTCCGCTGTAACGCAACGCTATGGACGCGTTGGAGACGCCCTTCTCAGAGCCCAGGTCGAAGACAATGCCCACACCCTGTTTCACCGACGGAGCGAATTCCGGTCCGTCGAAGTAGCTCTTGGTCCGCCAGTACGTGGTGCTGTCGCCGTCGTGGGCGGCACCGACGTTCCCCGCGTTCTGGGGAGCGCCGTCCGGGGCGTACTCCTGTGCCGACTGCACGGCCAGGGGGACGGGAGCCTTGGGCTTCTCGTTCTCGCCGCCCGTGATGGACGTCTGAGAGGTCTGGGGCTCCTCGGAACCGTTCTCCTGGCCCAGCAGCGTGTCGGCCACCTGCCAGCTGCCGAGGCCCAGCGCCGCGATGAGGAGCGCGGACACGGCCCACTTCAGTGCCTTGCCGGTACGGCTCTCGAGCGGGGCGGGCGGTGTGGGCGCCGTCTGGGTGACGCCCATGCCCGGTCGTGCGGCCGGGCGGCCGTAGTTGCCCTGCTGGTAGGTGGTGCGCTGGTACTCGGGCGGCGCGGTGAACGAAGGCTCCGGCGGCCGGATGCGCGGCATCGCGGCGACCGCCTTCGCCAGTTCGTCCGGCGTGGTGCACGGCGGCTCCTGGCGGGATGCGGTGGCACCGTCGTTGACGAGAGCACGCATGGCCAGTTCGGACAGTCCGCGATGGACGCCGGCGCGTACCTGGTCGGGTGCGACAAGACCGACGCCCTTGGGGAGCCCCGAGAGGCCGTACGCATCGCTCTCGTACGGCCAGCGCTGGGTGAGCGCGGCGTACAGCAGGGCGCCGATCGCCTCGGTGTCGGTGCGCTGAGGACGCTCGGCGGAGATGCCGCGCAGCGCTGCGTTCACCGCGAGGCCGCGGATGCGGTACTGCCCGGTGGACGTCCGCAGAACCGCGCCGGGGGTGAGCCGGAGATGTGCGAGCCCCTCGCGGTGGGCCGCGGCCATGGCCAACGACACCTGCTCGACGAGCTGGTAGGCGTCGTGCGGTTCCAGAGGGCCGGCGGCCAGCAGCGTGGTCAGCTCGACGGCGTCGGGGAGCCATTCGTGGACGACGTAGACGAGGTCGTTCTCCTCGACGGCGTCGAGGACCTGGACGAAGCGCGGGTCGCCGAGAAGGGCTGATGAGCGGGCGGCCGCGAGAACGGACCGGGCCCTGGGGTGGTCGGCGGGCAGGAGGTGGACGCCGACGGCTCGGCGCAGTTTCTCGTCGACGGCACGCCAACTGCTGAAACCGTCCAGACGGGTGACGCATTCCTCCAGGCGGTAGCGTCTGGCGAGTTTGTGGCCGCTGTGCAGTTCAGGTGTCGAGTGGGAGAGCTCCCCGCCCTTTGCCGCGCTCTTCGTTCCGGTCTTCGCCTCGCCGTCCTCAGGTGCGGTCGTCTCCGCCGTCTTCTGGGATTCTGCCGCCCCGTCGGTCGTGGCCTTACCCGCCTGTGCGGTCAGCGGTTCGTCCCCGCCGTTGTCGGCCACGTCGACGGCAGCCGTGCTACGTTCCGCCACCGTCGTTCCTGCCTCCCCATCCGTTGCGCCGTATCCAAACGCCATGCCAATTGTGCCCACAGTCGGACGCTATGCACGACACGCGACGTCCGACGATGGTTGTGCCAGGGCCGGTCCGTCCTAGCGGCCGAGACGTCCTCGGACCATGCCGACCATGGCGTTGAGTTCCGCGATGCGCATCCTCTTCGCCGCGACGAAGAAGACGCCCAGCAGTACGGCTCCGCCGACGACCAGTGCCACCACCGAGCCGCCCGCGCCGCTGCCCAGTACTGTGATGACGCCGAAGGCGGCCGTACCGCCCGCGATCGCGGCCGGTACGGAGGCCATGCAGAGCCGTGCGTAGGTCCGCATCACATGCGGGCCGTCCAGATCGCCGCTGAGGCGCTTCTTGAGCCGTCGCCAGGCGACTCCGACACCCACCGCGTAGGCGAATCCGTAGGAGGCGCCCATGCCGACAACGGCCCATTGGGCGGGCAGCAGCACGTAACAGAGGGTGGAGGCACCGGCGTTGACCGCGGCGACGATGACCGTGTTGTAGAACGGGGTCCGGGTGTCCTCGTACGCGTAGAAGCCGCGGAGCACGACGTACTGCACGGAGTAGGGGATCAGGCCGAGACCGAAGGCCATCAGGATGAAGCCCATGCCCCGGGCGGCCTCCTGGCCGCTGGACGCGAAGAGCAGCGTGGACATCGGGACGCCCAGCGCGAGGAACGCGAAGGAGACCGGGACGATGGCGACCGCGGAGTTGCGAAGCCCCTGGGAGATGTCGTCCCGTACGGCACCCGGATCGTCGTCGTGCGCGGCGCGGGAGATCCGCGGCAGGAGGGCGGCCATCACGGAGACGGTGATGATGGCCTGGGGCATGCCCCAGATGAGCTGGGCGTTGGTGTAGGCGATGAAGCCCGCGCCCTGCTTGCCCGAGGCCTCACCGGCCGCGGTGGCGAGCTGGGTGACGACGAGCACTCCGGCCTGGTTGGCGAGAACGAAGAGCACCGTCCACTTGGCCAGCTTCACCGTCTTACCCAGGCCGTGGCCCTTCCAGTCGAACCGCGGACGGAAGCGGAAGCCGGTCTCACGCAGGTACGGAATCATCGCCAGCGCCTGGACGACCAGGCCGAGCAGGGTTCCGATGCCGAGGAGACGGACGCCTTCCGGCGGGATCGTCTGCACACCCATCTGTGATTCGGCCGAGGTGCCGTACACCCAGATGAAGAGGCCGAACGTGGTGATCATGACGATGTTGTTGAGGACCGGGGTCCACATCATCGCGCCGAACTTGCCGCGGGCGTTGAGGATCTGGCCCATGACCACATGGATGCCCATGAAGAAGATCGTGGGCAGGCAGTAGCGGGCGAAGGTGACGGCGACACTGTTGGCCGCCTGGTCGCTCGCGATGGTGTCCGACATCAGCCGGATCAGCAGCGGCGCGGCGAACACGGCAAGGGCGACGATGGCGCCCAGCGCCACCATCACCAGGGTGAGCAGGCGGTTGGCGTAGGCCTCGCCGCCGTCCTCGTCGTTCTTCATCGCCCGCACCAACTGCGGCACGAAGACAGAGTTCAGCCCGCCGCCCACGGTGAGGATGTAGATCATCGTCGGCAGGGTGTACGCGACGGTGTACGTGTCACCCAGGAAAGCCGCACCCAGCGCCGCGGTGATCACCAGGCTGCGGACAAAGCCGGTGAGACGGGAGACCAGTGTGCCCGCCGCCATCACGGCGCTGGACCTCAGCAGACCGGAGGCCTTCCCGGCCGGCTTCTTCGGCGGGGGCGCCGCGGGCACGGGTTCGGCCGGAGCCGGTTGCGCCGAGGTCTGCTGGTCCCGGAAGAGGTGGGCGAACGCGTCGGGTTCCGGAGTCTTGTCGCCGGCGCGGGTGACGAGATCGTCCACGCCGGTGAACTCGGTGGTCCTGGCCGCGTCCCCGTAGGGGAGATGGCGCAAGGGCCCCTCCGGCTCGGGCGGCGGCGTCTGGGCCCAGACGCGGGGGTCGGGGGCGTACGCGGAGGCAGGAGGCTGCTGGTAGAGCGGCTGCGGTTCCGGGTAGCTGCCCGGAGGCGGTGGAGGGTGTGCCGACCGGTCGTAGAGCGCCTCGGTCACCGGGTCCTGGGCCGAGAGGTCCTGCGACTGGAAGGGGTCGGGGGCGTAGGCGTCCTGGACGTAGGGATCCTGGGAAAACTGATCGGGAGCGGGCTGATGCGGCGGCGGGACCTGGCCGGCCGGGTCTGCACCCGTGCCTTGGCCGCGGTCACCGTCGTACGGCGCGTTCATCACTACCCCACCTCATCGTCCCCGGCCGACCGGCCACCACATCGCTCAACGGTCCACTTTCTCACCAGCGCCCGACGGGGCGCCGCTTTCGGGTCGGGTTTCCGGTCCCAGGTCACTCGCCTGCCCGCGATCCGGGCCCTCGATGTCACCCCGCGTGCTTTCTGCCCCGTCCGCGTCGGTGTCGTCGCCGACCGATGCTTCCTCGGCCTCCGCAGCCGCCGTCTCCTGGGCGCCGGCGCGCTTGCGCTGGGTGTACATCCTGATGCCGGCGAGCACGAGAAGCAGAACGCCGCCCGCGATCACCAGCATGACCGTCGGTGTGATCTCGGAGACCTTCACCGTGAAGTCCATGGCCTCGCCGTACAGCCTGCCGTCCTGCGTGTAGAGCTGCGCGGTCACCTGGACCTGACCGTTGACATTGGCCGTCGCGGGGAACTTCACCGTCTGGCTGTGGCCGCCGTCGATCTGGACCCGCTGCTCGGCGATGCCCTTGTCGCCGTCGAGGTTCAGACGCGTCGGGTTGTGCGAGGTGAGCCGGAGCACCAGATGGTCGATGCCCTGGACCAGTTCGTTCTGCACAGTGACCGGAATCGTGGCGCTGCGGCCGGAGAGGGTCACATCCGACTTCTCGATCAGCTGGACCTCCTCCGTGAGGTCCCGCAGATAGCTCCGCACGCCATTGCGGTACTGCTGGGCCGCTGCGGGGTTGCCCCGCCAGGAGGCCGACAGCTCGCGGTCTATGGCCCTGCCGAAGGGCGTGTTCACCCGGTCGGCCTGGGTGAGGATGCCCTCGAACATGTCGAGGCCTTCCTGAGTGCCCCTGACGTCCTGGAACGCCTCGACGGGCAGCTCCTGCCTACGGAGCTTGCCCGGGTACTGGGAGGTGCTGGGCACCTTGGTGTTGGCGTCGGCGTCCGGCTTCGCGGCCGCGGCGGAGACCAGGTCCAGCGGCTGGGTCCAGCGCTGGCTGCTGAGTGCCTGGACGGCACGCGCCATGGACTGGGCCTGGGCGGCCGTGGGCACACGCTGGGGGGCGACGACGATGCTGCGCTGTTTGTCCGGGGCCTGATGCAGTACGGCGAGCGACTGGGCGAGGAACTCCTGGACGGCGAGCGTCGAGGTGTCCGACCGGGTCATGTCGCCCTGGAACGCCTTGGAGAGCCGCGAGTCGGCGACGACCGCGGTCGTGCCGCCGCCGATGGGCCGGGCAGCGGTGGGCGTGTAGCCCAGGCTGTCCTGGAGGCTGTCGCTGCGGGCGATCACCTTGTGTGCACCGGCCGACGTGGCCACATCGACGATCGAGGAGTCGATCGCCCCCTCCACGGGCCAGGCGAAGTCGGTCGACGCCTTCACATGGAGGACGGTTTCCACCGTGACCGCGGCGACCTCGGTGGCCGGCTTCAGATGGCTGAGGGAGCCGGAGACGGATTTGCCGCGGTGGGCCAGGGAGGCCAGATCGGGATCGGCGAACGGCAGGGCGACGACCTTGCGGTCCTTCACCGCCGCTTCGAGATCGCTGAGCCAGCGCTTGGCCACGGCCTGGTTCTTGCCGGGGACCGTGGTGTTCCCCTTCTTGACCTGGTAGTCCCGTGTCATGGCGTCCACGGTGGCCAGCAGGTCGGGATCGATCACCCAGGTGACCGGCAGCTCACCGCCGAGGGAGACGAGCTGATCGAGGCGGCCACCGGTGGACAGTTCGGCTGCCAGCGACTCGTCCTCGAAGACGGGTGTCTGCTGCTCGTCGGAGCCCGTCTCGGAGGTGAGATGGGTGGAGGAGATCAGCGGCCACAGGTAGGTCAGACGCGTCTTCTTCTCCGCCGCCTCCGGCTGCCACGGCAGGAAGGTGCGCTCGATGCCCAGCACCTGGTCGAACGGCAGGCTCGCGGTCTGACCGGAGAGCGAGACCCCGAGCTGGTAGACGCCGCCGTCCTCGTCGAGGTCGAGCTCGTCGGCGGGGACGGAGAGCCGGAAGTCATGGCTGATGCCGGAGGCGAGCCGTGGGATCTCGACCGTGTACTTGTCGTCGATCTCCGGGCCGTCGAGGCCCGGGTAGTAACCGGTGCGCTCCGCGGCACGGTCGATGGAGGTCCGACCGGACAGCTTCTGCCCCACCCGCAGATCGACGTGTGCCTCCGTGATCGTCTGCTTGCCCTTGTTGATCACCGTGCCGGAGATGGTGATCGTGTCCTTCTTGCCCGGTGCCGAGGGCGTGAACGTGTCGAGAGACACATCGACCGTCCGCGATCCGGTGGCGTCCTGCGCGGCATGTACAGCCGGCGCCGCGGGGCCGCCGAGCAGCCCGGCCACGAGAGGTACGCCGGTGAGCAGGGAGGCTGAGCGACGCAGCCACCGGCGGGCAGGAGAAGTACGCATCCCCTGGAAGTCTGCCGCCTCGGCCACGCGCTCGCCCGTCCCTCGTCGTCTGCTTGCCGGTGGTGGTTCTCTGGTTCTTGCGTCCACGCATGGTAACGAGGCCCGCTGTGTCGAAGTGCCGCGGAGTGCATCACAAGATCGCAAGGGTCTGCCAGGGCCGCCGTAAACCGGGGCGCTCCGGTCGGCCCGGGCACGTACCCTTTTCTGTTGTGCCGAACGCCAATGAAGACAACCCCAACGCCCTGAACCAGGTGCAACGCCGCGCGGTGAGCGAATTGCTGCGGGTGTCCCCGGTCGCCGACGATCTTGCCCGCCGTTTCCAGGAGGCCGGGTTCAGTCTCGCCCTGGTCGGGGGGTCGGTACGTGACGCACTTCTCGGCCGGCTCGGCAACGATCTCGACTTCACGACGGATGCTCGGCCCGAGGACGTATTGAAGATCATCCGGCCGTGGGCGGACTCGGTCTGGGACGTCGGCATCGCCTTCGGCACGGTCGGCTCGCAGAAGGACGGCCGGGTCGGGGACGAGGTGCAGCGCTTCCAGATCGAGGTGACCACCTACCGTTCGGAGGCCTACGACCGGACCTCGCGCAAACCCGAGGTGTCCTACGGCGACTCCATCGAGGAAGACCTCGTCCGTCGGGACTTCACGGTGAACGCCATGGCCGTGGCCCTTCCGGAGAAGGTGTTCATCGACCCGCACGGCGGCCTTGAGGACCTCGCGGCGCGCGTGCTCAAGACCCCTGGCACCCCTGAGGAGTCCTTCTCGGACGATCCGCTGCGCATGATGCGCGCCGCCCGATTCGCGGCTCAGCTCGATTTCGAGGTGGCACCCGAGGTGGTGGCCGCCATGAGGGCGATGGCACAGCGCATCGAGATCGTCTCCGCTGAGCGTGTGCGCGACGAACTGAACAAGCTGCTGCTGTCCGCGCACCCCTGCAAGGGGCTGGGGCTGCTCGTGGACACCGGGATCGCCGAGTACGTGATGCCCGAGCTGCCGGCGCTGCGTCTCGAGAGCGACGAACACCACCGCCACAAGGATGTGTACGAGCACTCGCTCACCGTGCTCGAGCAGGCCATCGACCTCGAGGACGACGGTCCGGACCTGGTGCTGAGACTCGCTGCTCTGCTCCACGACATCGGAAAGCCGAGGACACGGCGGTTCGAGACGGACGGGCGCGTCTCCTTCCATCACCACGAGGTGGTGGGAGCGAAGATGGTCAAGAAGCGGATGGCGGCGCTCAAGTACTCGAACGAGATGGTCAAGGACGTCGCGAGGCTCGTCGAGCTGCATCTGCGTTTCCATGGCTACGGCACCGGTGAGTGGACGGATTCGGCGGTGCGGCGCTATGTGCGGGACGCCGGGCCGTTGCTGACCCGGCTGCACAAGCTGACGCGCTCGGACTGCACGACCCGGAACAAGCGGAAGGCCGCTGCACTCTCCCGGGCGTACGACGGGCTGGAAGAGCGCATTGCCCAGTTGCAGGAGCAGGAGGAGCTGGACGCGATCCGGCCGGATCTCAACGGCAACCAGATCCAGGCGATCCTGGGTGTGGGGCCGGGGCCGGTCATCGGCAAGGCGTATGCGTTCCTTCTCGATCTGCGTCTGGAGAACGGGCCGATGGAGCACGATGCCGCCGTTGCCGCGCTCAAGGAGTGGTGGGGGACTCACGGCTGAGTGAGAAACGGGTGCGATGTTTCACGTGAAACATGCGCCCGGGACGACTGTGGCGGGGCGATGTTTCACGTGAAACATCGCCCTGCGGCTTTACGGCATCTCCCCCGCGCGTTTCCAGCGGGCCAGCGTCACCGCGACCACCGCATAGACCACCGCGACCAACCCGACCAGCGGAGCCGATCTGCCGTCCGGGGGCAGCATGAGCGCCGCGATACCGGCCGCTCCGACGAAGCCCACGTTGAACAGCATGTCGTAAAGCGCGAAGATCCGGCCGCGGAAGGCGTCGTCCGTGGTGGTCTGGACGATCGTGTCCGTCGCGATCTTCGCTCCTTGGGTGACGAGCCCCAGAACGAAAGCGGCGGCCAGCATCGGCCAAGGCCTGAAAGGGAGGCCCAGCGCCGGCTCCAGGAGGGCCGCCGCCGCGGCACAGGCCACCATCCAGCCGTACCGGCCGAGGCGTCCGACGCCCGAGGGTGACAGCACGGCAGCGGCGAAGAACCCCGCGCCCGAGAAGGCGAGTGCAAGGCCGAGGAGGGCAAGCCCGTCCGATTCGGTTTCGGACCAGGCGTACCGGCACAGCATCAGCACCATCACGGTGAGTGCTCCGTAGCAGAACCGCATCAGCGTCATGGCTGCCAGCGCATGAGCCGCCGGAGGGCGCTGTGCGAGATGCCGCAGCCCGCCCATCAGCCCGCGTGCCGTGGAGGCGATCGCCACGAGCAGACGGGGCTGGACAAGCTCTGGGGCGGGGCCGAGCAGCTCACGCGCCATGCGCAGCGACGCCATGGCAGAGCAGAGATAGAGCACCGCCCCGAGCAGCACCACCACGGCATCGGAGTCGGCGACGACGAGACGGACAAGAAAGGCCAGCCCGCCGCCCGCGGTGGCGGCCAGGGTCCCTGCGGTGGGCGAGACGGAGTTGGCCATGACGAGGCGGTCGGCGTCGACCACCCGGGGCAGGGCGGCCGACAGCCCGGCCAGGACGAACCGGTTGACGGCCGTGACGGACAGCGCGGAGGCGTAGAGGAGCCAGTCCGGCAACGAGAAAAGGATCAGCAGCGCCGTACCGCCGGCGAGGAGGGCGCGCAGGAGGTTGCCGTAGAGAAGGACCTGTCGGCGCTGCCAGCGATCGAGAAGTACGCCGGCGAAGGGGCCGACGAAGGAGTACGGGAGCAGCAGGACGGCCATGGCGGTGGCGATGGCGGCCGGGGAGGTCTGCCTCTCGGGGGAGAAGACCACGTACGCGGCGAGCGCGACCTGATAGACGCCGTCGGCCGCCTGGGAGAGCAGTCGGACGGCCAGCAGTCGGCGGAAGTCGGACAGGCGCAGTAGTACGCGCAGATCACGTACAGCGGACATGCGAGCAAGCGTCACATACGAGGAGGGTCCCCGGTCCGATGACCCGGGGACCCTCCTCGATCGGACGGGACGAACGCTTAGCGCTCGACCTCGCCCTTGATGAACTTCTCGACGTTCTCCCGTGCCTCGTCGTCGAAGTACTGGACCGGCGGCGACTTCATGAAGTACGAGGACGCGGAGAGGATCGGACCACCGATACCCCGGTCCTTGGCGATCTTCGCGGCGCGCAGGGCGTCGATGATGACACCCGCGGAGTTCGGCGAGTCCCACACCTCGAGCTTGTACTCCAGATTCAGCGGGACGTCACCGAAGGCACGGCCCTCGAGGCGCACGTACGCCCACTTGCGGTCGTCGAGCCAGGCCACGTAGTCCGACGGACCGATGTGGACGTTCTTCTCGCCCATGTCGCGGTCCGGGATCTGCGAGGTGACGGCCTGCGTCTTCGAGATCTTCTTGGACTCCAGGCGCTCGCGCTCCAGCATGTTCTTGAAGTCCATGTTGCCGCCGACGTTCAGCTGCATCGTGCGGTCCAGGATCACGCCCCGGTCCTCGAAGAGCTTCGCCATCACACGGTGGGTGATGGTGGCGCCGACCTGCGACTTGATGTCGTCGCCGACGATCGGTACACCGGCCTCGGTGAACTTGTCCGCCCACTCCTTGGTGCCGGCGATGAACACCGGGAGGGCGTTGACGAAGCCGGCCTTGGCGTCGATGGCGCACTGCGCGTAGTACTTCGCAGCGTCCTCGGAACCGACGGGCAGGTAGCAGACCAGGACGTCGACCTGCTTGTCCTTGAGGATCTGGACGATGTCGACCGGGGCCTCGGGAGACTCCTCGATGGTCTGGCGGTAGTACTTGCCCAGACCGTCCAGGGTGTGGCCGCGCTGCACGGTGACGCCGGTGGACGGCACGTCGCAGATCTTGATGGTGTTGTTCTCGCTGGCGCCGATGGCGTCGGCCAGGTCGAGGCCGACCTTCTTGGCGTCCACGTCGAAGGCGGCCACGAACTCGACGTCACGAACGTGGTAGTCGCCGAACTGGACGTGCATGAGACCCGGCACCTTGGCGGCCGGGTCGGCGTCCTTGTAGTACTCGACGCCCTGCACCAGCGAGGCGGCGCAGTTGCCCACGCCGACGATGGCTACGCGAACCGAACCCATTCCGGTTGCTCCCTGTGTGATCTCGGTATTCCGGATGAAACCCTGCGGAGCGCAGGGCCTCACTTGGCGGTGTCGTCGGACGGATCCGGCGGGGTGGAGCCGTTGGGAGGTGTCCCTCCGGAAGACTCGCCTCCCTGATGCCGGGGCAGGCCGCCCGTCGCTCCTGATGTGTTGTGCTGCTGAGCGGTGCTCTCGGGGGAGGGCCGTCGCTGATCCCGCCCTGCCCGCTCACTCTCGATGAGCTCGTTCAGCCAGCGCACTTCGCGCTCCACGGACTCCATGCCGTGCCGCTGCAGTTCGAGCGTGTAGTCGTCGAGGCGCTCACGGGTGCGGGCGAGAGAGGCGCGCATCTTCTCCAGGCGCTCCTCCAGCCGGCTGCGGCGACCCTCCAGGACCCGCATCCGCACCTCGCGCTCCGTCTGCCCGAAGAAGGCGAATCGCGCTGCGAAGTGCTCGTCCTCCCAGGTGTCGGGGCCGGTGTGCGAGAGCAGCTCCTCGAAGTGCTCCTTGCCTTCCGCCGTCAGCCGATAGACGATCTTGGCGCGTCGCCCCGCCAGTGATGCGGCGAGGGCGTCCTCGGGTGCGTTTCCCGGTTCCTCGATCAACCAGCCGTTGGCGACCAGCGTCTTGAGGCAGGGGTAGAGGGTTCCGTAGCTGAAGGCCCGGAAGATTCCCAGCGAGGTGTTGAGCCGCTTGCGCAGCTCGTACCCGTGCATCGGGGCTTCGCGGAGCAGACCGAGGACGGCGAACTCAAGGATGCCTGAGCGTCTGCTCACTGCCGCCTCCCTTGCCCGTCGGTGCCCGTATGCTCATCCGATGTGTCGTGCTGATGTATCGAGTCGATACATCAGCACGATAGAGCGGACCTCCGCATGCGACAAGGGGGGGCATCGTGAGCGGCGTCACATCATCAATTCGTTGGTGGCCGGTTGCCTGATATGGGGTGAACTTCAGGGCTCGGGGGTTTTGACCGTGCGTAGTCTGTGCGGCATGCAGACCACTGGGAACCATGTGACGCCCCTGTGCGTCATCGCCGTGGATGCACAGCGGATGAGCTCTGCCAGGAGCTTGGTCCGTATCCATTTCGGGGGGACCGGAACTCAACTGCCGCTTCCAGGCGTCTCGCCTGCCCGAGGAGTAGTCGTTCGATGAGCGAGCACCGACGCAAACCGCCACAGCCGCAGGGTGGCGGACGCGCCGCGGCCCGACGCGCCGCCCAGCCTTCCGGCCGCCGCGCAGCACATGATCGGGCTGCCCCGGCAGCCCCCGCGCCCCACGGCGAAGAGCGCGCCTACGGCAGCCGGGCCGAGGCCCGGCGCGCTGCCCAACGGGGCGGCAGCCGCAGGCGTGGCCCGGAGACCGCCGCTGTCGGCGGCGGGCGACGTGCCGGGTCCGGAGGGGCTCCCGGCAAGAAGCGGCTGATCGACTACCCGCGCCACAACAAGTACGGATGGCGGCGCTTGGTGCCGTCGTGGAAGCTCGTCGCGGGGCTGTGCATCGGCTTCCTCGGGATGCTGACCGTGGCCGCGGCCATCGCGTACAGCATGGTCGTCATCCCCAAGGAGGCGGAGGCGGCCACGGCCCAGAACAACGTCTACTACTGGGCCGACGGGACCCAGATGGCCGCCACAGGTGGCGAGATCAACCGCCAGATCGTCGGCATCGACCAGATCCCGCGGGCGATGCAGCACGCCGTGATCTCCGCGGAGAACAAGACCTTCGAGAAGGACTCGGGCATCGACCCGATGGGTATCGCTCGTGCGCTGTTCAACATGGCCAAGGGCCAGGACACCCAGGGTGGCTCCACCATCACCCAGCAGTACGTGAAGAACGCGCGGCTGGAGGACCAGAACCAGACCCTGAGCCGCAAGTTCCAGGAACTGTTCATCTCCATCAAGATCGACAGTGAGATGGACAAGCCCGCCATCATGCAGGGCTACCTGAACACCTCGTACTACGGGCGCGGTGCGTACGGCATCCAGGCCGCGGCCCGGACGTACTACAACAAGGACGCCGAGAAGCTGAACCCGAGCGAGTGCGCGTTCCTCGCCACGCTCCTCAAGGGCGCAACGTACTACGACCCGGCCGGCGTCACGGAGATCGACGCGAGGGCGAGCGCGGACGCCAACAGGGACCGGGCCGAAAAGCGCTGGCGCTGGATCCTCGACGAGATGGTCAAGGACGGCCACCTCAAGGCCGAGGAGCGCGCCAAGTACACCGAGTTCCCCAATCCAGAGAAGCCGAAGAAGAACGCCCAGCTCAGCGGGCAGATCGGCTACCTGGTGGACCTGGCCAAGTCCAACTTCATCAACAACCACGAAGGCATGACGGCCACCAAGCTGGCGCAGGGTGGCTACGAGATCCACACGACCTTCGACAAGAAGAAGGTCTACGCGCTCGAGGCCTCCATCAAGGACATCTACAAGAAGCACATCGACCCGAAGGGGCGGCCGAAGACGGACACGCACGTCCAGTTCGGCGGCGCCTCCGTGGAGCCGGGGACCGGGAAGATCGTCGCGATCTACGGTGGCGCGGACGCGACGAAGCACTTCACCAACAACGCCGACGCGACCGGTGCTCAGGTCGGATCGACGTTCAAGCCCTTCGTGCTGGCCGCCGCGATGCGGGACGGCGTGCGCGACCCCCGCCTCGGATCGGAGCAGGGGTCGGACACCCGCAGGATCGTCGACCCGGACAAGAGCCGCTACAACGGCGCCAACAAGCTCAAGATCAAGAACTACGACGGCTCGATCTGGCGCAACGAGGAGGGCAAGGAGTGGCTCCAGCGCAACGACGGTGACGAGTCGTTCAAGAACATCAGCCTGCGCGAAGCCATGATCCACTCGGCCAACTCGCCCTTCGTGCAGCTCGGCATGGACATCGGCATCCCCCAGGTGCGAGAGGCGGCCATCGACGCCGGTCTGCTCGAAACCAGCCTGGTCAAGGCGAACGTCCCTTCGTTCTCCCTCGGTATCTCCGACCCCAGCGCCATCCGCATGGCGGGCGCCTACGGCACCTTCGCCGCCAATGGAAAGCAGCGCGACCCGTACTCCGTGACGTCCGTCGAGCACAAGGGCCAGACGATCTACAAGCACGAGGACGAGGTCGAGACGGCCTTCACCAAGGCCGTCGCCACCAACGTGACGGACGTGCTCAGGGACGTCGTCGACGACGAGGAGGGCACGGGTAAGAACGCGCGCCTCCCCGGCCGCCAGGTCGCCGGCAAGACCGGTACCACCGACGACAACAAGTCCGCGTGGTTCGTCGGCTACACCCCGCAGCTGTCGACCGCCATCGACATGTACCGCCTCGACGACGACGAGAAGAGCGGCAAGAAGCGCGAGTTCCTGAAGATGTACGGCACCGGTGACCGGGACACGATCCACGGTTCGTCCTTCCCGTCCGAGATCTGGCAGACGTACATGTCCAAGGCGCTCAAGAACGCCAAGATCATCGAGTTCGACGAGCCGGAGGAGCTCGACGCTGAGGCCGTCTGGGGCGGCGGCGCCGTCAGCCCCAAGCCGACGCCCAGCAGCACGCCGTCCTCGAGCCCGTCCGAGTCCCCCTCCTCGAAGCCCTCGAAGGGCCCCTCGAAGAGCCCCGGCCCCTCGGAGTCCTGCAACCCGTGGGAGGACTGGACCTGCGAGCCCACCGGCGGCGCCAACGGCGGCACCGACCAGGGCGGCGACAGCGGTGGGATCACCACGAGTCCCACGACGTCACCGACTACCGACACCGGAGGAGGCAACGGCAACGGCGGCGGTAACGGCGGAGGCTTTATCGGCGGCTCCGACGGCACCGAGCAGTAGCCACCACCCGTAGGTCCGGCAACGCCCGAGGGCCGCCGTACCCGGCATGCGCAGCGCCCCGCGCCTGTGCCCGCCGGAGACGGCGGCCCTCTCCGTGCGCCGACCCCTTACGGCAGGATGTGCACCATGCCCAGCGCAGAAGAGACGAGCGTGAACGAGGACCGCCGCCGTGGACTGCCCGCACGGCGGGAGAGCCCTGATGTGCGCCCCACCCGGCGCGACAGGATCGCCGCGGCCGGCAGCGAGCTGATCGGCGGCCCGGCGGGCCGCTGGGCACAGCGCGGCGGAAACGGTCCTCTCACGCCCGTACGCGTCATCGCCCTGGTGGCCATCGGCATGTTCGCGCTCGGCATGGTGCAGAAGCTGCCCTGCTACAACTGGGCCTGGTTCAGGGGCACCAGTTCGCAGTACACGCACGCCTGCTACTCGGACATCCCGCATCTGTATCTCGGCCGCGGTTTCGCCGACGGGCGCATTCCCTACTTCGACCGGCTGCCCGGCGACATGGAGTACCTCGAGTACCCGGTGCTGACCGGCCTGTTCATGCAGGTCGCGTCCTGGGTCGCCGACGCAGCCTCCTGGCTGGGCCTCGCCGCTGACGACATGATGCAGCGCGAGCAGCTGTACTGGATGATCAACGCGGGCATGCTGATGGTCTGCGCCGCGGTCATCGCCGTCTGCGTCACACGCACGCACCGCCGCCGGCCCTGGGACGCGCTGCTCGTCGCCCTGGCGCCCGCCTTCGCGCTGACGGCGACGATCAACTGGGACCTGCTGGCCGTGGCCCTCACCGCCTCGGCGATGCTGATGTGGTCGCGCAGCCGGGTGCTCGCCGCCGGCATCCTCATCGGACTGGCGACGGCCGCCAAGTTCTACCCGTTCCTGCTGCTCGGGCCGCTGCTGGTGCTGTGCTGGCGCGCGGGCAGGTGGCGCGAGTTCCTCACGGCGGCCTTCGGGGCGGTGGGGGCGTGGCTCGTGGTCAACGTCCCGGTCATGCTGCTGGCACCGGAGGGGTGGAAGAAGTTCTACGCCTTCAGCCAGGAGCGGCCGGTCGACTTCGGTTCGTTCTGGCTGATCATCACCCAGCGCACCGGTGAGTCGATCGAGGCGGAGACGGTCAACACGTACGCGATGGTGCTGACGCTCCTCGCGTGCGCCGGCATTGCCCTGCTCACGCTCACCGCGCCGCGCCGCCCCCGATTCGCGCAACTCGCGTTCCTGGTCGTCGCGGTGTTCGTCCTCACCAACAAGGTCTACTCACCGCAGTACGTGCTGTGGCTGATTCCGCTCGCCGCGCTGGCCCGGCCGCGCTGGCGGGACTTCCTCGTCTGGCAGGCCTGTGAGGTCGTGTACTTCCTCGGGATCTGGATGTACCTGGCGTACACGACCAGCGAGAAGCACCAGGGGCTGCCGCCCGAGGGCTACCAGGTCGCCATCGTCGTGCACCTGCTGGGCACGCTCTACCTGTGCGCGGTGATCGTGCGGGACATCCTCATGCCGGACCGCGATGTGGTACGGACGGACGGGTCGGACGATCCGTCGGGCGGGGTGCTCGACGGGGCCGCGGACGTGTTCGTCCTGGGACGGGCGGCGCGGCCGCGGCGGCACGCCGCGCCCGCCGTGGAGGGACCTCGCGTGGAATGGGGCACTCCGGCCGGGACAGCGCAGGGCACAGGGCGACAGCCGTCCGCGTGACGGCGCCGCTTCGGGCGCCGGCGAACGCCGGGCAGCAAAGGCGTCCTAGCGGTCGACGATGCGGTCGAACTGGGTGGTCGTGTGCCGCAGGTGGGCGACCAGCTCGTCGCCGACCCTGGGCTCGTCGGCGTCCGAGGGCACGAACAGGATCGACACCTGCATGTGCGGCGGTTCCGCGAACCAGCGCTGCTTGCCCGCCCACACGAAGGGCGACAGATTGCGGTTCACCGTCGCCAGACCGGCGCGGGCCACGCCCTTGGCACGCGGCATCACCCCGTGCATGGCCTTGGGCGCCTCCAGCCCCACGCCGTGCGACGTGCCGCCGGCGACGACGACAAGCCAGCCGTCGGACGCGGCCTTCTGCTGCCGGTAGCCGAAACGGTCCCCCTTGGACACCCGGGTCACGTCCAGGACCGCTCCGCGGTACTCCGTCGCCTCGTGGTCGCCGAGCCACAGACGGGTGCCGATCCGCGCCCGGAACCGGGTCTGCGGGAACTGCTGCTGCAGTCGCGCCTGTTCGTCCGCGCGCAGGTGGCTGACGAACATGGTGTGCAGCGGCAGGCGGGCGGCGCGCAGTCGGTCCATCCAGCCGATGACCTCCTCGACGGCGTCCGAGCCGTCCGTTCGGTCGAGCGGCAGATGCAGCGCGAAGCCCTCCAGTCGCACGTCCTCGATCGCGGCGTGCAGCTGGCCGAGTTCCTGCTCGGTGATGCCGTGACGCTTCATCGAGCTCATGCACTCGATGACGACCCGCGCACCCACCAGGGCGTGCACACCGTCCACCGACGACACCGAGCGGATCACGCGGTCCGGCAGCGGCACGGGCTCCTCACCGCGCCGGAACGGCGTGAGGACCAGCAGGTCTCCGCCGAACCAGTCCTTGATCCGGGCCGCCTCGTAGGTCGTGCCGACCGCCAGCATGTCGGCTCCGAAGCGTGCGGCCTCGTCGGAGAGCCGCTCGTGGCCGAAGCCGTAGCCGTTGCCCTTGCAGACAGGTACGAGGCCGGGGAACTGGTCGATCACGGACTTCTGGTGCGCCCGCCAGCGCGCGGTGTCTACGTAGAGGGAGAGCGCCATGACCGGCCCGGACCTTTCTGGTGGCTGCGGTGTATCGAAGACAGGTACGAGACTTCACAGACTACGGAGTTGTTCGCACCGCCGGAGCGGTGCGCGGCGTCCTCAGCGGCGCGACATGTAGATGTCCAGCGCCTTGTGGAGCAGCTTGTTGAGCGGGAAGTCCCACTCACCGATGTACTCGACGGCCTCGCCGCCGGTGCCGACCTTGAACTGGATCAGGCCGAACAGGTGATCCGTCTCGTCGAGCGAGTCGCTGATGCCCCGCAGGTCGTAGACCGTCGCGCCCATGGCGTAGGCGTCGCGCAGCATCCGCCACTGCATCGCGTTCGAGGGCCGGACCTCTCGGCCGATGTTGTCCGAGGCGCCGTAGGAGTACCAGACGTGTCCGCCGACGACGAGCATGGTCGCCGCCGAAAGATTCACGCCGTTGTGCCGCGCGAAGTACAGCCGCATGCGGTTGGGGTCCTCGTTGTTCAGGACGGTCCACATGCGCTGGAAGTACGACAGCGGCCGCGGCCGGAAGCGGTCCCGCTCCGCCGTGATCTCGTACAGGCGCTGCCACTCGGCCAGGTCCTCGTAGCGGCCCTGGACGACCTCGACTCCGGCCTTCTCGGCCTTCTTGATGTTGCGGCGCCACAGCTGGTTGAAGCCCTTCAGGACATCGTCCAGCGACCGGTTGGCCAGCGGCACCTGATAGACGTACCGCGGCTGTACGTCGCCGAAGCCCGCGCCGCCGTCCTCGCCCTGCTGCCAGCCCATCTTGCGCAGCCGGTCGGCGACCTCGAAGGCCCGTGGCTCGATGTGGGTGGCCTCGACGTCACGCAGCCGCTTGACGTCCGGGTCCTGGATGCCGGCCTTGATCGCGGGGGCGTCCCAGCGGCGGATGACGACGGGCGGGCCCATCTTCACGGAGAAGGCGCCCTGGTTCTTGAGGTGCGCCAGCATGGGCTGCAGCCAGTCGTCCAGGTTCGGGGCGTACCAGTTGATGACCGGCCCCTCGGGGAGGTACGCGAGATACCGCTTGATCTTGGGCAGCTGCCGGTAGAGCACGAGGCCCGCGCCGACGAGGTCGCCGTTCTTGTCGAACCAGCCCAGGTTCTCCGAGCGCCACTCGGTCTTCACGTCCGCCCACGCCGGGACCTGGCAGTGACTGGCCGAGGGCAGGCTCTGGATGTACGCCAGATGCTGCTCACGGCTGATGGTCCTCAGGGTCAGGCTCATGCGGGGCGCTCCTCGGCAGGTGTGTCCCCATGGGTACAGGGGCTCCGGCTCTCGCGCCGAAGCCTACTGCGCCCAGGAAGCGGCCCGAATGGCTGTACGCAGGAGCGGGCCGCACGCGGCCCGCTCCCGATGCGGCGTGTTCTAACCGAGTACCCCGCCGAAGAGTCCGCCGTGGGCCATGCCGAGGAAGAAGCCCACAGCCGACGCCCCCAGACCGATGATCAGCAGGAAGCGCTCACGCGTGGTCGCCGAGATGAACTGTCCGTACCCTCCCGTGACGATGCCCAGCAGGCCGGTCCACGAGCTCAGCAGGTGGAGGTGGTGGAACATCGCCGAGACGAATGCGATGGCACCGAGGGCCAGAGCGACCGCCATCAGGGTGTCCTGAAGCGGATGAGGCTTGCCGTCCGTGGCGAGGAGAGAGGCGGGGGACCGTCGTCGCATTGCATGTGCCATGAGGCACCTCCTGGCTGTGCCGGAAGGCGGCGCATCGTAGCGCCGCGCGCACCAGATGCGTACAGATTGCGGCCATCCACCGCCGGATTTCAACCGGAAGCCGGTCTGCGGGTAGTCTGTACGGTCTGCACCGGTGTCTGCCCAGGCCAGGACGCGATCACCCCTCGTCGAGGGGGATTGTCAGTGGCGGCGGATACCGTTGCTCACGCATCACGACCCTCCTGCCACGGAACGACCGTGGCCGCTGAGTCCAAAGGAGGTGGGTTCCACATGCGTCACTACGAGGTGATGGTCATCCTCGACCCCGATCTCGAGGAGCGCGCTGTCTCCCCGCTGATCGAGAACTTCCTCTCCGTCGTCCGTGAGGGCAACGGAAAGGTGGAGAAGGTCGACACCTGGGGCCGTCGTCGTCTCGCTTACGAGATCAAGAAGAAGCCCGAGGGCATCTACTCGGTCATCGACCTGCAGGCCGAGCCTGCGGTCGTCAAGGAGCTCGACCGGCAGATGAACCTGAACGAGTCGGTCCTCCGGACCAAGGTCCTCCGTCCCGAGATCCACTGAGCGTCTAGCTCAGAGGTCATCGGGTTCGAGTAGCAAGCAGCCAGAAGCAATCCCCGCCGAGAGGTTCCCCCATGGCAGGCGAGACCGTCATCACGGTCGTCGGCAATCTCGTCGACGACCCCGAGCTGCGCTTCACCCCGTCCGGTGCGGCGGTCGCGAAGTTCCGCGTCGCGTCCACTCCCCGCACCTTCGACCGGCAGACCAATGAGTGGAAGGACGGCGAGAGCCTGTTCCTCACCTGCTCGGTCTGGCGGCAGGCGGCGGAGAACGTCGCCGAGTCGCTTCAGCGCGGCATGCGCGTCGTCGTGCAGGGCCGTCTGAAGCAGCGGTCCTACGAGGACCGCGAGGGCGTCAAGCGCACGGTCTTCGAGCTGGATGTCGAGGAAGTCGGCCCCAGCCTCAAGAACGCCACGGCCAAGGTCACCAAGACCACCGGCCGCGGCGGCCAGGGCGGGTATGGCGGCGGTCAGCAGGGCGGCGGCAGCTGGGGCGGCGGCCCCGGCGGTGGTCAGCAGCAGGGCGGCGGCGGTGCACCCGCCGACCCCTGGGCCACCAGCGAGCCGGCCGGCGGCGGCCAGCAGGGCGGCGGGGGCGGCTGGGGCGGAAGCTCCGGCGGTTCCGGCGGTTCCGGCGGCGGCTACTCGGACGAGCCTCCCTTCTAAGGGCAGCTCGTACCCCACTTCTTGATCACACAGGAGAATCACCATGGCGAAGCCGCCTGTGCGCAAGCCTAAGAAGAAGGTCTGCGCGTTCTGCAAGGACAAGACCGCATACGTGGACTACAAGGACACGAACATGCTGCGGAAGTTCATTTCCGACCGTGGCAAGATCCGTGCCCGCCGCGTGACCGGCAACTGCACGCAGCACCAGCGTGACGTCGCCACGGCCGTCAAGAACAGCCGTGAGATGGCGCTGCTGCCCTACACGTCCACCGCGCGATAAGGGAAGGGTGACCGAGATATGAAGATCATCCTCACCCACGAGGTCTCCGGCCTCGGTGCCGCCGGCGACGTCGTCGACGTCAAGGACGGCTACGCTCGCAACTACCTGGTCCCGCGCGGTTTCGCGATCCGCTGGACCAAGGGCGGCGAGAAGGACGTGGCGCAGATCCGCCGCGCCCGCAAGATCCACGAGATCGCGACCATCGAGCAGGCCAACTCTGTCAAGGGTCAGCTCGAGGCCGTGAAGGTGCGTCTGGCTGTTCGCTCCGGCGACGCCGGCCGCCTCTTCGGCTCCGTCACCCCGGCCGACATCGCCTCGGCGATCAAGGCTGCCGGTGGTCCGGAGGTCGACAAGCGTCGCGTCGAGCTCGGTGCGCCGATCAAGACCCTGGGCTCGCACCAGGTGTCCGTGCGTCTGCACCCCGAGGTTGCCGCGCAGCTCGGCGTCGAGGTTGTCGCCGCCTGAGCAGCGCGCTCGACTGAGCAGTAGGAAGGGCCGCACCCCTCGGGGTGCGGCCTTTTCGCGCGTTCCCAGCGGTGGTGTGTTTCTCAGTGGTGTGTTTCACGTGAAACGTCAGCGGGTTGCGCCGGTCACGATCCAACGGCCTGACCGTGCCCGCCACCACAGGGTCAGCAGCCGCACGGTCATCATCAGGGTCATGGCCCACCACAGTGCGGTCAGGCCGCCGCCGAGAGTGGGGACCAACAGGGCGACCGGTGCGAAGGCGGCCAGGGTGACGAACATGGCCCAGGCGAGATAGGGGCCGTCCCCCGCGCCCATCAGCACGCCGTCCAGGACGAAGACGACTCCCGCGATCGGCTGGGACACCGCGATGACGAGAAGTGCGGGCAGGAGCGTGTCCTGTACCGCCTGGTCCGCGGTGAACAAGGGGATGAACAGCTGGCGTGAGGCCACGACCAGGACTCCGAGGACCGCACCTGCGGCGACACCCCACTGCACCATGCGGCGGCATGCCTGCCTGGCTCCCTCGGCATCATTCGCACCGAGGTAGCGGCCGATGATCGCCTGGCCGGCGATCGCGATCGCGTCGAGGGCGAAGGCCAGCAGGCTCCAGAGCGACAGAACGATCTGGTGGGCCGCGATGTCCGTGTCGCCCAGGCGGGCTGCCACGGCGGTGGCGATCATCAGGACGGCACGCAGCGAGAGCGTACGGACCAGCAGGGGGACCCCGGCCTGGGCGCTCGCCCTGATCCCGGCCGCGTCGGGGCGCAGTGAGGAGCCGTGTTTGCGGGCGCCGCGCACGACGACGACGAGATAGGCGATCGCCATGCCGCACTGGGCGGCTACGGTGCCCCAGGCGGAGCCCGCGACACCGAGCCCGGCGCCGTAGACGAGTCCTGCGTTGAGGGCGGCGTTGGCCGCGAATCCGCCGATGGCCACGTAGAGAGGTGTGCGTGTGTCCTGGAGTCCACGCAGTACGCCGGTCGCCGCGAGCACGATCAGCATGGCCGGTATGCCGAGGCTGGAGATGCGCAGGTAGGTGATCGCGTGCGGTGCCGCGGTGTCCGATGCGCCGAGGAGGTCGATGAGCCAGGGAGCGGTGGGCAGGGTCACGGCGATGACCACGATGCCGAGGAAGAAGGCGAGCCAGATGCCGTCCATGCCCTGGCGGATCGCCGACTGGAGGTCGCCTGCGCCCACCCGGCGGGCCACGGCGGCAGTGGTGGCGTAAGCGAGGAAGACGAAGACACTCACGGCCGTCATCAGCAGGGCCGCCGCGACGCCGAGACCGGCCAGTTGCGGTGTGCCGAGGTGACCGACAATGGCGCTGTCGACCATCACGAACAGCGGCTCGGCGACCAGTGCGCCGAAGGCGGGGACGGCGAGCGCGATGATCTCTCGGTCATGGCCTCGACGGCGTGCCTCGGTGGTCGCGGGAGCCTGTGTCATGGCGTCAATCTAATCTTCCACAGGTAAGAGATGCAAAGCGATTGTGTCCCTTACTTTGTGCCGCTTGTCGCGACGCCCTGTGTGCTGTTTGTTCTGATCTTGATCCGCGCGGGAAAGTTTTTCTCCCCCACAGCCGGTGGACGGAAAAGCCCCAGCTCAGAGGCCACATGGCGAGGTGGGTATGAGTTTGTCCACAGTGCTGTCCCCCGGTCCGTGCACAGGTTCCGAAGAGTTCTCCACAGCATCTCGTCGTTCGTCCACACCGCCTGTGGATAACCAGATTGGCTGACGGTGCCGCCGGGCCTACCGTGGACCGTCGCCCGACTCGCCGCAAGCGGAGTCTGGCGACATGTCTTGTCAGTGTCGTGCCGTAGAAAGAGGGCCACGGCAAAGGTCCGCGGAGCGGACGGAGGAGGTGGCCGCGGGTGAGCATTTCCGAGCCCTTGGACGACCCGTGGGCGGCCGATACTCCAGGTGACCGTCTCCCCGCATCCCGCCGCCGTGGCAGTGACAGCCGCCGTGACGACCAGCACGACCGCGGCCGGGACAGCACCGGCTGGGACAGCGGTCCCGGCTTCGAGCGCGTGCCTCCGCAGGACCTCGACGCCGAGCAGTCAGTCCTCGGCGGCATGTTGCTGTCCAAGGACGCCATCGCCGATGTCGTCGAGATCATCAAGGGCCACGACTTCTACCGGCCGGCCCACGAGACCGTCTTCCAGGCCATCCTCGACCTCTACGCCAAGGGAGAGCCGGCCGACCCGATCACGGTCGCGGCCGAGCTCGTCAAGCGTGGCGAGATCACCAGGGTCGGCGGGGCCTCCTATCTGCACACGCTGGTCCAGTCGGTGCCGACGGCCGCCAACGCGTCGTACTACGCGGAGATCGTCCACGAGCGCGCGGTGCTGCGCAGGCTCGTGGAGGCCGGCACCAAGATCACGCAGATGGGATACGCGGCGGACGGCGACGTCGACGAGATCGTCAACTCCGCTCAGGCCGAGATCTACGCCGTCACCGAGCAGCGGACGAGTGAGGACTACCTGCCGCTCGGCGACATCATGGAGGGCGCTCTCGACGAGATCGAGGCGATCGGCTCGCGCAGCGGCGAGATGACCGGTGTGCCGACGGGCTTCACCGACTTCGACTCCCTGACGAACGGCCTGCACCCGGGCCAGATGATCGTCATCGCCGCCCGTCCCGCCATGGGCAAGGCTCTCGCGCTCGACACTCCGTTGCCCACTCCGACCGGGTGGACCACCATGGGCGAGGTCAAGCCCGGCGACTACCTGCTCGACGCTTCCGGGAAGCCGACACGAGTGGTGGCCGCTACCGATGTGATGACGGGGCGATCCTGCTACGAGCTGTCGTTCGACGACGGCACCACGGTCGTCGCCGATGCGGATCACCAGTGGCTCACCGATACGCGGGCCTCACGCAAGTCGGCTCAGGCCGCAGCGAGCGGCTACAACCGTTCCCGCAATCAGCGCACCTTCGCCTCGGTCAAGACGACCAAGGAAATCGCTGAGACGTTGCACTGCGACACCGCTGACCGGCGCAGGAACCACACCGTGAAGAACGCAGCCTCTCTCGATCTCCCCCACCGGGACCTGCCCGTCCCGCCTTACACGCTGGGCGCGTGGCTCGGTGACGGCCACAGCGAAGCTGCGAGGATCACTTCGGCGGCCCCGTGGATCGTGCAGCGTATCGCGGAAGAGGGATTCGAGGCCCGCCGCGTGGGCACATCGATCACCTACGCCTTGCGGTTCTCGGTGGAGAAGCCGGAGCTGCTCGAGCGTTCCTGCGTTGTGTGCGGGAAGACCTTCGTGCCCAAGCTCGCCCACGTGCGGAGCTGCGGGAAATCGTGTGGGGGCAAAGCGCGGTTCGTTTCTGCGCCCGTCCCTCAAGCCGCGTGCGTCGACTGCGGCGAGCGCTGTTTCTCGCCCTGCTCCGAGCCGCGCTGTGCTACCTGTACCAGAAACCATGGCAGCCTTCGCGTCGTGCTCCGCGACATGCGTGTCCTAGGGAACAAGCACATTCCTCAGGAGTACCTACGCAGTTCCGTCGCCCAGCGGAGGGCACTCCTCGCCGGGCTCCTGGACACGGATGGAACCGTCACGAACACCGGATCGGTGCAGCTCACGGTCACCAACAAGGCCCTGGCGGAAGGATTCCGGGAACTGGTTGTCAGTCTTGGCTATCGCTGCGGCATGAGGACCAGGCAGGTCAGGGGACGCTCTGCGGAGTCGTCGACCGCATATCTCGTCACTTTCACGCCGACTGACGATGTGTTCGGGCTGGAGCGGAAGCGGCGAGTGCACGAGATGCGCAGGCGTTCTGGAACACCGAAGCTGACACAGCGTTACATCACCGGTGCCCGGGAGATCGACAGCGTACCGGTCCGCTGTGTCCAGGTGGACAATCCGGATCACATGTACCTGGCCACCCGGTCGATGGTTCCCACGCACAACTCGACCCTGGCCCTGGACTTCGCGCGCGCCGCGTCGATCAAGAACAACCTGCCGAGCGTGATCTTCTCCCTCGAAATGGGGCGCAACGAGATCGCGATGCGTCTGTTGTCGGCGGAGGCCCGTGTGGCGCTGCACCACATGCGCTCCGGGACGATGACGGACGAGGACTGGACCCGCCTCGCGCGCCGGATGCCCGACGTCTCCCAGGCCCCCCTCTACATCGACGACTCGCCGAACCTGTCGATGATGGAGATCCGCGCCAAGTGCCGCCGCCTGAAGCAGCGCAACGACCTGAAGCTGGTGGTCATCGACTACCTCCAGCTGATGCAGTCGGGCGGCTCCAAGCGTGCCGAGAGCCGCCAGCAGGAAGTCTCGGACATGTCGCGAAACCTCAAGCTCCTGGCCAAGGAGCTGGAGGTCCCGGTGATCGCGCTCTCCCAGCTGAACCGTGGTCCCGAGCAGCGCACGGACAAGAAGCCCATGGTCTCGGACCTGCGTGAATCAGGTTCGATCGAGCAGGATGCCGACATGGTCATCCTGCTGCATCGCGAGGACGCGTACGAGAAGGAGTCCCCGCGCGCGGGCGAGGCGGACCTGATCGTGGCGAAGCACCGTAACGGTCCGACGGCCACGATCACGGTCGCGTTCCAGGGGCATTACTCCCGCTTCGTGGACATGGCCCAGACGTGACCCCCGAACTGTAGGTTCGCGTTTCGCGTGTCCTTTTCTCGTTGACCGTGGCCTTTGTCTGGCCCAAGGGACGGCATCGTGAGACGAACTCCCGTGTGATCGTTCACTCGTCGTAGTGCTGATCCCGGTCGCGATCTATGCAGCAGCGATCTCCACCCTGATCGTGGAGACGTCGCAGCTGATCGAGACCGGGGTTTCAGCTCCCCGCTCTCGCTGCTCGGGGGTGGGGTATGTCGCGAGTCGTCGGCGAAGTTTCGATGAGTCTCCGTCGTACCGACGGGGAGATCGACGAGGATCTGGCCTGGTCGACGACGGGCGCCGATGTCTTCGAGCCCTCGTTGCCATGGCGGACATTCCGCTGGCGCTACGGGCAGAGGCACTACTCGGGCACGCACTGGTCTTCCACCATGCGCGACCACGTTGTCTACGAGTCCCGGCTCGAGCTGACGCGCCTTCTCTACGCCGACTTCGACCCGGATGTGACGGCGGTCTACGCCCAGCCATTCCTCCTGTCCACTACCGTCGACGGCCACCGACGCCACCATGTACCTGACTTCCTCGTTCTGCGCGAGAACGATGTGCCCCTGGTCGTGGACGTCAAGCCGGGGCACCTGCTTACCCGGCCGAAGGTCAACTTCGCGCTCGGCTGGGCACGTGAGGTCGTGCTGTCACGCGGTTGGGACTTCGAGGTCTGGGCCGAGCCGCCGGAGGCGGAGTTGGCGAACCTGCGCTTCCTCGCCGGCTATCGCCGTGACTGGCTATTCGACCCGGACCTGCTCGCGGAGATCCGGGCGACGGATCTGCACGGGGCAACGCTGGGCGAGGCATTTTGTGCTTTCCCTCAGCACTCGGACTGGCGCGTAAGGGCCGCTGTCCTGCGGCTGCTGTGGTGTCAGCACCTCGTGACGGACTTGGCGGAGCCATTGTCCGAGCGCCACGTGCTGCACAAGGGCGGGGCCGTAGTGGTCGGGGCCGGTCGGCGTGACCTGCCACGCCCCGTCGAGGAGCCCGAACCCGATGGCGCGGAGGGCGAATTGATCTGTCTGGTGCAGAAGTCCAGCAGGGGAGGGCATGTGACCGGAGCTGCTGTACGTGTCGGCGTTGGTACGAGGTTGAGGTACGACGGCGAAGTCGTCGTGGTGGAGGAGATGTTCGGCTCGGCGGCCGGCAACGAGGTCTTGGTGCGGGATGGTCCGGGGCGCCGGTTCCGGCTGTCGCTGCGTGAGGTGTTCGCCGCCGGCCGGGACCAGGTCATCGCGACCGAGCCGGGTCCAGATTCGGACGACGACCGCGAGACGGCCTCGGTGCTGCTCGCTCAGCTCAGCGAGGAGGAGCTGGAAAAGGTCAGGGAGCGGGCTGCCCATATCAACGAGGTGCTGACCGGCTTCCGGTCGGGTAGCGACGAGCTGCCGGAGCTGGGCGAGCCCCGGCCGCAGTACGCGGCCACCGTGCCCAAGCTGGAGCGATACGAGGCGAAGGCGACGGAGCTGGGCGTGAGCGTACGCACGATCAAGCGGTGGGTGCGCGCCTTCCACACCGACCGGGAGGCCGGTCTCGTACACGGCGGCCCGGATCGCGGGAACGGCGACATGGGCGGGCTCGGTCGGGCCGATGTGCGGTGGGTGGAGATGGCCCTGGAGATCATGGCCGAGCACGGGAAGGAGTCGAAGCCGACCCGCGGGAAGGTGATCCGTGCCGTCGGCCCGCGCCTCGTCGCCCGCTACGGCGAGGGTGAGGTGAAGCTGCCGGGCCGCGCGACGGCGTACCGGTGGCTTCAGGAGCTGGAGCGGCGGCTGCCGACCTTCCGGCTGAGCTCGAAACGCAACCGGGACATCGCCGCCCGGCCACCCGGCGCGTACGGGAAGCTGCGGCCGACCAGGCCCGGCGAGTACCTGCTGCTGGACACGACGCGTCTCGACGTGTTCGCGATGGACCCGATCACGATGAAGTGGGTCCAGGCCGAGCTGACGGCCGCGATGGACTGGTACGACAGGTGCATCACGGGGCTGCGGGTGACCCCGGTGTCTACGTCGTCGATCGACGTCGCGGCGGTGATGTTCCAGACCTTTCGTCCCCGCCCGGCAGGTAAGGACTGGCCTGCGTACGCGGTGTGGCCGGACCACGGCATTCCCCGCACGGTCTTCGTCGAACGCAAGGCGCTCAACCCGGAAGAGGACGAGGAGGATGAGGAGGCGGCGGAGGGCACACCACGCGGTGTCGCGTCCCCGGCGCTGGTGCCGGAGACGATCGTCGTCGACCACGGCAAGCCCTACATCTCCGAACACATCACCTCTGTCTGCCAGCGTCTGGGTCTGTCCATTCAGCCGGCCCGGCTGCGAACGGGCCGGGACAAGGGACCGCTGGAGCGATTCTTCAAGACCGTGCGCGAGGGGGTGCTTCAGGATCTGCCCGGCTACAAGGGGCCTGACTTGTTCTCGCGTGGCGAGCGTCCGGAGGACCAGGCGTTCTTCTTCCTCCATGAGTTGGAGGCGATCATCCGGGAATGGGTGGCATGCACGTACCACCACAGGCCACATAGGGGGCTCGTCGACGCCTACGTGCCAGGGCTGAACCTCTCGCCGGCGAAGATGTTCGAGCACGGCATCGCCCGTGCCGGATACATCGAGGTGCCCCGCGATCCGGACCTCGGCTTCGAGTTCCTGAAGACAGAGTGGAAGCAGACCCACCACTACGGCGTCGAGATCCGCAAATGCCGCTACAACGGCCCGGGGCTGGACGGCTACCGGGGCGAGACGAGCCCGTACACCGGCCCCAAAGCCAAGGGCCTGTGGCCCATCCAAGTCGACCCCGACAACATCAACTTCATCTACTTCCGCCGTCCGGACACCCGCCGCTGGCACGCCTTGGAGTGGGAGCACGCCCCGGCACAGAAGTTCCCGATCAGCCAGGGGGCCATCGAGATCGCCCGGAAGGTCGCGGGCCAGAAGTACCCGTTCCCCGACGACGAGACCGCGGTCGCGGAACTCCTTGACCGCTGGCACCTCGGGCTCGGGCTGACGATGACTGAGCGGCGCCTCGCCCTGCGCCAGGCCCGCGAGCAGTCCGCCTTCGACCTTCCGGAGACCGTCGCGGACGACGTACGCCTGCTGCCTTCTGTCGCCCGGATCCTCAGGGCCACCGATGACGAGGAAGACGACCCGGAGGAGACAGACGAGGCCGAGCCGTACGAAGGCCCGGTAGCCGGCGATGACGACGATGACGACGAACTCGACGGCCCAAATGATGACGACAACGGGGACTTCTACGACGACGCCTTGGAGGACGCATGATGCCGCCCCGTCCCGCCGAGCCAGCCGAGGGCACGCGTCCCCCGCTGGACAACCTCACGCTCTCCCGCAAGGAGGGGCTGCGGGCCCTGGCCGAGGCGCCCCGTCGTGTCCGACCGGAAATCTTGACACCCCAGCAGATCGCCGACTTGGGCGAGGCGGCACGGCTGGAGTACGACCACCTCCGCAGCGTCTGGCACGCCAACCTCGGACCGCTCAAGACTCCCCAACTCGAAGCTCTACACGAGGACTTGTGGGACATCATCGCCAGCAATCAGCAGGACGGCGACAAGGCCAAGGGAGCCGTCGCTGTGGACGCGTTTCCTGGGCTCGGAAAGACCACGGCGGTACTCGACTTCGCACTGAAGTACCACCAGCAGGAGATCGCCCGGGCCGGGGCCTTCACCGCCTCCGGGCACGAACGCTGGCCCGTCTGCAGGGTCGGGCTCACCAGCAACATCGGGATGAAGGACTTCAACCGAGCACTGCTGGAGTTCTACGCACACCCCGGCCGCACGAGCGGAACGGCCGCACTGTTCGTCCAGCGCGCCCTGGACTGCGTCCTGGAATGCGAGACGAAATTGCTGATCATCGATGACCTGCACTTCCTCAAGTGGCAGGACAAAAACGGCAAGGAGGTCAGCAACCACTTCAAGCACATCGCGAACGAGTTCCCCGTCACCCTCATCTTCATCGGCGTCGAGCTCGAGCGACGCGGCCTCTACTCCGAGGCCGACTCCCGCGGCGACATCACCCTCGCCCAGACCGCACGCCGCACCACCCCGCTGACCATGGACGCCTACTCGGTGAACAACGACAAGGAGCGGCGCCAGTGGCGCAAGCTGATGCTGGGGCTCGAACAGCGGCTCGTCCTCGCCCAGAAGTACCCTGGCATGCTCGCCGATGACCTGTCCGACTACCTCTACATCCGCACCACCGGCCACATCGGCTCGTTGATGACGCTCATCAACCGAGGCTGCCAGCGTGCCGCCCGCACCGGCGCCGAACTCCTCGACGAGGACCTGCTGAACCAGGTGAAACTCGATGCGGGGGCGGAGCGGGCGCGCAAGGTGCTGGAGAAGAAGTTCGCCCGCAAGCGTATGACGACCAAGCCCCGTCCCCGCACCGCGAAGGCCACGTCGGCGAAGACCGTGGCATGAGGCAGGCCCGTTTACTGCCGCTGCGCCAAGCCCCGCTTCCCGGCGAGGCCCTGGACTCCTGGCTGGAGGCCCTCGCTCAGCTGCTTCGGACGCCACTGGGCGAGGTGATGCAGAGCATCGGCCTGCCACCTCTACAGAAGGTTGGCAACCGTTTGCTCGGCATCCCGCCGGACTGGACGATCCTGCTGGGCCCGCAACAGGCCGCCGCTCTGTCCGCGACGACGGGACTGGACGAGGCCCACCTCCATGAGATGACGCTGCGGCACTACGACCAGCGGGCCCTGGAGATCAATAGCGAGCGTCGCTTCGTCAACCGCTGGGTGCTCTGGGGGCGAGGCGCCGGCTCCCGCTTCTGCCCGGATTGCCTGGCGGAATCCGATGGCCGCTGGATGCTGTCCTGGCGACTGGGCTGGTCCTTCGCCTGTCTGCGACACCACCAGCTGCTGGCCGACTGCTGTCCAAGCTGCGGGCGCATCCCCCGTCAACGGCCCCGAAGCCCGCGATCTATCCCCAGGCCCAGGTACTGCGGGAACGCTCCCTCTGCCCCGGGCGGTCCCTTCACCAGCGGCTGCGGTCACGACCTCACACAGACGCTCACCCTCCGCCTGCCCGCTGGACATCCAACAACGGCCGCCCAGGCGCTCGTCATGGACATCATCGAGAGTGGCACAGCCACTTTCGGCGCGTACGCACTCGCACCGCAGCCAGCGGCGGGCGCGCTGAGTGACATTCGTGCCATCTGTGGACGCGTGCTGTCCAACCTCTCCGCCAAGGACCTCACCCGATGGGCCCCAGCTGACATCACCGACGCCCACCTCCGTCCCGACTCCGGCGGCGCGCTCGCTGCGGCCGGCGACCGGCCCGGCTTCATGGCCCCGCCCAGAGCCGCGAGTGCGGCGACCGCCGTCACCGTCGCGCTGAGCATGCTGGACCAGCCGGACATCCACCAGGCCGGCGAGGCGATGCGAGACCTGCTCGCGGCTATGTACACCGACCTTTCCGAGGCCGGCATCGGACACATCAAGAGCTGGGGGCGCCGAGTGACCCCAGTCTTCACAGGCGTGCAACTGGCAGCAGCGGCACCACTTCTCCGCCCCGCCGACTATCTGCGGCACCGCATGGCGTCGCCGGTCCCGAGGCCGCCGATGGCGAAGAGCGAGGACATCACACGGCGGAGTCGGAAGATCCCCAGCATGTTCTGGAACCTGTGGACCCTCCGGCTTACCCCGCCCGACGGTACCGTCCTGCGCATCCT
Source organism: Streptomyces sp. NPDC018833 (assembly GCF_044390825.1). Classification (NCBI taxonomy): domain Bacteria; kingdom Bacillati; phylum Actinomycetota; class Actinomycetes; order Kitasatosporales; family Streptomycetaceae; genus Streptomyces; species Streptomyces sp. NPDC018833. Next base: position 59,912 of record NZ_JBIRZM010000008.1, on the reverse strand, counting down.
GGCGCCCGCCCTGGCCGCCGCTCTGCTGACCGTCGACAGCCGCACCGACTTCGACACCGCCGCCGACCTTCTGGGATCGGTGGTCGATCGTGTGGACGTCTCCCAGGCCTTGCAGCGGTTGGACGACCAGCCGCAGTGGATCCACATCGCCGCCGCTCTGATCAGGCTGGCCGACTACCTCGATGCCGCTGATGTCCCCATTGACTATGGACGGCGGCGGAGACTCGACTACACCAGCCTGCTGCCGACCGGACGCTGGGGGGAGATCTGCCGCCGCACCGGCACGCACCCCGGAGGTGACCGCCGCGAACAGATCATCCGCTGCCACCTCTTCCGGCGCATCAGCGGACTACCGCCCGAATCCGCACCTGGTGCCCCGAGCCATGGCGAGGCGTTGTTCCGTACGGAATACTTCCGCTTCATCGCCCTGCAGAGCCCGCAGTTGGCGCAGGAACTCGACGCTGAGGCACGGGCCTTCCTTGCCACACAGCATGTCCGCAATGAGCCGGTCACCTGGCAGCCGCCCAAGGCTCTTCTGGACGGGCTTGTCCTACCCGGTCCTGACCCGGACCAGGTCGACGTCTCCCATCTGCACCGCCTCATCCATCAGCGCAGGCACGCCGTCCAGTACGCAGCCGACATCCTTGACACTTCTGTCGAAGCCGTCCGGCACCTCCTTGGGGAACACCCCGCTCCTCTGCCACAGCCGACCACGGCCCAGGGCACAGCCAGGGAGAACTACTCCAAGGCCATGCAGACCCTGCCGAAGGAACGACTGGCCCGGCTCTATCTCGACGAACACCGCTCTCTGCCGCAGATCGCCAACCTCACCGGCTTCTCGCTCAAGGCGCTGGCCCGTCTCGCCCGTGAGTACGGCATCCCGATGCGCAGACGTGAGGACTACGACAACTGCGCACCTGTTGAACGAGACTGGCTCTTCGAGCAGTACGTCGTTCACCGTCGGCCCTTGACTGAACTTGCCCGCGAAAGGGGAATGAGCCCGACGAACATGATCCGTTGGGCGCATCGCCACGAGCTCCCACTTCGCCGTGGCGGAGCAGGCCATGCTGCTGCCTACCGCACACCTGACTGGGCCACCCGCGTCCCGGCATTCCTGCAAGACGCTCTGACCGGCCCCTATGCCTGGAAACGGTTGGAGCTCTTCGTCGCCGCACTGCCCTACGCCACGATGAGGAAAGCGGCCCAAGCCCTCGGCATCCATTCCTCCACGCTGATCATGAAGGTCAATCAGCTCGAACGGGAACTGGGCCACACCTTGATCGAGCGAGCTGAGCGCGGCCGTGAGATGAGACCAACCCTGTTCGGTACCAAGGTCGCGGAGGCCGCTCGGACGGCCATGACGCACTTCGACGACAGCTGACACGAGGAGCGGGAGACAGGGCCGGAGAAGAAGTTCTTCATGGCACTTCGACCCACTCGCTGTGCTCGCTTGGGACGTCTGCTGTGGCTCTACCGATGGGGGCCTGTGTACCGGCGTCGGCGGTGATGTGTGCGGGGGGTTCTGGAACGGTCGCGGCGTGGGGGATTGCAGCGGCGCAGGTACTACAGGTGTCGGCGAGGTGCCAGGTCCGGCCGTGATCCGCCCGGATGAGCAGGAGTCGAAGAGGGCCAGAGCACGGCCCTTGCCGTCGGTGCCACGCGCAGGACCTTTCACGACAGTGACAAATTCGCAGGTGCGCGGGCAGTTGGGGCTCGGCCAGGTGGCGCGCAAGGTGCCGGCGGACCTCTGGTGCTCCGGTAGCCCCGGCAACCGGAACGGACAAGGGACAGGCACTGCACGTCAGCGCAGGTTGCCCGGCCGGACTACTGATCGCGACGCTCCACGCACGTGAGGGCAGGGCGGTGGTCATGGGTTCCCTCCAAGCCGTGATTGGGCAGTCCCTGGTCCACCTCATCGGGCGGCTCCGGGCGCGGACACCGTAGTGCAGACCTGTGCCCTGGTGGAGATGCCGCCGCATCCGCACAAATAGGGCAGAGGTCTGCACTGTCAGGGCAGGGTTCTGCACCGTCGGATGGTTGGGTGACGATCTCCCCGCCGCCAGAGCCCGACCCGATGGCGCTGCGGCAGTCCCTCTCCCGGCTGCGTGCGGAGCGCGGCTGGAGCTATGACCGGCTCGCCGCCCGCAGCGGGCTGTCCCGGCGCACCCTCATCGAGATCGAACAGGGCCGCACCATCGGCACGCTAGGCACCTGGCACGCCCTCGCTCACGCCTTCAGCGTCCCCCTGGGTGAGCTCCTCGACCCGCTGTGCACCGGCCACGAACCCCCACGCTCCGAACGCTGAGACACCTGCTCGCCGGTCACCCAAAGGGGACACGACTGTCGTACGCCTGCCCGATGGGTATACATCCGTCCGCTTCCTGGCACTCGATCGAAGGGACCGGACGGTGTGCACATGGGCAGTGGGCGTGTTTGCTGGCACTTTTCACTCCGGCATCTGCCCCAAGAGATCAGGCTCCTCCTTCGCCCGTCCGGTGCGTGGTGTGGGCCGTCATGGCGTCCGGAGACCCCCTTACATGTCCTTCGCCCCCACCGATGAACAGGCCGCCGCCCTCCAGGCGTTCGGCAATGGCGAGCATCTCGTCATCCAGGCCGGCGCCGGCACCGGCAAGACGTCCACGCTCGCCTTTCTGGCCGAGCAGATGCCCGCCCGCCGCGGCCGCTACCTCGCCTTCAACCGGGCCATCGCCCTGGATGCCGCCACTCGTTTCCCCGCATCCGTGCAGTGCAAGACCGCTCACTCCCTGGCGTACGCCGCCCTCGGCTACCGATACCGCGACCGTCTCAACAGCCCCCGCAGGCCAGGCTGGAGGGTAGGCCAGGACCTGGGCCTGAACACCCCTGCCCGCATTCACGGTCGCGATCTCGTGCCCGCCACCCTGTCGAACACGGTGCTGCGGACAGTGACCTGTTACTGCCAGTCCGCCGACACCGAACTCGCCCCCCCACCACGTACCGCCACTGCGCGGCATCGACAGCAACGACGCCCACGCGGAGCTTGCCGACCTCCTGCTGCCGTATGCCGCCAAGGCCTGGGACGACCTGCAGAGCCCGAACGCGGGCACCGTGCGCTTCGAGCACGACCACTACCTCAAGATGTGGGCCCTGACTGACCCCGTGCTACAGGGCGACTTCCTGCTGCTGGACGAGGCTCAGGACACCAACCCCGTCCTCGAGCAGATCGTCCTGGCTCAAAGGGATCACACCCAGATCGTCATGGTCGGCGACTCAGCCCAGGCCATCTACGGCTGGCGAGGAGCCCAAGACGTGATGACCGGCTTCAAAGCCCGCCACCTCACCCTCACCCGTTCCTTCCGCTTCGGTCCCAAACTCGCCGCCGAGGCAAACCGCTGGCTCACGCTCAGCGGTGCTCCCATCCAACTCACCGGAACCACCGACATCCACACCTCCATCGGCCCCCACACGAGCCGCCCAGATGCGGTCCTGTGCCGCACCAACATCGGGGCCATCACCGAAATCCTCGCCCTCCTCGACGCCGGCACCGCAACGGCACTGGTCGGCGGCGGAGATGCCCTTCGTGCCCTGGCTCAGGCCGCCCGTGACCTCATCCAAGGACGGCGCACCCACCACCCCGAACTCGTGCTGTTCACCACCTGGACCGAACTGCGCGACTACGCCGAACTCGACCCTGCTGGCGCCGACCTGCAACCCTTCGCCAACCTCGTGGACGAACACGGACCCGATGCCATCCTCCAGGCCGTCGACCGCCTCGTCCCCGAAGCGCAGGCCCAGGTCACGGTCTCCACCGCCCACAAGGCCAAAGGCCGGGAATGGGCCAGCGTGCGTGTCGCCCCCGACTTCACCCCGCCGCGCGACACCGACGAAATCGACGCCGCAGGCCACCCTGTTCCCGGCCCCATCGATGAGTCAGAAGCCCGCCTGGCCTATGTGGCCGTCACCCGCGCCCGCCACCACCTCGACCCTGCGGGCCTGGCCTGGATCACGGGACACCCCGACAACCCGACAGCATCCGGCTCCTGCGGCAGCAGGCAGCCCCCACTCAGTTTGTGACGTCAGCCGTCGGCTTCGTCCTCGACGCGGCCGTGGTGTTCAGGGCCCGGGTGGCTGATGCCCGGGACCATCGGGTTGGCGTAGTCGCACTTGCAGCTGCACGCGCCAGAGCCCGCTCACGTGCACTGATAAGGCGCCGTTGCTTGCAGCCGGCCTGATCCGCCGGTCAGGCCTAGATGCGTCGTCGTCGAGACTGCGGGGCACGGTTTCCTCTCCTTCTTCGCGCCGGGTCAGCGGGCGAAGGCTTCGGTAAGGCGCACGCGGTAGCCGTCCTTTTCCGGGTCTTCAAAGTTGAGCGGTGCGGAGGTGTCTGCGGGCTCGACGGGTGGTGACGCAGCGTGTCCGTAGCCGTTGGTTGTCCGCGTTGCGGAAGCCGAACGCGTTGCGGGCGACGAGCTTGATCACGCGGTTGATCCCCTCGCTCTTGGCGTTGCTGTGGCCGGTGTCGATGAATGCGGCGATCTCGGTCCACCAGCGGTCGACGGTGGTAGCGAGGGTACAGACTTCGGGGATGTCGGAGTCCGCGCACCAGGTGAGGAACTTCCAGCGGGCGTGGCCGACTTGGTGGCGGTCGGCCCCGGTGCGGGCCAGGGCGAGGAGGTTGCGCAGGTTCTCCTTGGCAATCCACGCCGTCAGCAGCGTCCGCCCGATCTTCCCCTCGGCGAGCAGGGTGTTCCACATGGTGGCGAACTGGTCGTCGGTGAGATCCCCGCGGTTGCGCAGGAGCCGTCGTCTGGCCTTCCACTCCGGGTCGGTGGCGCGTCCACGTCGGCCCCGGATCTCGGCGGTGGTGCGGCGCCTCACCATGGAGAGCATCTTGTTGGCGAGCTGGACGACGTGGAAGTGGTCGACGACCACGATCGCGTGCGGCAGGCCGGTGCGGACCGCCGCGCGGTAGGTGGCTGACATGTCGATGGCGACGTGGCGGATACTCTTTCGCCAGGTCAGCGGTGTCGTGGCGAGCCAGGCCAGGACGTCGGCGGCGGTGCGGCCCTCGACCTGGCCGAGCAGTCCGCCGGTACCGAGGGCGTCGACGAAGCCGGTGTGCCACCGGTCCCGCGCCAGGTGCCACTTGCCGGTGTCGGGGTCCTGCTCCCACTTCGTCCTGCCCCGCCGGGTCTCGTCGATGCCCAGCACCCTGACCTCGGGCAGTGGGGCGCCCGTGACCTCGCGCGCCGATGTGCGGAAGGCACCCATCACCGTTGGCCATGACAGATGCAGGTCGCGGGCGGCCTGGATGACCGTGGAGCCGGCATCGCGTACCCGGTGCCCGGCCGCCTCCCGTAACCGGGCGGTGACCCGCTCCCCGGCCGGTATCTGGGCAATGCTCTCGGTGAACGACTTCCTCGGGCACTTCGGCTCGCGGCACCACCAGCGGCGCTTGTGCCAGAAGAACTCCAGCCTCCGCTCCCCGTAGGGCAGATCACGCGGCCGGGTCACCGCCGGCCCCTTCACCCGGGAGGCGATGACCCCGCAGGACGGGCAGGCCCGCGCCGCCTCGTCCGCCGTGATCAGGTGCACCCGACGCGTCCCGTCGCCCAGTGACTCGACCCGCACGACGGACACCCCGTCGAGACCGAGCAACAACGTCGTATCGTTGACCAAGCCCGTGGCTCCCCAATGATCCTTCTGTGTAGAGAACAGAATGATCAACCAGGACCACGGGCGTCCTGCGTCCGGGAGCCAGTCTCGCCATGCACATCACACGCCGTGACGAACAGTCAGCGCGCGTGACGAGATGCACCGCTCAAGACGGATTCAGCGGGCGGCTGTTTCCAGCCACTCCGCGTCGATCTCGCCTGTGGCGACGATCACTGCGGGCCCGGTCATGTCGATCTCGCCGTCGGGCCGCTCGGTGATCACCAGACGTCCGCCGGGGACGTCCACGACATATGTCGCCGGGACACCGGTGGCTGCCGGGTCGGCGCCGTCCCGGCGCGCGGCCGCCACGGCGACGGCACACGCGCCCGTGCCGGACGAGCGGGTCTCGCCGGCCCCGCGCTCGTGCACGCGCAGCCCGACGTGCCGTGGGCCGCGGTCCACGACGAACTCGACGTTGACACCGTCCGGGTAGGCCGAGGCGGGGCTGAACGGCGGCGGGGCGGACAGCTCGCCCGCGTGCGCGAGGTCCGCCACGAAGGCGACGGCGTGCGGGTTGCCCATGTTCACGTTCCGCGCGGGCCAACTGCGCTCGCCGACGCTCACCGTGACGTCCCCTTCGGGCAGGCGGGCCCTGCCCATGCCGACGGTGACGTCCCCCTCCTTGTCGAGGTGCGCCCGCTTCACGCCGCCGCGCGTGGCGACCGCGAGACCGCCCTCGGTGACGAGCCCGGCGTGCTGGAGGTAGCGCGCGAACACCCGGACGCCGTTGCCGCACATCTCCGCGACGGAGCCGTCGCCGTTGCGGTAGTCCATGAACCACTCCGCCTCGGCCGCCATGTCCTGCGCCTCGGGGTGCGCGGCGGACCGCACCACGTGCAGCAGACCGTCGCCGCCGATGCCCGCGCGGCGGTCGCACAGGGCGGCGACGGCGGCCGGGGAGAGTTCGATGGCGTTCTCGGGGTCCGGGACGATCACGAAGTCGTTCTCGGTGCCGTGCCCCTTGAGGAAGGCGATCCGCGTGCTCATCCCTCGATCGTACGGGATGGCCGGGAGACCCCGTCCCGGGGCGGCGGCGCCGGTGAGCACGCGCGCGTGGTGCTCAGCTTGTCCTACCTTCCAAGCGTGGGTCTGAGTCGGTCATTCGTAAGATCGGCGGGCGCGGGGGTTTCGGGTATGGCTGTGAGCTTGTCGCCGTTGGATGGCTCAAAGAACTTGGCCGCCCGGAGCCCCGCGACGACTCGACCGCTAATTGGTCACCCGCAACGCGTTCGGCTTCCGCAACGCAGAGGACCAACGCCTACGCACACGCTGCGTCACCACCCGCCGAGCCCGCGGACACCTCCGCACCGCTCAACTTTGAAGACCCCCTTTTCCATCAGGATCACGGTGACGCCGAACGCGTCGGGATGGTCCAGCCCGATCGGGGTGAAGGAGAAGTCGACCGCGGACTGGATGGGCGGCACCAGCTCGCCGCCGGGCTGCGGCGCGGGGGCCGGCCGCCCGTCGGGGGCGACCGACGCCCAGCCCTCGGGGCTGCGGGCCAGGAGCTGCTCGGTGTAGAGGAACTGGTGCAGCACGTGGCCCTCCCGGGTGGCGGCCACAATGTTCAGGCACGGGGCCGGACCGACGACGGGCAGGTTGCAGGCGGTGGCGACGTCGTGGGTCTCCCAGGCGAGCAGGACGGGCGTACCCATATCAGCCCCACCAGCTCGCCGCGCACCAGCGGCATGATGACCGGCCGTGGCACGGTCCCCTCGCCCAGTCCTGCGGTGTACGCGCTCTTCATCACGTCGACCAGTGCGTCCCACATTCGTGCTTCCACGAACTACACCTCGCCGTCAGGCTGTTCACGATCATCGACGACCCTGCCACGCAGGTTATGGCGGTGTCAGCGAGATGATCGGCCAGCTGCGGAGCAGCGCAATGCGGACAGCGAGAGGTCCCGCACAGCCGTCGGCCCTCCTGTGGGGAGGCCGATATGGACGGCGCCCCCCGGAATCGCTGTCCTCGATCTGGACCGGCCCTGGACTCCCAGCTCTGTCCCCAGGGGCAAGGTAGCTACGAGTGATGCTCAGGCCGTGGATCGCCGAGGGTGCTGACGCGGTTCTCGTACTCACGGCGGGCCTTGCGCTGGGCCGGAATGGCTCCGGCACCGTCCAGGCTCTGGCAGCGGTTAAGGAGTTGGCGGTGAAGCGCGGGTGCGGCGGTGACCCGCAGGGTGTAGCCCGTGCCGCGTCGTACGGCCTGGCCGTGGTCGAGTGCGGCCCGCTCGGCGTCGTCCAGTTCGGTGGCACGCAGGAAGTCGGCGACCTTGCCCGGCATGTCGAGGGTGATGGGCAGCTCAGGGGCCGGAACGGGGCGTCGGCGGCGACGTGCTCGGGCAGGAGGTCAGCGACGGCGGTACGGATGGCGCCGCGGCTGACGTGGTGATCGCGGGCCAGGGCGGCGATGGACTGGCCGCCCAGGTACGCGGCGCGTACGGCGGCGGCCTTCGCCGCCGTGACGACGGGGCGGCGTCCGCCCTTGTTGCCCTTCGCCTCGGCGGCCCGCAGCCCGTCGTACGTCAACTCGCGCTGTAGGTCGCGCTGGAGTTCGCCGGCGGCGGCGAGGGTCTGCACCATGAACTTCACGGTGGACAGCAGTTCTCCGGTGCGCGGGTGTCGGGCGGTGAGGTCCATGGCGGAGAAGGCGCCGTCGTGGATGCGAAGGGCGAGGCGGTCGCGGTGGAGGACGTCGAGCACGTCGAGGATGTGCCCGGTGCCGCGTACGAGGCGGAACATCTCGGAGATGTGCACGGTGTCGCCCGGCCGCGCGTAGGTGAGCAGCTCGCTGAACTTCGGTCGTTCCAGCGGGTGAAGGCGGCTGGAGGTGCCGGGGTCCTCCTCGAAGACGACCGGGTCTTCGATCCCGGCCTCGGCGAGGACGAGGTTCTGACGGTCGGTCGACTGCTGGTCGGTCGACACCCGCTTGTAGACCAGGTTGGCCATGCTGCCCCCGTTTCTGTCGGCGGATCAGACCCTAGCTGTCAGAAAACCCTGTCATCAGCCGTCATCGGATCTCATTGGATCGGAGCCCCGAAAAGTCCGGGTCCATTGGACGCCCGCCGCGCCTGTCGTCATTCGTTCGTTTGACGACAGGCACACCGAGAGGTGACGACCCCGAAAGGCAGAGCGCGCCGCGTGGCACCCGACTGCTCGGGCGGGGGGTGTCCGATATTTCTCGTTGTGTCCACACCTGAGACCCCTACCGACGTCCATTACCGCCTCGCCGCACTTGAGCGGCTGGATCAGCTGATCAAGAACTTGTCGGCGCAGCGCGCTGAGCTGGCCCGCGGCCCCTTCCAGGTCGAGGGCAGCGCGCGAATCCAGGCAGTCGTCCCGGTCCAGGCTGCCCTGCTGTACGCGCGCGAGGCGACGGAGGAGGTGGTGGGCGGACTGCATGCGTACGCGCGCCAGTTCTGCGTCGAGGCCGTGGCCCAAGCCGCCCTGTCGGGAGAGGACCTCGTCGCGGAGGACCGCGAGGAACTGCGCGAGACGAGCGCGCTCCTGCTCGGCGACATCCTCATAGTCGGCCAGTTACTGACTTCCTCGGGGTGTTGTCGGGGGTACCGGCGTCTCGACCGCCTGGTGGCAACGGGCGCGATCCGCGGTTTCACCGCTCTCGTCGACCCCCAGGCGCTGGCCTGGCACACCGAGGCGTTCGTCGAGGTCTACTGCGCAGGCAACCCCACCCCCGCCCAGCTGCGCCAAGCCCTGGAAGACGTCCCCGAAGTTGTCGAAGCCTGCACCGTCTCCGGAGCAGCCGACGCAGTGCTCCACATGCTTGCCAGAGACATCACCCATCTGGAACTGGCCATCCAACGGGCACGCGCCACCGCCCCCGTCGACAGGACCGAGAGCGTCATCGTGCTCTCCCGGCTGCTCAACCGGCCTCGGTTGTGACTACTGGCGATTCGGTGGGCTCAGCCGACCGGGCTGGGGGACAAGGCAAAGCCGAAGAGGTCCTTGGGGTCGTCGGGGTCGGCGACGAGGTCGATCTCCTCGCACAGCGAGGTGCCGTTCACGCACTCACGCAGGTATCGCAGCGCGGAGTAGTCCTCGATGGCGAACCCCACGGAGTCGAACACGGTGATGTGGTCGTCGTTGGTCCGACCGGCGGCCTTCCCAGCCAGAACCTTCCACAGCTGGGTCACCGGGAAGTCTGCCGGCATCGCCTGGATCTCTCCCTCGATGCGGGTCTGCGGCTCGAACTCCACGAAGACAGTGCCTCGGCGCAGGATCGCGGGGTCGAGTTCCGTCTTGCCCGGACAGTCACCGCCGATCGCGTTGATATGCACGCCCGGAGCGACGTCTGAGCTGGACAGCACCGTCGCGTGCGCCTTGTCCGCCGTGCAGGTAGTAACGATGTCGGCGCCACGAGCCGCCTCCGAGGCGGAGGCGCAGACCTGGATGTCGAATCCGAGTGGAGTCAGGTTGCGTACGAACTTTTCCGTCGCCCGGGGATCCATGTCGTAGACCCTGAGCTGCCGGATGCCGAGCACCTCGCGGAACGCGATCGCCTGGAACTCGGACTGGCTTCCCGCACCGATCATCGCCATGACCGCCGAGTCCGGTCGGGCGAGAGCGCGTGCGGCCATCGCCGACGTCGCGGCGGTCCGCAGCGCGGTGAGGACCGTCATCTCCGCAATGAACACGGGGTAGCCGTTGTGAACGTCGGCGAGGACGCCGAACGCGGTGACGGTCTGGTATCCACGAGCGGGGTTGAACGGGTGTCCGTTGACGTACTTGAAGCTGTAGAGGTCCGGATCGGCGATCGGCATGAGTTCAATGACGCCAAAGGGAGTGTGGCTCGCGACGCGTTCCGTCTTGTCGAACACCGGCCAGCGGCGGAAATCGTGCTCTATCGCATCAACCATGCCGGTCAAGATCGGTGCGATCCCTTGCTTGGAGATCCAGTGGACCATGTTCCGGACGCTGATGAATCCAGTCATCGGGCAATCACTCCCAGTATGGGCTCATGGGGACCGATGCGGGTTAGGCCGCCGAGGTACCCGGGTGTCGTGTTGGCAGGCAGGGGTGTTCAGGTGGGTGGATTCGCCGCGCGTGCCACCACTGCACCGGACGGTGTGCCACGGACGCGGGAAGCGTCTATGCCGTGGCGGCGCGGCGGTTGAGGAGTGATTACGGTCGCCGGCCCTGCCCTTGTCGTTGACGCACGGCGCGCAATGCACGACGCGTGATCAACAAGCTGCGGCTCCGCCACCCCGACAACGCTCACTGGCTTCGTTCACTTCAAGCAGCAGCGTTTGTCCATCGGTTTGGGTGGCGGTGGGCGGTCGGCGGGGCCGTGGATGTTCACGAGAAATGACGTCAGATCCCGTCCTTAAACCCGGAGGGCGGAGCAGTGCGGTTGTGAGTCGTTGGAGGGGATGTGAGAGATGAAGGACGTGCCCGGGCAGGTGGGTTGATCGGTCCGCGAGTCTTGATCGCTACCGGGCCTGTTGATTACTGACTTCCTCGGGGTGTGGTCGGGGGTGGTGACGGGTGGTGATCCCTGCGGTAGGCCGGTGGTATGCGGTACACGCAGGGTGGCGGGCTGACCGCCGAGAGGCGACGGCTTCGTGAGCGGATCCGGTACGAGGCAGGTGAGCGGCTGGGCCGTGGTGAGAGGACTGCGGTGATCGCTCTCGGGCCGGTGGCCGAGGACTGCCGTACTGTCGGAACCGCCGCTGTCCACCCCTGCGACCGCCTCCGGCTCGCCGCAACAGTCACTTCCACCGGGTCACAAGCAGCCGGTAGGGGGTGAGGCTGGGGGCTGCTACTTGGTGCCGACCGTGCGCAGTGTGGCGAGCACCAGTGCCCGGGTGACGGTGACGACTTCGCTCACGCGGACCTGTTCCTGCGGACCGTGTGCGAGGCGTACGTCGCCGGGGCCGTACTGCAGCGTGGGGATGCCCGCCCCGGAGTACAGTCGCAGGTCGCTGCCGTAGGGGGCGCCTCGCTCAGAAGGTCGCGGGCCGCCGGTGACGTCGGCGTGCGCGTCGGCGACCTGGGCCGCAAGCGGATGCCCGGCCGGCAGCCGTCCGCTGGCGAACTGCCCGCCGGGCCACGTCACCGTGGCGGGGTGGGAGCGCAGCCAGGGGTCGGCCGCGCAGGCTTCGGCCACGCACGCCTCCAGTTCGGTGCGTGCCTGGGCCGGATCCTCGCCCAGCCGGACGCCCAGTCTCCCCTCGGCCACCAGGAGGTCGGGCACGCTGCTGGCCCAGTCGCCGGAATGGACGGTACCGACGGACAGCGGGTAGGGGATGGGGTATTCGGACATGAGCGGGTCGGCGCCGACGTTGCGGCGGGCTTCCAGACGGGCGAGCGCGCGGTGGATGGGCAGGTATGCGTCGATGGCGCTCACTCCCACGTATCTGGTGCTGCCGTGGGTGGCCCGGCCGGGTACTTGGATGCGAAAGGTCAGGGCGCCGGCGTTCGCAGTCATGACCGCGCCGCTGGTCGGTTCGGTGATGATGCAGGCGTCGCCGGTGTAGCCGCGTTGGAGGGTGCCGAACGCCCCGAGTCCCCCGTCCTCTTCGCTGACTACGAAATGCGCGGACACCTGGCCGCGCAACCTTGCGCCCGCCTCCCGTATCGCGGCCAGGGCGGCGAGTATCGCCACCACCCCCGCCTTCATGTCGCACGCTCCTCGTGCGTGCACCACGTCCCCGGTAACCCGAGGGCGGAAGGGGTCACCCTCCCAACGCGCCAGGTCTCCGGAAGGGACGACGTCGACGTGCCCCTGGAGGATCAGGGTCGGCCCGTCGCCCTGGGGCACCGTGCCACCCACCAACCCCCACGCCTCGGTGCGCGGGGCCTCGCTGCCGGGAAAACGGGGATGGTCACGTAGCTCGGGCAGGTTCATGGACCACAGGTCGACATCGAGGTCCATCCGCTTCAGATGCCGGGCAAGGACGTGCTGAACCTCGGACTCCGCGGCGCTCCCCGTCACGCTCGGAACAGCGAGAAGTTCCAGCAGCGACCGGGCGATGGCCGCCTCGTCCACCGCGGCCAGTGCCGAGGCTTCCACATCGCTCAGGCTTGCTGTCATCTCAACACTGCTCCCAGCACGTGACATCAGGACAAGCCGGAGACTATGTTCCGCGGATAGCACAAGCAATCACCATTTGCTGCTGCCTACTGTCGCTTTCTTGCAATGTCAGCGGGTCCGTGGCTATTTCTTGCGCTGGGCCGCAGGTTCTGACGTCTGGAGTGAGGTCATGGACGCCATCGATCAAGCGATCATCCGGTACGTGCTGCACGACGCGCGTGCCACGTACGCCGAGATCGGCAAGGCGGCCGGGCTGTCCGCGCCCGCCGCCAAGCGGCGTCTCGACCGCCTCGTGGCTACCGGAGCGATCCGCGGTTTCACCGCTCTCGTCGATCCTCAGGCGTTGGCCTGGCATACCGAGGCTTTCGTCGAGGTCTACTGCACCGGCAACCCCACCCCCGCCGAACTGCGCCAAGCTCTGGAGGCCATCCCCGAGGTCGTCGAAGCCTGCACCGTCTCGGGCGCCGCCGACGCAGTCGTCCACATGCTCGCCAGAGACATCCCCCACCTGGAACAGGCCATCCAACGCGTGCGCGCCACCGCTCCTGTGGAACGGACCGAGAGCGCCATCGTGCTCTCCCGGCTGTTGAACCGGCCTCGCGTGTGATCGACACCGTGGGACCACCACGAGTGCCGAGGCCGGCGTCCGCCGGCCTCGGGCCGACGCAGCAGACCGGTGGTTGCCTCGGTGGCTACAGTAGACGGGCGATCGATCCGGAGACGTGGGCGATGCCAGCACTCGCCGCGCTCGTCGTGCGCGCCGTCCGCGAATCACAGAGGTTGCGTGACCTCGGAGACGAGGCCGAGAACCTGTAAAGCGGCGGAGCCTCCCGGCACCGCCTTGCGCTCGTTCTGAGCGTGTCCAGGAGGCGGGTGAAGTTGCGGCATCCGCCGCCGTCACAGAAGCGGATGTCGGGGTCACTCTCCCGGAACCAGCACGAGGTGCACAGTCCGCTGTGGCGGACCTGGCGGTTGGTCCAGAAGGCGAGTTCGACGCCGGAGCGGTGGGCCTCGCGGTCCTCGCCGGGGAGCCGCCACCACTCCGGCGAGGCCAGGACGCGCGCCCAGGCGAGCGCCTTGAGGACCAGGACGTCGCGGACGGGGGTTGCTGCGGTCACTGCTGATACCTGCCCATCAGGCGCTGAAGGTCCTCGGCGAAGACCTGACCGTAGCGGTCGGCGGACAACTCGTGTACGCACTTGGTCAGGATCTCCGCGTCCTGGGCGTCGGCGGCGAACTGGCCGAGCACGGCCCCGTCCGGGCCGGAGATGGTCAGCACCGCGGCGGCGGGGCCCGGTTCGACGCCCTTGGAGACCTCGTTGAGGGCGTGCAGGGCGCACGCGAGGGCAAGCGCTGCGGCCAGAGAGCCGTCCTGCGCGAAGCTGGCGGTGCCGGCGGCGCTGAGCCAGCGCCCGCAGTGTTCAACGGGCATGGCGGAACTCCATTGCTGGGTGGCCGGCGGCGCTGGCCGGGGTCCGGGGGTGGGGCACTGTGGGCAGGGCGAAGTCGAGCCGCTTGTCCATCTCCAGCCGGAACGTGCCGTACGGGTTGATGTTCGACCAGAAGAGCGCGGTCAGCCCGCGCCGGTCCTCGTCCGAGAGCTTCTTCGCCCACGCGGGTTCGGCAAGAACGCGCTGAAGCAGCAGGGTATTGATGTGGACCAGGCTGGACTGGAGCAGGTGGAGCGCAAGCATGGAGGTCTCGGCGTGCTCCTTGTCCGGGCCGGTCAGGGCGCCGTCCTTGCCGTAGTGCAGCACGGTGTTCGCCGAGTTCCAGTTCTCCACGACCTGGAGGCCGCCGTGGATCTCGCGGCGCAGGTCCGGGCTGGCGAGGTAGTCGCACGCGAAGATGGTGCGTACCGCGCGGCCGAGTTCTTCGAGCGCGGCGTAGGTGGGGTGTTTGGGGCCGCCGCGGGTGAAGCGGCGCAGGACCTGTTCCGCCTCCGCGGTGCCCAGGCGCAGGGCGGTGGCGTACTTGACCATCTGGTCGTACTGCTGGGCGATCAGGTCCCACTTGATGGCCCGGGTCGTCAGCGAGCCGCCGAGCGCCGGCCAGCCGGGCGGGGTGTCGTCCGGCCGGTACAGGCGGATGCTGCCGATGTTCTTCAGCCTCGGCAGCAGCCGGAAGTTGAGCAGCTCGGTGAAGGCGAACCCGACCACGCTCGCGCCGTGCGTGTCAACGTAGTTCGACTCGATTTCGGCGTCCGTGCAGTGCCGCAAAAGTCCTTCGATCATCGCCGCGACCTCGGACGACGAACAGCTCTTGAGCTGGGAGTAGATGCAGACGTTCTTCTTCTCGACGTGCCAGTACACCATCACGCCGTTGCCGCCGTAGCGGGCGTGGTACTCGGTCATGAAGTTCGAGGACCAAGACCCGAACTTCTTCGAGTCCGACGCGCACGAGGTGCCGGTGCCCCACCAGGCGGTGTCCCGGGCGGCGAAGGTGGAGTTCACCAGCTTCCGTACGGCGGCCCGCAGGTTGTCGACGGTGATGAAGTGCCGACGCACGTGCCGCAGGGCCGCCTCGCTCTCGCCGTGCTCGCCGGTCGCCACGATGGCCCGGATGCCCATGTTCGTACCGAGGGCGAACAGGGCCAGCAGGAGCCGTTGTTGGAGGACGGCGCGGTCGATGCGCTCGTACGCGGCGACCGAGGCGAACTCGTCGGTGAAACCGGTGTCGAAGTCAGCGTTCTTGAGCACGTCCAGGAGATCGAGCACACCCCAGCGGCGTACGACCTCGTCCTTGAGCGCCGTCAGGCCGGTGGGCTCGTCCAGCTTCTCCAGCTTCGGAACCTTGATCCACGGCTCGCCGTGCCGGGTGGTGACCTTCACCCCGCCCGCCGAGCCGTCCGCGAGCGCCCCGGACAGCCGGTCGAGAGCCTCGGTCATCCGCCGCTTCAGGTCGGTGATGAACTCCGCCGCGTCCAGCGGCTGGCGGATCGCCGCGTAGTGCACAGTGCGGGTGGCCTCGAAGTCGCCGGGCAGGTCGTCCTCCGGGTTGCACCACCGCCTCCCGCCCTCGACGTAGATCTCCCGGCGCCGGATCGCGTCCCGCAGCGCCACCAGGACGCACAGCTCGTACGGGATGCGCTCGACCCTGCCCTTGTCGTCCACGACGGCCTCACGCCAGTCCTTGCGTACGACGCCGTCCATCGGCACCACGTCCCCGGCGTCGTAGAAGCGCGTCTTGCCGTCGACGTCGGCGTACTTCTCCAGCAGCGCGAGCGCGTCCATCACCGGCCGGTAGGCGGTGTTGTTGCAGCGGAAGCCCAGCGTGCGCAGCAGCGGCGGCAGCATCTGCCGGTAGTAGTTGCTGTACGAGGAGCGCAGCGTGGTGCGGACCTTGGCCTTGAAGACCTTCTGGTTCGCCTTCGCCTCGGCGACCAGGTCGCGCAGCGTCTTCTCCCCGACCACCGGGTACAGGGCCGTGCGCACGATCTCGTCCGGTTTGCCGATCGCCGCGTCCGCCAGCCGGAAGAGGATGCCCTCCTTGCCGCGTACCTTCTTCAGCTCGGCGGTGAGCTGCCGTTCCACCCGCCGCTCGGCACGGGCGTTGATCTTCTGCACCAGGGCGATCAGCAGGTCCCCCAAGGCGTCGGTGATCTCCGCCTGCCGGGAGGAGCACAGCGCCGCGAGCAGGGTGATCCGTACGTCCTCGGCGGTGTCGCGGAAGTCCGAGGGGTACATCTTGATCGCCCGCGCCCGCCATGCGGCCAGCAGCTTCTCCGAGCAGTCCGCGAACAGACCCTTGGGCAGGCCGAGTCTGCGCACGTCGTTCAGCTTGGTGATCTCCGTCAGCAGGGATTCCAGGCCGACCGCGCCCGGGTCTCGCTTGAGCAGGGCCAGCAAGGCGGCGCCGTCCTCGTTGTCCTCGGCCACCAGCTCCAGCAGCCGGGCCACCCCGACGTCGCCCAGGCGCTCGATGTTCGTGCGCAGAACCTCTTCTCCGCCCGGGTTTGGGCCGCGGTGACGATGCGGTCGATGCGGCCCGGCGGCTCGATCGTCCTGGCCCGGCACTCCACCAACAGGGCCTCGCGCAGCCGGTCCTCCACCAGCTCGACCGGGCACACCTCTGCGGCCAGCCACGCGATCAGCTTCTCCTCGTCGGCCCGGGTGGCGGGCCGGAACTTCAGCGCCTCGCGGATCTGCTTGCGGTGGTTCGTCGCCGACCGGCTGGTCAGGTCGTACTTCGCGAACTCGGCCGCCGGCACCTTCACCAGCCCGGCGACGTACTCCACCGCGGGCTGCGGAACCTCTTCCAGCAGATCCGGGAACCGGCCCTCCAGCTCGAAGAACTTCAGCAGCAGACTGAAGCCCAGCCGCGTTGCCCCGGTCTTGTTCGCCACCAGGTCCCAGTCGCCGTCCACCAGCGTCCAACTCGCCAACAGCTCTTCCGGCGACCACTCTTGCCGCACACCCGCCCCTTCCCTCGCCTGCCCCGGGCTTCATCCGGACGGCCCAACGAGGCGCCCGAGAGCGAGGAAACGGGTCTCTGACTATCCGAAAGCTACCCGCCAGTTACTTTTCCCCTGGGGACAGAGCTGGGAGTCCGGGGCCGGACCTGGCTGTGGCGCGGCAGGAGACTTGGGCCGCGGCGCACAGCCAGTACGCGGCGCAGCCGTCCGACGGCGCGATCATCGCCACCACCGGCCCGCACCGGTGGGCAAGGGAGCCGGTCCGCGTACTGGACCTGACTCGTCTGCGGGTGGCGTGGCCGGAGGGCGCCTGTTCACGTGGGCCAGCGGGGTGGGTGCTCTCGGTTCGGGGGCCTGGGCGGCGGAGTGCTTCCATGAGCGCAGGAGGTACCGGATTTTGCTGGGTTCCTGCCCGGTGGTGGCGGCGATCTCCTTGAGTTCGCAGCCCACGATGTGGTGCAGGACGATCGCGTCGTACTGCTCGGGGGAGTCCACGGGGATGGGCAGCGGCGGGGTGCGGGCGTGAACGCTGTCGACGAGCTGGCGCCATCCGTATGCGGCGGGGCTGAGCCGGCTGACAGCGTGCGGCCAGTTGGTGGCCAGGAGGCCGAAGGCTTCGCGGACGGTGGCTTCGGCGGTGTGGCGGTCCAGGTGGGCCAGGGCGTAGGCAAGGTAGCGGTGATGGTGAAGGGCGTAGAAACCTTCGAAGGCTGCGGGCAGGGCAACGTCCAGGACCGTCCCCGCGGATCCACGAGCGGCGGATCCGCTGGGGAGATGTCGTCTAGGGCTGTGGCTGGGCGAGTCGGGTTTGCGCACGGGGCAGCTCCCTGTCGGGAGGATGAGCAGCGGGGTTACGGCGGGGGCCGTCATCCGAACGCACCCGCCGGCAGGGAGATTCGAAGCCGGGTGGCCCGGGTGGTGCGGCGTTGGGGCTGGTGGTGCGGGCTGCGTTCCACAGGGGCCGGATGGTGTCGGCCTGGCCGTGCAGGGCGCCCACGAGGTGGTCGACCAGTTCCCAGTCCGGGACGCGGGTGCCGTTGAGCATGCCGGTGATGTCCTCCATGGACAGGGTGTTGTCGGTGCGTTCGCGGATGAGGGTGGCGTCGGGGCGGGCGGCTGACAGGTGCAGGCCGCGCAAGGCGGCGTGGAGGCTGGCGGGTTGGACGACGCGGTAGCCGCGGGCGGCGTCCCACAGCGGTCGCAGTTCCTCTGGGTCTCCCCCGCAGGCGGCGGCGAGCTTCCATGACGGCAGCCGCTCGCCGCTGAGGACGCGTGAGACGTACGAGGGGTCGACCCCGGCTTCCTGGCCAAGAGCGCGCAGGGTCTTGTCGCTGGTGCGCTGGAGGTGGGACAGGGCCCGGACGAAGGTGGCGGCCGGCCCGTCGGCCGGGGGGCCGTTGTCGGTGTCCGGGAAGCCGCCGGCCGGGCGGGGCGGCGGGGCCTACCGCCGCTTGGTCGCCGTGGTGCAGGTCGAGTCCTGGATGCGGCCGGTCAGTCGCGCGTGAGCTCCAGCGGGATGTCACGGCCGATCTTCGATGCAAGTCCGCCGTCGCGGGCCCCAGGCCGGCCAGGAGTGCTGCCCGCGTGCGAGACCGGATGGCAGGATATCGACGTACTAAGTCATTTTTGCCGACCGCGGTGACGGGTCTCCCCTCGCACAATGGGGGCTCCGAGCCGGCCGTGCGGCCCTTTGACTGAGAGAAGATCTCCTGTGCGTTTCCTCGACTCCTCCTCCTTCACCGCCGAGCGTCCTTGGGGCGCGCTCGACCTCGCCGCCCTGGACGACGCGACCGTGCGGCTGCACTGGACCGACCAGCCCTACCGGTGGCACGTCAACGACGGGTCGGAGGTGTTCGTGGTACTCGACGGAGCGGTGGACATGCACTACCGCGTCGAGGGCACCGAACGGGTCGAACGCCTCACACCGGGCCGGGTGTGCTGTGTGGAACCCGGTGACGAGCACGTGGCCCGCCCAGTCCCCGAGGCCCGCATCCTGGTCATCGAGAAGCGCGACAGCGACTGACGGCCCGCCGTCGGCGCCGACCGCCGCCCCGCACCGAGGCGGGGCTCAGTGGCGGGTACCTGCGGACGCGAGGAGGCTGGTCACCTCGGCGATCGCCTCCGGCGACGGCTGAAGCGCCGGCGCACCCTGCTTGCGGCTGCGGCCCAGCAACTGCTCCACGACCCGCGGTGGCGCCTCGGGGCCACCCGCACCACGGCAAGTCGCGCCAGGGGGGTGCCTGTGCGTTGGCAGAAGAGAAGGCCGTTGATCACTGTGCGTTGATCGCGCCTCGCGTCCGCCCGGCCGTCCGCCGCCGGGCAGCAGTGGTTCAGCCGAGTCCACTCGTGATGTGTCAGATCGCCCCGCCGCCGTCGGGCACGACGTCTCCCGTTCCCCAGAGCAAATCGGGCTGTTACGCGGTGGCCCGCCGTGCGTACGCCTCGATCTCGACCTTCATGCGGGGATCGGCGAGGCCGCACATGAGCATTGTGGCGGCCGGCCGGACCTCGCCGAAATACCGGCGCAGGATCGGCCAGCAGGGCTCGAAGTCGGCCCGGTCGGGCAGCAGATACCGCACCCGCACCACGTCGGCGACGGTGCACTTCGCCTCCGCCAGCGCAGCCTCGATGTTGCGCAGGCACTGCTCGGCCTGCTCCACCACGTCCTCGGAGATCGTCATGGTGGCGTAGTCGAAACCCGTCGTCCCGGACACATGCACCCAGTCGCCGTCGACCACGGCACGGGCATAGCCGATCTGCTCCTCGAACGTCGAGCCGCTGAGGATCGCACGTCGCTCTGTCATGCGCCACACGCTAAGTGACCAGCACAGTTACGTCTAATACAGCTTCAGACATGAAGTAATATCTCTAAGCGTATGGAGCGCCCTGAACTTGCACGCCTTCGTCGTGCTCGCCGAGGAATTCCACTTCCGCCGCGCCGCCACCCGCCTCGCCCAGCCGCCACTGAGCCACCAGATTCGGCGCCTGGAGGACAAGGTCGGCCACGCGCTATCTCGAACGCGGCATCCGCTCCTGGCTTGCCGACCGGAACGACTCCCACGACCGTTCGTCTGGACGAAGACCGCCGACGAGATTCTCGACAAAGTCGCCGCCTATGCGACCGAAACTCTGACTCAGGTCACTAGGGTCTGTCCGGCGGAGCCTGGCTGACAATCGCTAGGAGGCTCGCGACCAGGGGATTTTGGTCGCTTTTGCGCCAGGCGACGGCGACTCGGGTGCGGGCGGTGCTGGGCTCGGTCCTGCGGAAGGCGACGCCTCTGAGGCGAATGCGTCGGATGCTCGCCGGGGCAAGGGAGACGCCAAGGCCGGTTTCTACCAGGGCGCAGACGGTTTGCCATTCCACGGCGTGCTGGACCACCTGGGGCGTGAAGCCTGACGCGGTGCACAAGCCGATGATCTGGTCGTGCAGCCGCGGGCCGACCTGACGGGGCAGAAGCACAAACGGCGAGTTTGCCAACTGCCCTACCTGGACGGCTCGCTGGGCCGTAAGCGGATGCGCGGAGGGCAGCACGGCCACGAAGGGCTCAGTGAGTACCGTTTTGAATCCGAGCTGTGTTTCGTCGGCGGGTGGCTCACGCAGCAGGCCGATGTCGATGGTCTTGTCGTGCAGGGCTGCGAGTTGCGGCGTGGTGGTCATTTCCTGGATGTCCAGGTGCACGCCGGGGAACCGCTCCCTGAAGGTGCGCAGCAGGCCGGGCAGGACGGTCAGGGCGAGCGAGGAGGCGAAGCCGATCCGCAGGCGGCCGGCCTGGCCGCTGCCGACGGCCCGGGCTGCCGCCAGGCCGTCCGTGAGGTCAGTGAGGGCCCGCTGAGCGGCGGGCAGCAGCTCTCGGCCAGCCGGTGTGAGCGTGATGCGTCCCGGTTCGCGGCTGAACAGAGGGTGGCCGACCTTGTCTTCCAGGCGGCGGATCTGCTGGCTCAGTGGCGGCTGTGCGATGCCCAGGCGGGTGGCGGCGCGGCCGAAGTGGAGTTCCTCGGCGAGCACGACGAAGGCGTGCAGCTGCTGAAGAGGAAGTTCAGGGCGCTCCATATGCTCAGAGATATCAGATCATGGCTGTGGCCGTATTCGACGTTGGTCACTTGCGTTTCGGCGCATGACAGAGCGACGTGCGATCCTCAGCGGCTCGACGTTCGAGGAGCAGATCGGCTATGCCCGTGCAGTGGTCGACGGCGACTGGGTGCATGTGTCCGGGACGACCGGTTTCGACTACGCCACCATGACGATCTCCGACGTGGTGGACCAGGCCGAGCAGTGCCTGCGCAACATCGAGGCTGCACTGGCGGAGGCGAAGTGCACCTTCGCCGACGTGGTGCGGGTGCGGTATCTGCTGCCCGACCGGGCCGACTTCGAGCCCTGCTGGCCGATCCTGCGCCGGTATTTCGGCGAGGTCCGGCCGGCCGCCACAATGCTCATGTGCGGCCTCGCCGATCCCCACGTGTTCGCGATCCCTATGAGGATGGCGGGCTGTCGTCTGCCACACGGGGGGTCTGTCTGACCGCTTGCCGGAGCGCTTGCCGAACGGCCTGGATGGCGGGGTGCCGACTGCTGCCGCGGCGTACGGCGGTGAACAGTCTGCGCGCCTGCTGGCCTGCTGGCAGCGGGTGCAGGGCCACGGCTGGCGGACGGCCCTGCCACGCGAGGGCCGGGAGGAGCGCGACGGCATGCCCCTGCTCAACGAGCCGCAGGTGAAGGTAGTGGTCGGTGGATTCGTAGCGCACATCGGGTTCAAATCCCGCATCACGGCACAGGGTCATAGCCCAGCGGCGGGGGACCGTCCCCTCCGGTTCCATGATCCACGGGTGGTCAGCCAGCGCGCGCAGCGCCTCCTGAGGCGACGCACTCGAGTCGGCGTTGCCCGGTCGAGCCAGGTGCAGGGAGTCTTCGCACAGGTCCTCTTGCTCGAGTTCAGCGGGACGAGGGCTGGGATCGCGCGGGTATTCCACGTCAATGACCAGGTCGAAATCGCGCGCGAGCAAAGCCGGCACAGCACTTTCCCGCTCCATCTGGGTGACATGGACGCGCAGGAGCGGATGGGCGTTACGGAGAAGCGTCAGCGCCGTGGGGACGAGAACCAGCGCAGCAGTTTGGAAGGAGGCGATGCGCATGGTGCCGACGAGGTCGGTCAAGGAGGTGGCGATGTCGGCTTCCGCCTGTTCGAGCCGCTCGAGCAGGGCTTCGGTGTGGGCGACGAGGATCTCGGCCTGCGGAGTCAGACGCACGCGTCGGCCGACGGGCTCTAGGAGAGGGACCCCAGCTTCTGATTCCAGGAGCGCGAGCTGCTGGGAGATCGTGGAAGGGCTGTACGACAGTGCGGAGGCGACCGCGGCAAGCGTGCCGCGGTGCTTGAGCTCCCGCAGAAGGCGGAGCCGGTGTAGATCAAACATCAAAACCTCGAGAACGGTCGTTTTTCCCAATGAATACTGCTCGAAAACATGCGCTAGAACAAGGAGCTATCTGTCGGCACAGTGGTCGCGTGCTGCAGAGCCGACCACCGCTCCGCGCACTTGCTGCCTCGGATCACGCTCACAAGGCTGCTCCGTGCCACATTTCCTGATCGGACGCACTGACCGATCCTGGCGGCCGCCAGGGACGACTATCCGGCTGTGACCCTGCAGTTCGTCCGTCCCTGAATCCTCAGCGCGATCACCATGTCCTCTCGCTGGGCCCGGCCTGCTCGGCCGCGCGCTGGTCCCTCTCCACCCGGCTCTTGCGGGAGCTGCTTGAAACCTGCTCTTCACTGTTCTCGGTCCGCCAAGGCACACCCAACTGGCTTCCCGCAGCGGCGACGAGCTCAAAGCGGCACGACAAAGGAACAAGCGTGCAAAAGCAGTCAGTACGGCGGATTTATCCCGATCTTCCGGTTCAGGAAAAGCAGCCGATCGTGGTGTCGGTGGGTGAGCCTTCGAGTTCGACGTTGGCCCCGCGGTTGGATCGTGCCGGCCTCGCCCTCAGCGGAGCTGTGCGGTGGGGGAGTGAGTCGGCTTGTGCCTCTCTGCTGGAACGAAGACCAGCGATGATGCTGCTCGACCTGCCCACGACAGAGGTTGACGGCATGGCCAGGCTCGTCCGGGCCGCGTCATTGATCGCCCCCGTTGCCGTGTTGCGGCACGAGGGACGTGATGCCGTCGTCGCATTCGCCGCCGGGGCGTTCGATGTCATCGATCGGCGAGCCCCGGCCGCTGAGCTGGCCTGGCGCATCCATGCCGACCTGAGACGCTGCCCGCCCGCGCCGCCGCCTCCTGCGTATGCGAGGGGCACCGCAAGCCAGCGCCTCCTGTTCGACGTGCTCGCCAGAGCGCAGGCTCCCGTCTGCTGCCACCATCTGAGACTGCTCCTGGGAACGCTATGCCTTCCCATGACACTGCGGGCACTGAGAGCGCGGATACGGCGGCTGCTGCCCACCTTCGCTGATCACGCCCTGGAACTGGTCGTCGATCAGCAGTGGGGGCTCGCCACCTTCCGCACCTGGAGTGCAGGAGATCCAGGCTCCCCTGCCCCAGTGCGGCGAGGGCTTGGGGCGCTCCCCAACTTCCCGCTACACGTGACGAATCGCCCTTTGGCAGCACGTCCGCATGCCAAGCAGGACTCCTCGCGTGAACCTGTCAGACAGCCTGACAGGGTTCGGCGAAAAACCGCCCGGCCCTCATAGGCGGAGCTCTGCCGCGAGCCGGAAGTCAGCCGTCTCATCCGCGAGGCTGCAGGGCCCTGCAGTGAGCCGCACCGTCTCCCGTACAGGAAAGTGAACATTCGTCACGCCAACGAACCCGGGGGGATCCCACCGTCGGTGACTATCAGGATATGGGCCTGTCCAACAGACAGAACGGCATCCTCCGGGATGTCGTCAACGCCGCCCATGCAGAAGGCCAGCGAAATGGCACAGCCGCCGCCTGGCAACTGATCGAACCCCAAGCGAACACATGCTGGGCTGAGCCATACCGCTCGGCGCCCAGTCCCTGGTAGCCGGCGTCGGCGACGATCTCCACGACGGCTCGCTGGCAAGGAGCTTGACCAGGCCTAACTGTCAGGCACCGATCGAGAGGACCGCGGCGCGGGCCCTGCTCGGCGGGATCGGCATCGGGACGCAGGCTGCGCAACCTGTTGAGAAAATAGAGGACGCTGCATATGAAACTTTCCAAGTCCGCCGCCGTCGCGGCGATCACTGGGCTGTCGGTCGCCCTCACCGCCACCGCCTGCGGCGGAGTGTCCGGCAATGCCTCCGGTGACGAGCCCACCAGCAGCTCGAACGGGAGCCACCCGAGGCTGCCCACGTACACGGTCGCCAAGGACGTCAGGATCGACTCCCCGATCCTGCGCAAGGCCCGTAAGGCCGGCAAGCTCGTCATCGGCGCCCATAACGACCAGCCGTTCCTCGGCTTCGAGGAGAAGGACGGCAGGCGCTCCGGCTTCGACATTGAGATCGCCAAGATGGTCGCCGCCGATCTCGGGTTCTCGCCCGACAAGATCGAGTTCAGGACGGTCGACACGAAGAACCGTGAGGCCGCCATCTCCAGCGGCGAGGTCGACCTGTACGTCGGCACGTACACGATCAACGACGAACGCAAGAAGAAGGTGGGCTTCGCCGGCCCGTACTACATGGCCGGCGCCGACCTCCTGGTCCGCAAGAACGACAGCACCATTGGGGGCCCGTACTCCCTGGAGGGCAAGACGGTCTGCTCGGTCAAGGGCTCCACCACCCTCCGGGAGATCCAGAAGCCCGACTACAACACCACGACGGTGGAGACGACCAAGGACACTGAGTGCGTCCAGCAACTGCTCGACAAGAAGATCGACGCCGTCACCACGGACGACGCCATCCTCATGGGCTACGCCGCCCAGCGCCCGGACAAACTGAAGGTCGTCGGCAACCCGTTCACCGAGGAGCCCTACGGCATCGGCATGAACAAGGACGACAAGGCGCTGCGTGAAGCGGTGACGGACGCGCTCGAGGCGCACGACGAGAACGGCGACCACAAGAGGGCGTACGCGGCGACGCTGGGCCTTTCCGGCTCGAAGTACAACGGGGCGCCGGTCGTCGAGCACTACTGATACGGGGCCAGCCTGCGGGGTAAGACGCACGCCGCGCCCCACGCGCTCAAGGAGGGGGACCCCAGCCTCTGACTCCAGTAGGGAGTGCTGCTGGGAGATCGAAGAGGGGCTGTATGACAAAGCGGAGGCGACCGCAGCGAGCGTGCCCCGGTGCTTGAGCTCGCGCAGCAGGCGGAGCCGATGGAGATCGAACACGAAGCCCCGCCCAACGATCGTCGGATTCTCTAATGATTAACGCTCAAAAACATCCACTGGAACAATGGCAGGAGCATCGGCACAGTGGCGGTGTGGCTACGGAAACCTACGCGCTTGTCGGGCGACCAGCGGCTCCGGACCCCTCGGTACCTGGAGCCTGATCATGGGGTGCCCGTTACTCGTGTGGACCCACCGCGAGGACTGTCGGGTCGCACGAGCCCGCTACCAACTGCCCTGGGCCCCCGACGCCCAAACCAGCTTCTGATGTACGCCGACAAGGAGGCATACAGCACCACGGTGCTGTGCCTGCCGCTGGCCGTGGCGGCCCTGGTCGGCGGCTGTTTCGTGGCCCGCCGCCGGGTGGACACCATACCCAGCGCCGCGGTGGCCGCGGACAGCGAGTTCGGGGCCTGACGGGTGGCGCAGACCGACGGGGAAGTTGGCTACCCGGAGCGTGTGCCGGCAAAGGCGGCAGCTATTCGTGAGCCAAGTCATGCGCCGCTCGCCCATGTGGTGCGCGGAGACCTCATCGAAGGGGTCCATTACGGCTCGGTCGTCGTCCTGTCCGCCGACGGTGGCGTGGAGTTCCAAGCCGGCGACATTGAGGCGGCGTTCTGCCCATGCTCCGCACTCAGGCCGGTCCAGGTCGTGGGCTTGCTGCGCGCCGGGCTGCTTCTGGATGGTGAACTGCTAGCGCTGGCTGCGGCCAGTCACTCAGGCGAGGAGCGCCATCTGGTTGGCGTCCTGCGCCTCTTAGCGGTTGCCGGGCTGATCGAAGCCGACCTGGGCAATACGCCCGACTGGCCGTGCGATCCCGCGGTGCGTGAAGCGTGGGTCCGCGGTGGACACGGCTTGTCCCGGCTCGCGCAGAACGGTTCCGGCATGCATGCAGCCATGCTGATGACGGCTCGAGCCCGGGGCTGGCCGCTCGACTCTTACCTCGACTCTGGGAATCTGCTGCAGCAGTCAATCGCCGCTGCGGTGGAGGATCTGACGGGTGAGAGTATCGCGCAAGTGATGGTCGATAGGTGTGGAGCACCGCTCTTCTCGGTCTCCTTGCACGGCCTCACACGAGCTGTGGCTCGGATTGCCTCTGCGGCGCCGGGCACCATGGAGGCCAGTGTCGCCGACGCCATACGCGAGTATCCGGAAATGGCTTCTGGGAGTTGGCGGGATGTCGCACGGCTGATGCGAGCCGTCCCCGGCCTGCTGGCCAAGGACGGGTTCGAAGGGGTCCAAGTGGCCGCCCTGCCGGATGGCCGCGCTGTCGGGGTGAAAATCGCCGACGGAGCCGACCGTGCCCGGATGCCGGTGGCCGCAGCGGCTCTCGCGCTGTGCGGAGTCGACCGGGGCGTCCTCGCCGAATTTGCCAACAGGCCCTTACTGAGCGGCATGACCATGATCGGCAGTCTAAGAGCCGCCGGTGCACTGACCCTCGACCTTCCCGCCGTACCGCCAGCTTCTGAAGCATAGGAGCAGACGGCCGACGCCACGAGAATGTCGGCGAGGTCGTCTGCGGGACCCATATGCGACGAGCTGGCGGAGGGGAACGTGCCCGACATCTGGGCCGGTGTGGACATCGGCAAGACGCATCACCACACCGTGGCGATCAACGCGGAGGGCAAGCGGCTGCTGTCCCGCCGGATCCACAACGACGAGACTGAGCTGCTGACACTGATCGGCGACGTGCTGGCGATATCCGACGACGTGCTGTGGGCCATCGACCTCAACCATGGCTGTGCCGCTCTGCTGATCGGTCTGCTTACCGCTCATGGCCAGTCTGTCGCCTACCTCACCGGCCTGGCAGTGCACCGGGCCTCGGCAACCTACCGGGGCGAGGCAAAGACCGACGCGAAGGACGCCTTTGTCATCGCCGACCAGGCACGGATCCGCCGGGGCCTTGGACTGCTCAGACCAGGTGACGAGGTCGCCATCGATCTACGCACGCTGACGACCAGACGTCTGGACCTCGTCTTCGACCGCACCCGTCAGATCAATCGGCTCCGAACCCAACTGCTAGCGATTTTCCCGGCGTTGGAGCGGGCACTGGATTTGACCAACAAAGGTCCGGTGATGCTGCTGGGCTATCAGACCAGCAGCAATCATGCGAACAGGAAGGATGTCGCCCACCTGCCGGTAGTACGCCATGAGACTCCCCTTGGTGTGTCAGTCCCGACTGTCAGTCCTGGAGGGCGTTCCAGACCTCACGGTCGCGTTCGGCCGTCCAGATCACGGGGCGGTCGATGCCGGACAGTTCGTCCCAGACCCGGGCCACGTCGAACGGCAGGCAGTGCTCGAAGATCGGCCAGCCGCCGTAGCGGTCGACGAGGGCGTCGTGGGTGGCCTGGAAGGCTTCCTTGAGGGTGCCGCCGCGCGTCTGGACGTCGCCGACCTCGCGCAGCATGACCTGGAGGAAGTGCCGGGTCTGGTCGATGGCGGCGTCGACTGCTGCGCGTCCGTGGGCGACCGCGCCACGGCCGCCGATGATCGCCTCGGCCCGGTAGTCGGCCACGCGGTCCAGCGTGGTGGTGGACCATTCCCGGTGGAATGCGTCGCCGGTGTACAGGGCGGCCTGGGCTTCGACGAGGTCACCGGCGAAGAGGATCTTGTGCTTGGGCAGCCAGGCGACGATGTCGCCCTCTGTGTGGCCGCGGCCGACGTGTTCCAGCACGAGGTCGCCGCGGTCGCCGCCGAGTTCGATGGTGACCCTGTCGCTGAAGGTCTGGGTGGGCCAGGTCAGGCCCGGAATGGAGTCCGGCTCCTTGAAGAGGCGGGGCATGCGGCCGTACTCCGACGCCCAGTCCTGCGTGCTGCGTTCGGCGATCAGCTCGAGGGTGCGGTCGTGGGCGATGATCACCTCCGCGTCGAAGGCGCTCGCGCCGAGCACGCGTACGGCGTGGTAGTGCGACAGGATCAGGTACTTGACCGGCTTGTCGGTGTGCTCGCGCAGCTGCGCCAGCCACTCGCGGGCCGCGACCGGAGTGGCGAGGGCTTCGAAGCAGACGACGAAGTCCTCGCCCTCGATGGCGCCGACGTTCGGGTCGCCCTCGGCGGTCAGGGCGTAGACGCCGTCGGCGAGTACTTCGAGGCACTGCTGCTTCTCGGACAGATCCGCCGAGGAGGCGAACGGCTTGCTCATCTGGGGTCTCCTGGTGAGTGGGATTCTTCCGGGGCGGCGGGAGCTGTACCTCGCGCCCGCCGAGCCCTACGAGCGAGCGTGGTCACTCGGGCAGGACCGCGACCGCGCTGATCTCCAGCAGGAACTGCGGCCGGGCGAGCCCTGCCACGACCAGCAGAGTGCTGGTGGGCGCCGGATCGGACGCCAGGTACCTGCCGCGGACCTCGTTGACGGGCAACAGCAGGGACCGGTCGGTCACGTACGTCGTCGTGGACACCACGTGCGACAGGTCGCCGCCCGCGGCCCGCACCACCGCCGAGAGGTTCTCGAAGACCTGTTCCGCCTGCCGCGTGATGTCTCCTTCGCCGACGACGGCTCCGTCTGCGTTCATGGAGACCTGGCCCGAGATCCACAGCTGACTGCCGTGGCGGACTGCGTGGTTGTAGAAGAACTTCGCGGCCGGGACGGAAGCCAGCTCGGGCGCGCTGATTGCCTGCGGTTTCGTTGCCATTCCCACCTCCAGAAAGTCTGTGGCGAACTGCTCTGTGCCAAGGAGGCTAGGCGGCGATTTCCTGGATGAACCTGACCATTCAGGGGCCGGTGAACCGGTCCATGTGGAGACCGGTTCAAAGGTCAGTTTCCGACGCGCCGAGTCGTCCGGTAGGCCTCGGCCAGCGCGGCGATCCCTTCGGTGATCTGCCGTCGGTGGACCTTGCCGTAGCCGATCACCAGACCGGGCCTCGGCGACGTACCGCTGTGGTAGTCACCGAGTCCGGCAGCCAGCACGCCCAGCCGCCGGGCCTCACGGACCAGGGCAGCCTCATCCGCGTCGTCGGGCAGCAGGAGCATGAGGTGCAGACCGGCGTCGACGCCCTGGATCCAGGCGCCGGGCAGATGCTCGGCCAGCGCCGTACGGAGCGTGTTCAGGCGCTCCACGTAACTGCTCCGGGTGCGGCGCAGATGCCGGTCCAGCGAGCCCGACTCGATCAGATGGGCCAGCGCCATCTGATCGAGGGTGGCCGGGACGGGGTCCCCGCAGTCCCGGAGGCCGACCAGGGCAGGCCGTAGCTCTCTGGGCGCGACCAGCCAGCCGATCCCCACGCCGGGACCGAGCGTCTTGCTGACCGTGCCGAGGTACGCGACCCGGTTGGGAGCCAGTCCCTGCAGCGCGCCGACCGGTCTGCGGTCGTAGCGGTACTCGGCGTCGTAGTCGTCCTCGAAGACCACCGCGTCGCATTCGCGCGCCCAGTCGAGCAGAGCCGTCCGACGGCTCGGCGACAGCACGACGCCCGCCGGGAACTGGTGGGCCGGAGAGACCAGCACCGCACGGGCCGAAGTCCGCCACAGCGCCTCGACGACCAGACCCTCCTCGTCCACCGGTAGCTGGACCGGCGTGAGACCCGCCCTGCGCACTGCCTTGCTCAGCCGCGGCCAGCCGGGGTCCTCGACAGCGACCTGGCGATGTCCCCGCTCGCGCAGCACCTCACACAGCAGCGTCAGGCCGTGCGTGACGCCCGCGCACACCAGCACGCCGTCCGCGTCCGTCCGGACTCCCCGCGTACGCGCCAGATGCTCGGACAGAACACGCCGCAGCAGGGGCACCCCGGCGTCGGCCCCGTAGTTGAGATCGTGGGGAGGCAGACTTCGCACCGTGTGCTGGAGCGCCCGCAGCCACGCACTGCGGGGAAACGCGGCCAGGTCCGGGAGGCCGGGTTCGAAGTCGACCAGAACCGCGGGCGGCGCAGGAACAGGAGTCCGTGGAATGTCCTTGGCCGGGGGCGAAGGACTGACGACCACCGTGCCACCGCCGGCCCGGGCCTGGAGATATCCCTCGGCGGTGAGCTGCTGGTAGGCCTCCACGACCACCCAGCGCGAGCAGGTGAGCTCGGCGGCCAGGACCCTGGAGGCGGGCAGCTTCGTCCCATCGGTGAAGCGGCCGCTGCGGATGGCGTCGCGCAGCGCGCCCTCCAGCTGTACGTGCATCGGGGTGTCGCTGGAGCGGTCCAAGCCGAGCAGGAGTTCCGACCCCCGGGTGGTCTGGTCGAACTGCACAAAATTGGACATTAGCATCGGCCCGTCTCGATCTGTGCCAGCGTGACGGGGGCGTACGCGGTGGGCACAGCACGGCACCGCGGCCTCGCAGGACTATGCCCGCTCCCCGCCTGTGTACGGCTCAGAGGTTGCCGCGGGCGGCCTGCTCTCGCTCGATGGCCTGGAAGAGGGCCTTGAAGTTGTTCAGGCCGAACCCGCGGGTTCCGTGCCGCTCGATGACCTCGTAGAAGAGGGTCGGCCGGTCCTGGGCGGGCTCGGTGAACACCTGGAGCAGGTAGCCGTCCTCGTCCTGGTCCAGCAGCACGCCAAGGTCGGCGAGCCGGTCCAGGTCGAGGCCCAGCGCATCGATGTCGACCCGCTCCCGCACTTCGTCGTAGTAGGTGTCCGGAACGCGCATGAACCGCACCCCGCTGTCCCGCATCTCCTTGACCGTGGTGGCGATGTCGTCGGTGGAGAAGGCGATGTGCTGCACCCCGGAGCTGCCGTAATAGTTCAGGTATTCCTGTATCTGGGACAGCGACTTGCCCTGCGCGGGCTCGTTGACATTGAGCTTGATCTTGCCGGTGCCGTCCCAGACGACCTTGCTCATCATCGACGTGAACTGAGTGCCGACGGTCTCGTCGTCGTAGTGGAGGAGCTGGGTGAGGCCGAGCACCCGCTGGTAGAACTCGGTCCAGGTGTTCATCTCGTGCAACGGGACGTTGCACACGATGTGGTCGATGGCGGTGATGCCGAAGTCGCGGCCCGGCGGCACGGTCCACAGCGGCTTCAGTCCGACCAGCCTGCCGGTGTCGCCCACCGCCTGGTAACCGGGCAGGAAGGGGCCCGAATAGCCGGACGCGTCGACGAAGGTGTGGATGGTGTCGCCGTAACTGGCGATGCTGGCGAGCTCCACCTTGCCGTGCTCGTCAACGATCTCGTGCGGCTCGGTCACAGGCTTGGCCCCGCCGGCGAGCGCGGCGTCGAACGCGGCCCGCACGTCCGGTACGGCGAAGGCGATGTCCCGTACGCCGTCGCCGTGCAGATGCTGCTGGTCGGTGGCGAGGTGACCCGGCAGCAGGCCGGCGGTCAGCACCAGGCGTACGTCGCCCTGCGCCAGCACCCAGGAGGCGCTGTCGCGGTTGCCGGTCTCCGGGCCGGAGTACGCGATGGGCGTGAAGCCGAAAGCGGTGCGGTAGTAGTGGGCGGCCTGCTTGGCGTTGCCCACGTGGAAGCGCAGGTGGTGGTAGCCAAGCAGAGGCTGACGATCGGTGGTCGCTTCCGTCATGGACGACTCCTTACGACGTGCGAGGAAGACTCAAGCTCGACATGCAGAGGAAGGGCCCGAGCACGGTCGTTTCCGAAGTTAGGGAGCCGTCCGGAGGAACACCCGGACCAAAGAAGGCCGAAGGGACCGCACCAAGTCGGCGGACGGACGGTCCGGTCTCTTCACCGCTGCTTGGACCGGAGTGCGCGAACGGCGCGGACCTACGTTGATGACGCCACGTCCCCAGCCGCTCACCAGGTGGAGGCCCTCATGACCTTGTTCCAGCATCCCGCCTTCGACGACCACGAGCAGGTCGCGTTCGTCAGCGACCCGAAGTCCGGCTTGCGGGCTGTGATCGCCCTCCACCGCGTCGGACCGCGCAACGCCATGGGCGGCACCCGCATGTGGGAGTACGCCACGGAGGCAGACGGCATCGGCGACGCCCTGCGCCTCTCGCAGGCGATGACCTACAAGTCGGCCCTGGCAGGGCTACCCTTCGGCGGCGGCAAGGCCGTCATCTTCGGCAACTCCGGACGGGACAAGACACCGGAACTGCTCCGCGCCATGGGCGCCGCGGTCAACCGGCTCGCCGGCCACTTCGTCACCGGAGAGGACGTCGGCATCTCGGTCGACGACGTGGCCCTCATGCGCGAGAACACCCCACACGTCCTGGGCGGCGAGGGAGTCGACTCCGATGAGCCCGCCGCCGCCGGAGTCCTGGCCTCCATCCAGTCCGCGGCACAACGCGTCTGGGGCACCTCCGACCTGAGTGGCCGCACCATCGCCGTCCAGGGCCTGGGCAAGGTCGGCTACCGCCTGGCCCAGCTACTCGCCGAAGCGGGTGCCCACCTGCTGGTCGCCGACATCCGCCCCGACGCCGTACGCCGCGCCGTGAAGGAGCTCGAAGCCCAGGAAGTGTCCAGCGAGGACATCCTCACCCAGCCCGCCGACGTGTTCGCCCCCTGCGCGCTCGGCGACGTACTCACCCCGACGACCGTGCCCCAACTGAAGGCCAAGGTCGTGGCCGGCGCCGCGAACAACCAGCTGTCCGCCCCCACTGTCGGAGACCTGCTGCGCAACGCCGGCATCCTGTACGCGCCCGACTTCATCGCGAACGGCGGCGGTCTCATCAACAACGCGGCCCTGCTCGACGGCTACGACCGAACCCGCGTCCTTGAGGACTGCGCCCGCATCGGCCACACCCTCACCGAGGTCTTCGAACTGGCGGACAAGAACAACACCTCGACGAACACCGCCGCCACCGGCCTGGCCCGCCAGCGCACACAGGACCTGTAACAGCCCACGGGCCCAGTCGGCCGCCGATTGGTCGTGTCGGCCTGGCCGTCTTGCATCAGGGAAGACATCCCACGCGACTTCGGGCAGCTTCGCCATGGCCACTGCAAGGTGCTCCGGGAGACCGTAGGGCCCGCGCTCCGGCGATCTCCACCGGGGCTGTCAGAGCGAGCACAGCCAGTATGCGGCGGCTGGTGGAGGTTGAGCGCGATCGGTCTCCAGGACAGCCCGTGCTCGTCCTTGAGACGGACCGTCGGCTTGTTCTGGCGCGGCGTGCCAGGCGGTGATTGCCGCGGTGCCGTGGGCGACGCGGATGGTGTCCGCCTTCTCGCCCGTGCCGCCGTCGTTGTGCTCGTCCCCGAGCGCGATCAGTGCGTCCGCCGGGTTTCCGTCGTCGATGGCGTTCGCGAGAAAGTCGCGCGGGTCGGTCGAGTTGCGGGTCCCAGGTGATCTGGGGCGATTCTTTCTATTCGATTTGTTGCTTTGGGAGTGGGGTTAGCGTGTCGTCCATGAAGCTTCTGACCGTGAATGTGGGCCAGCCGAAGATCGTCGAGTACACCGACACACCGGGCGGCGCGACCGGCATCGACAAACAGCCGGCCGAGGGAGCCGTTCGGGTGAGCGACCCCGGCCCTAAGGGCCAGGGCGCAGGCGGTGTCGCGGGGGACACGGTCTGCGATCTGCGCCACCACGGCGGCACCGACCAGGCGGTGTACGCGTTCGCGCGTGAGGATCTCGACTTTTGGGAGCGGGAGTTGGGGCGGCCCCTCGACAACGGTGCATTCGGCGAGAACCTCACCACGAGCGGGCTCGACGTGAACGGGGCGAAGATCGGCGAGCGCTGGCGGATAGGCGACGAGCTGGTCCTCGAAGTGACGAGCAGCCGCATTCCGTGTCGTACCTTCGCGAGCTGGCTGGGCGAGAAAGGCTGGGTCAAGCGCTTCACCCAGCAGAGCGCGCCCGGCGCGTATCTCCGAGTCGTCGAGCCCGGCGAGATCCGCGCTGGCGACCCGATCGAGATCGTGCACCGGCCGGACCACGAAGTGACGGTGGAGATGGCGTTCCGGGCCGAGACCACCCAGCGGACACTGCTGCCCAGGGTGCTCGCGGCGGGCGACACGCTCCACCCCGAACTGCTCAGGACCGCACGGGAGTACGTCGCCAAGCAGCGCGCGTAGCCCCGGATTCCAGGCGCTGCCAGCCCGGTGGACGCCTGCGCCGCGCCCGCATGCGCGGCACAAGGAACGCTTCCTGCTGGGGCTGGCGACCAGCGAGGACGACTATCGGCACGATGCGAAAGCCGTCACCGGCGGCTCGGAAAAAGGAGGGTGGGGGATGGAAGTCTCCTTCGTGGGAGCGGTCGCCGAATCGGCGTACCAGCGCGTTCGGTCCGTCCTTCGGCCAGCGATCCTCAACCACAGTGTCAGGGTCTGGCTGGTGGCTGACCACCTTGGTCAGCAGGAAGGACTCGGCGAGCGGGAGCGTGAAGCGCTGGCTGTTGCTTGTCTGTTTCACGACGCAGGTACAGCCGACGCATACGACGGACCGCAGCGCTTCGAGGTAGAAGGCGCCGACGCGGCAAGTGAATTCCTGGCTCCGTACGACTGGCCCGCCTCGCTGGTACAGAAGGTGTGGGAGGCCATCGCCCTGCACACGTCTCCCGGCATTGCCGAGCGCATGGGGCCGCTGACCAGACTCGTCAGGCTTGGCGTTCTGACCGACTTCGGCGCGGCTGACCCTCTCGGGGTCAATTACGAGCGGTTGTCTGCCTCGCTTGGGCGCTTCCCGCGGATGGACATCGAAGTGGTACTCGGTGACGCAGTGGTCGAGCAGGCCTTGCGGTGCCCCGGGAAGGCACCGAAGTCCAGTTGGCCTGGAGGGCTGCTGGCCGCCCGCCTGGCAGAAGCTGGGTACACAGGCGTCAACCCGGCCTTCTGAAGCCCGACCGCCGGTCTCCCGCTGCGAGAAGGAGCGGGTGTTGCGACAGCCAGGCTGTGGGAGTCTCAATGGGGGTCTTCAAAGTTGCGCGGTGCGGAGGTGCCCGCGGGCTCGGCGTTCGCCGAGACGGCGAACAGGTTCGGCCCGTGAAGAGTCCGACCGGGCGCGGAACCAGCGCATCCGCCTGCCTGATACCAGAATCAGCAATGGCCGTTGGCGTTAAACTGGTCGATGCTCCAAAGTGTCCGCATGTGCGATTCCCAACGCCTCAGTCCAGACGCTGGCAGCTCCGGCCCAAACCACGTGGTCACCCCAACACCAGCAGCTTTCCGCCTTGCCCGTGCAGAGGGCAATGACCGGTTGCGCAGTGGTGGCTCGATCTTCGAGTCGTTCTTCGCCCTCGACGGCGCGGCCTACACCTCCGGCGCATTGCCCACAGCGACCAAAGAGCTGCTTGGCCTCGTCGTGTCCGTGATCAAGGACTGCGAGGAGTGCGTCTACTATCACCTGGAACGCTGCGACGAGGAGCAAGTCAGCCGGGACCAGGTACTCGAAGCCCTGCAGATCACCCTCGTAGGCGCCGGGTCGGTGACCGTTCCGCTGCTTCGCAAGGCTGTCACCTTCATGTCCAAGCTCCCGCGCCTCGGCAGGGCCGATCACGAGGCCTGAGCGCTGCTGCGCCGCCCTTGTGGGGTCTTCGAAGTTGAGCGAATGCCTCCTCTCGGTTACTGACGTGGTGTCACGGTATGTGACCGTCGTGGTTGATGATCGTCCCCTGGACGCAGAGCGCCCGTGGCTCCTGCGTGATCATTTCTGTTCTTGACGCAGAACGATCACGCAGGAGCCACGGGGTTGGTCAACGATACGACGTTGCTGCTCGATCTGGACGGGGTGTCCGTCGTGCGGGTCGAGCGGCTGGCTGATGGAGGGCGCAGGGTCCACCTGGTCACGGCCGACGAGAGGGCCAGGGCCTGCCCGGCCTGCGGGGTGTTCGCCACCCAGGTGAAGGGCTCGGCGGTGACCCGGCCGCGCGATCTCCCTTACGGTGAGAGCGGGTTGGAGTTCCGCTGGCACAAGCGCCGCTGGTGGTGCCGCGAGGCCGGCTGCCCTCGCCGGTCCTTCACCGAGCAGATCCCGCAGATCCCGGCCGGTGCCAGGCTGACCGCCCGGCTGCGGGGTGCGGCCGGGCGCCGCATACGGGATGCCGGCTCCACGGTCCTCCAGGCCGCGCGGGATCTGCATCTGTCCTGGCCGACCGTGATGGAAGCTTTCCGCACGCAGGCCCGCGACGTCACCGAGGCACCTCTGCCGCAGGTCGCAGTCCTGGGCGTCGATGAGACCCGGCGCGGACGGCCGAGCTGGGAACGGGATGCGGATACCGGCAAGTGGCGCCTGACCGGGACCGGTGGCACACCGGCTTCGTCGACGCACTCGGTCACGGCGGGCTGCTCGGACAGGTCGAGGGCCGCACCGTCGCCGATGTCCTGGCCTGGCTCGCCACCACCGACCTGGACTGGAGAAGGGGCATCGGCTATGTCGCCATCGACATGTCGGCCACCTACCGCGCCGCGATCCGCAGCGGCCTGCCGCACGCCACTGTTGTGGTCGACCACTTCCACGTGGTCCAGCTCGCCAGCAAGATGCTGTCCATGGTCAGGCGTCGCACCACCGCCGAGACCCGCGGCCGGCGCGGACGGGCGAGCGACCCGGAGTGGAAGGCCAGACGGCGGCTTCTGCGCAACCGCGAGGACCTCACCGACGACCAGTTCGCCACGATGTGGAACACGCTCCTGGGCGAGGGGAAGAGGGGGCAGACGCTGTTGACGGCCTGGATAGCCAAGGAGAACCTGCGCACCCTCCTTGCCCTGGCCCGCACCGGAGCCGACCGCCATCAAGTTGGCAACGCCCGCTGGAAGTTCCTCACCTGGTGCGCGGACTCCGACATCCCTGAAGTCCGCCAGCTCGCCGCCACCGTCGACCGCTGGTGGCCCGAGGTCGCCGCGTTCATCGACACCGGACACAGCAACGCCAAGAGCGAAGGGATCAACCGCGTGATCAAGCTCGTCGCCCGGAACGCGTTCGGCTTCCGCAACGCCGAAAACCAACGACTACGGACACGCTGTGTCACCACTCGCCGAGCCCGCGGGCACGTTCGCACCGCTCAACTTTGAAGACCCCCCGCCCGGCCCGCTAACTCCTTGACCACAGCCTTGATTTGCCTGGTCAGACGGGCTGTGCGTCGCTGGTATCGCTCCAGCACCCCGGGAACCTGCTCGCGGAAGGGTTGACGGCAGCCGCGGGTGGGACACACCAGGCGCCGCACCCGTTCAGTGCGGCCTGGGAAAAGTCCGGGGTGGAGGGCAAGGCGTCCCCGTCCGTACCGGGGGCTTGAGGGTGTGCGGGACCGCGCCCCGGCGTGGGCCTCGGTGAACGTCGGCGGCGCGGGGTGGCGGAACTTAGTCGGTGATGGTCTGCGTACGGCGGGCGCGGGCGGCGCGGGCGCGGTCGCCGCAGCGGACCGAGCACCAGTGGCGGCGTCCGGCGCGGAGCAGGTAGCGATTGCAGGGAGCGGAAGGACAGGCCGTCAGCCGTTCGGCGTCAGGGCCGGTGAGCAGATCGGCGGCATCGGCGGCGAGGATGCCGAGGGCCTGGTCGACCATCTGGTCGATGGGGTGTGGGGCGGTGCGGTGCATGCCTCGGACGGAGTCCCAGCCGAGCGGGGAGGCCGTGGGGACCCGGGTGAGGGCGTCGTTGACGGCGGCCAGCGCGGCGGCTGGGGCGGGATGGCCGCCGATCTGGGCGGCGAGCAGGGTGCGTACCTGCTCGCGCAGAGAGCGCATGCGTGCCGCGCAGATCTCCTGCAGTCCCGCGTCCGCGGGGGCCAAGGTGTGGTCGACCAGCCACTGGTTGGCGCAGGACGGTGTCCCCAGCAGGTCGAGGAACCGGTCGCCTGGCAGGGCGATGGCGCTGTTGGCGAGGTCGAGCGCAGGGTACTGCCCGGCGCCCGGCGCCGGCGGCAGTCTGGGGTCGACGGTTTCGGCGGTAGCAGTTTTACTCACGCAATTCACGGTACAGCTTGCCTTCATCCGTGACCACGTCTAGGGTCACGGATGTAAGCCAATCTATCCGTGAGGTAACTTCATCATGGCAATAGCCGACACATGCAGTGAGCACATCCCCGTCCGTATCTTCGGCGGGCCGACGGCACTCATCGAGTACGGCGGGCTGCGGTTCCTGACCGACCCGACCTTCGATGCCCCGGGCACCTACGCCTCGGGTCTCACCAAGACCGCGCCCGCCTCCGCCGCACCGGCCGACCTGGGCCGTATCGACGTGGTGCTGCTGTCGCACGACGAGCACGACGACAACCTCGATGACTCGGGGCGCGCTCTACTCGCCGACGTACCCCTGACCCTGACCACGCCCAGTGGCGCCGGCCGCCTGGGCGGCACCGCCCGGCCCCTGACGGACTGGGAGTCCATCGAGCTGAACCGCCCCGGCGGCGGCAAGATCACCGTCACCGGTGTTCCGGCCCTGCACGGCCCCGGGGCGCGCGAGGACCTCGAGCCGGTCATCGGCGAGGTCGTCGGCTTCGTCCTAACCGGTGACGGCCTGCCCACCGTCTACGTCAGCGGCGACAACGCCCAACTCGCTCTGGTCCAGGAGATCGCCGACCACTTCGGCCCCGTGGACACCGCCGTCCTGTTCGCCGGCGCGGTCCGCGTCCCCACCCTGGACCACCAGCTGCTCACCCTCAACAGCGTCCAGGCCGCCGAGGCCGCCTGCATCCTGCAAGCCCGCCGCATCGTCCCCGTCCACTTCGACAGCTGGGCCCACTTCACCGAGGGCCGCGAGCAGCTGGTGGACGCCTTCACCACCGCCGGCCTGATCGACCGCGTGGAACTGGCCTGATCCCGCCGCCCCGGCCGCTGCGACGCCACGAGCGCACAGCAGCGCCCTTTCCACGGTCCTACAACCCTGCATCGGGACCAGTGCACCCCAGAAGGACACCCCCCGAGAGGCGCGGCTTCACCTACTACTGGGTGACCGAGCACCACTCCATGCCCGGCGTGTCCTCCTCCAGCCCCGCCGTTCTGCTGGCCCGGCTGAGCGCGCACACCACCTGCGGCTCGGCGGGCGGAGTGATGCTGCCAACCATCCCCACTGATCGTCGCCGAGCAGTACGGCCTGCTCCAGGCCCTCGACCCGGGCCGGATCGACCTCGGTCTGGGCCGCGCCCCGGGCACCAACCAGGCTCCGATTGCACGAGAAGAGATGGACTCATGACACAGCTGTTCCGCTTCGAAGTCGACGTCCCGATACATCACTCCACCGACCAGACCCGACGCGGTCTGCACGTGTTCACCGGCCCGGCCACTGGCCCCAACGAGGCGCTGGCCGCTGCGCACAGTGCCTACGACCAGGCCGTGCAGCGCGTGTCCGCCAGCCTCGCGGTCCCGGATGACGCCAGCAACGGGAGGGCCGTCTGCGGTGTGCGTCCCGACTGGGTCCTTGAATGGCACAGGGCCACCGTGAACGCGTGGGTGAACCACAACGGCCTGACCTGAATTCGCCCCGGGACGGCCGCCACAGGCCGGAAAACCAGTCGGCCGCCCCGGGTCTACCCATCCCGTACGAGACGAGAGGGAGATCCCAAGTATGGACTCCGCCCTGCGCTTACAGGCCCGTTCCGGGCAGCGCGCCCTGTTCCTCACCACGCTGGCGGTTCCGCTGGCCGGCTGGACTGTCCACGCCGTGGCGCTGCACCGGAGATTGGCTGCGGCTCGCCGTGACCCTCCGACCGGGCTGCTGCGGCCGTGACGGCTACACCGCCAAGGCCCGCCAGCTCATCGACCGCCACACCGACGCGGTGACTGGCCTGGACCACTTCAAGGAGAACAACGACAGCAGCGGGCACGCCGCCGGCGCTGTGCTGGCGGCCACAGCGAAACGGCTCACCGCCTGCCCGGGCAGCCGCGCGGTCGTCGGCAGGCTCGGAGGAGACGAGTCCTTCTATGAACTAGGACTTGTCCGGCCGATCATGCTGCTGGTTAGGTGCGAGCGCGTCGAAGACGAGCGTGAGCAACGAGACCGGCAGCATGATCGGCCTGTGGGTCGAGCCGTGGGGCACCGATCACTGGATGCGTCCGGGTGAGGAGTTCACCGTCGTGACCGAGACGGAGCCCGAGGAGTCGCCGTTCAACGTGGTCGTGCACGATCAGGGCATCACGGTGTGGGTGAACTCGGGGAACGACGCCGAGGTCTTCGACAAGCACGGCAATTCGGTTCCCTGTGGGCATCAGCGGCCGGCCGAGGACGGTTCTTGAGGCCGTCAGGTCCGGAGCCAGATGACGAGGGCTGCCGCCGTCGCAGTGCCAAGGAAGACGTAGCCGCGTTTGTCGTAGCGAGTTGCGACGGCCCGGAACTGCTTCAAGCGGTTGATCGCCCGTTCGACGGTGTTGCGCTTCTTGTATCGCTCTTCGTCGAAGCCTGCCGCCACTTCCGCCAGACGGCCGTGCAGGCTCTGCCACGCCGTCTCGCCCTGATGTTCTGCCGTTTCGGCCCCCTTTGACGCGGGAGCCGGCGGTGGATCGCTCCGAGCGCCGGCCGCGTGCTGGTGAGCGCGAACGATGGTGGAGTCCACGGAGATGTCCCAGTCGATCTCACCTGCCGCGTCTGCCGCGGCCTGGACCTGCTGGAGCAGACGCTCCCACGTTCCGTCGGCCGACCACAGCCGGTGACGTTCGTAGACCGTCTTCCACGGCCCGAACCGTTCGGGCAGATCACGCCACTGAACGCCGGACCGCACCCGGTGGAGAATCCCGTCGATCACCTGCCGATGGTCCCGCCACCTGCCACAACGCCCGTTGCTGACCGGCAGGAACGGCCGCAACCTTTCCCACTCCGCATCTGTCAGATCACCCCGCCCCACGTCCACAACAACGACCCGGACACGGAGCAGTCACATGATCGGCCGGACAAGTCCGCTGACCGAGGTGCAACGTCCACGCC
Source organism: Streptomyces sp. NPDC018833 (assembly GCF_044390825.1). Taxonomy (NCBI): domain Bacteria; kingdom Bacillati; phylum Actinomycetota; class Actinomycetes; order Kitasatosporales; family Streptomycetaceae; genus Streptomyces; species Streptomyces sp. NPDC018833. The sequence goes on along the minus strand of NZ_JBIRZM010000008.1, from coordinate 18,829 downwards.
GACTGAAAGCCGGTCCGCGTAGCGGACGGTTGTCATCCGCCACTGAACGCCGTGCCTGTCACGGGGTTCAGTCCCCAATCCTCACCAGGTAATCCGCCAGCGCGGCGTTGAACTCGGCCGGACGCTCCAGGTTGGGCATATGGGCGGCGGACTCGATGACCTTGAGCGTCGACTGGGGCAGGGCCGCGTGCATGGCTTCTGCGTCGCAGACCGGGGTGTACGCGTCGTCGCGGCCGACGACCACCAAAGACGGGACCGTGACGCGGGTCAGGAGGTCACGGTAGTCAGGGCGTTCCGCACGGCCGCGCAGAGCCGCAGCCGCGCCCTCGGGGTTGGTGGCGGTCATCATGCGATGCACATGGGCGGCGACGTCCTGCTCCGCGTACGGCGCGACCATCTTGTGCAGGACCTCATCGGCGTATCCCTTCATCCCTTCGCGCAGCAGCCGGTCTGCCAGGTCCCGCCGCCCCTGCTTCCCGGCGGGCGTCTCGGCCGTCGGGAACGTGTCCGCCAGGATCAGGCCCCGGATGCGCTCGCCGAAGAGCCGGTAGCACTCCATCGCGATCTGCCCGCCCATGGAGAGCCCGCCGAGCACAAAGCGGTCCACGTCCAGCGAGTCGAGGAGCTGCGCGATGTCTTCGGCGAACATCGACAACGGGACGACCCCCTCAGTCACCGGCGAGGCGCCGTAGCCGCGCAGGTCCGGGGTGATGACCCGGTGGCTGCCCGCGAAGGCGGCTGTCTGCGGGGCCCACATAGACCGGTCGAAGGGATGACCGTGAATCAAGACAAGGGGCGTTCCAGCGCCTTTGTCGTCGTACGCAAGGAAGGTTGCCATGGGCCAGGAGGCTAGAAGAGCTCACCTCTTCGGTGCAATAGAATCTTTGCCCTCGGTGCAATCTGGCAGGGAGCTTGAGCCATGAAGCGAAAGAGCGGTGGGGGTCGTGCATGACTACCGGCGGATCGCGGATCTGGTCGCCGCAGACATCGCCTCGGGGCGGCTCAGGCCCGGAGACCGGCTGCCCCCGCAGCGTGCCTTCGCCCGGCGCCGCCGTATTGCCGCCTCGACCGCCGGGAGGGTCTACGCTGAGCTAGTGCGCCGCGGCCTGGTCGTGGGCGAGGTCGGACGCGGCACTTTCGTCCGGGCTGCCGTTCCCTCCTCCGGCCGTGCGCTCGCCGAGCCCGCGACGGCGGCGCCGGTCAATCTGGAGCTCAACTATCCAGTCGTCGAAGGGCAATCGAAGCTGCTCGGTGACGCGCTGGCGCCGATGCTGCGGCCCGATGTCTTCGCGGAGGCCACCCGCACCGCGCCCGCCACGGGCACGACCCAGGCGCGCGAGGCGGTCGCCGGTCTGCTCGCCCGGCAGGACGAGAGGGGAACATGGCGGCCCGCGCCGGAGCAGGTCATGTTCACCGGGAACACGCGCCAGGCCATCGCCGGTGCGTTTGCCTCGCTGTCCCGCCCAGGGGGCCGCATCGGCGTCGAAGCGCTAACGTATCCGCTGGTCAAGGAGATCGCTGAGCGCTTGAGCATCACCCTGGTGCCGCTCGCCTCCGACGCCGAGGGCATCCTGCCGGCCGCGCTTGAGACAGCCCACGGCAGCGCGCCGCTGAGCGCCCTGTACGTGCAGCCCACCCTCCACAATCCGACCTCGGTTACGACGACCGGGCGGAGGCGGAGAGAACTGGCAGACTGCGTCAGATGCCTGGGGCTGCCCGTCGTGGAGGACCGGATCTGGTCCTTCCTGCACGAGGACGCTCCGCCGCCTCTCGCCGCGTACGCCCCCGAGCGTACGTACGTGGTCGACGGCCTGTCGAAGCGCGTGGCACCCGGCCTCACCGTCGGCTTCCTCGTCGTCCCGGTGCCCGGGGATACCCCGGTCGCCGCGGTGGACGGCACTGAAGGCGGCGGCCGGATCGCCGCCACGCTCCGCTCCGGCGGCTGGACTGCCTCCCGCTTCGCACTGGAGGCAGCCGTCCGCTGGATCGACGACGGCACCGTCGACCGGCTCGTCGCCGCCAAGCGCTCGGATGCCGCCCAGCGTCAGCGGCTCGTCGCCGAGCACCTGGACGGTTTCGTGGTGCGTACCGATCCCCACGGCTATTACGCCTGGTGGGAACTGCCCGCCCCGTGGCGCGCCGATACATTCACCGCTGCCGCCGCTGAGCGCGGCATCGCCATCACGCCCGGCCCTGCCTTCGCTGTCGGTGCGCACACCGCGGCGGACGCCGTTAGGCTCGGACTAGCGTCTGCTCCGCCAACGGCTCTGGCGGCCGCCCTGCGGATGCTCGCCGCCGTAGCACGAACCATGCAAACTGTCAGAAAGGCCGCAACCGACTGAACCGTTGTGGGTTGGGCAGCGAGCTGCCGCGGCGGGCTGGTCCTGGACGTCACCGGCAGAGGTGGCCGACGTGGCGGAGGAGCTGGTGCGCTTCCGGCGGCTGTCGGATGGGGAGTACCGCGCCGAGTGGGACGGCGCGCAGGCCGTACGGTACGTGGCTCTGCACTCGAGTTCGTACGCCGACAACAAGACGATGTGGTTGGCGTCTATCTGGACCCGCCCGAGCGGGCACTGGTGTTCTGCGTGGACGAGGAGTCGCAGATCCAGGCCCTGGATCGGTCACAGCCGGTCACGCCACTGCACACCGGTCCGCACCCGGTACAGAATCCCGTCGATCACCTGCCGATGGTCACGCCACCGGCCACAACGCCTGTTGCTTACCGGCAGGAACGGCAGCAGCCGTTCCCACTCCGCATCACTCAGATCACCCCGCCCCATGCTCACAACAACGACCCGGACACAGCGCAGACACATGATCGGCCGGACAAGTCCTAGACGAGTTGGTAGCCGAGAAGTGCTTGGGCCACGGCCAGGCAGACGAGTCCAGAGTTGCAGAGCGGAGGGGGTCTGCCCGAAGCATCGCGTTCCCCCGATCCCGTCGTCGATCTTATAAGTAGCATGCGGTCAAGAGGGTGTTCAGGTCTGTCATCACGCACGGATCCTGGACGCCCTGTGTCCACTCTGGATGCCAATCCACAGAGCTACGTGTCGAGCATGGTCGCGCTTGGCGGGAGTGCGCAGCCCGCAGGACCGAGGTCGGTGCCCAGGCGGAGGCAGCAGTGAAGTTCCCTGACGTGTCGCACGGTGCGCGTCTCACCGCCCATGGCGCCGTTTCCACAGCCCTGGCCCTGCACAGCGATCGCACCCTCGGCCACCTCGTGGACGCAGCCGCGCAGATCGGTTCGGGCATCGGCGGAATGTAAGCCCTGCTGGAGATCGCCGGAACCCCGGTCTTCCGTGAAGCGGGTCCCCTCACGGATCTGGAGAGGCAACCGGAGCACGCACACCATGACGACGAACTGGGTTCTCGCCGGGCAGTACGCGGGCTTCCCTCTGACGTACCACTGGCGGGTGCTGCCGGACTCGACGCCCCTGCCCGAGGAACTGGCCGGTGTGAAGGGGCCGTCGCCTACTGGGGAGGCGAATCGCAGTTGCGCACTCGCGTCGAGGCTCTCCAGAGGCTCGGCGAGCGTCGCGCTGTACCTGGAGTACATCCCGCAGAATGTGCACCAGTGGCTGGGCACTCAGGTCGAAGCGGGGCACGAGGCGGCTGGCCGCGCCTGCGGCATGGTGGAGAAGAACCTGGAAACCGGCACCTCGTTCATGAACAGCAGCGGGCTCCTGCACTTCGACGCGCACTTCGAAAACATCCTGACCGACGGCGAGCGCCTCTACAACGCGGGCTACGGCCTCGCCAACTCCTCCCGGTTCGAACTGTCGCAGGACGAGCCCGACTTCGCATCTGGTGAATTGGCTGGTCACCGCCCTGTATGGGTTACCAGAGGGTTGACCGGGAGGGCCGCTACGCGCTGGTGCGCGCCTACGCGGAGGGCAGGCGCCCCACGGGAATCCCGGAGGAGGCCGCGGCGATCCTCGCCCGGTACGCACCGCTCGCCGCAGTGATGTCGGACTTCAACCGCAAGCTCTACGCCAGAGCAGGCAGACCCCATACCCACTGGAGGAGATCCGCCGGATCGGCCGTATGCACAGCTGCGGAGTCGGATCGTCGGCGTCATCGCCTGCTCTACGCGCAGCCATGCAGCCGGATCGTCCGGCTCACCGTCGAGGACGTCATCCACGACGAGGACCAGGTGCTGCTCGCCTTGACGAACGGCCCTCGCCCGTCTGCGGAACGGCTGGCGACCTGGGTCGATAACCGCGACAACATGAACACTGCGGCGACCACGCGACCGCTGGCTGTTCCCCGGCCGACGCGCTGGACAGGCGCTGCATCCTTACGCCCTCGCAGACCTGATCAATGAGCTCGCTGTCCCCACCACCGCCCGGCCAGGCCGCAGCGATCCGCCAGCACGTCCTGGAGATGCCCGCCTCCATCGTCGCCGACAACCACGTCACCACGGCAAACCCGCCGCCCAGGCGGCGACACACGGAGTCGACACGCGCCGGGGAATCACTCGAGTTCACCCATTCCTCCGCCAAGGCGGAGAGCCGGCGAGAGCTGATTTCGCGAGTTCACCGAGCCATCGAGGTCGTTCTTCTCCTGCACTGCAGGGACAGGCAGGAGATATCTGACCTTTCGAGCGCTCTGGGCGCCGGTGCGGTCGTAGAAGCGGATGGCGTCGTTGTTCCAGTCGGGTGTCTGCCACTGCACTTGCGTCATACCGCGAGCGGTTGCGGCGGCAGTCACGGCGTCCAGCAAGCGCCGCCCCCAGCCCCCACCCCGGTGCCGCTCGGCCACGAACAGGCAGTCCAGGTGGACGTACTCGGCCGCGAGCCAGGTGGAAAACTCCAGCGTGTAGGTGGCATAGCCGAGCAACTCACCCCCGCAATCAGCCACCAGGCACCACACTCGAGCAGGAGCGCGGAACAAGGCCGGCTCCAGCCGGTCGGCCAGGTCGCCGGGAACGGGGCCGGCCTGCTCGAACGCGGCATGAGCCGCGCACAGCCCAGCCAGGGCGGGAAGGTCATCCGGCGTGGCCGGGCGGACGATACCGTCCGGCCACGCGGCATTCCTCAGCATGCGCAAGTGACAGAGCCGATCGGCGACGTCAGCGGGTCCGCCGGACGCTGCTCGATGCCGCCCACCGTCTCGATCGCGAAGCCCTCCCGGATCCAGTACTCGAGGCCGCCGATCATCTCTTTGACGCGGTAGCCGAGCCGGGCCAAGGCGAGCGCCGCGCGGGTGGCTCCGTCGCAGCCCGGCCCCCAGCAGTAGGTGATGACCGGGACCGCACGGTCCAGCAGATCTGGCGCACGGGCAGGAATATCGGCGGTAGGCAGGTGCAGCGCCCCCGGCACGTGCCCCTGCTGCCAGCCTGCCGCCCCACGCGAGTCGACCAGGACGAAGCCCGGGTGACCGGAGTCGAGAGACGCACGCACATCGGAGACATCCGCCTGGAAGGTCAGTCGTCCGGTGAAGAAGGCAACGGCATCGGCCGGGGCTGCCGGCGGCACGCTCAGTGCCGCGCTGGTTTCAGTGATCGTCATGCCCGCAACGCTATGACACGAACTCTTACGCTAGAACCGATGATCACCGACGAACCACTTGATCTGCCAGCGATTTCCCGGTACTTCTCTGATATGACCACTCATTCCACGGACGACACCGACATGCGCATCCTGGAGGCCCTGCAACGCGACGGACGGGCCACCTACGCCGAGTTGGCACGTACCGTGTCCATGTCCGCCAGCGCTGTCACCGAACGCGTCCGCCGACTGGAGGAGAACGGCGTAATCGCCAGCTACTCAGCCGTTGTTGACCCCAAGCGTCTCGGACTCGACATCCTGGCCTTCGTCCGGCTCCGCTATCCGACCAGCAACTACAAGCCCTTCCACGACCTGGTCACCACGACCCCCGAGATTATCGAGGCTCACCACGTGACTGGCGATGACTGCTTCATCCTGAAGGTCGTCGCCAGCTCGATGCGTCACCTGGAGCAGACCGCCGGCCGCATCGCCGGGCTCGGCTCTGTGACCACCACGGTCGTCTACTCGAGCACGCTCAAGAACCGCGCGATCACCGCAGCCGCCCTGAAGGACTGAGTGCCTGGCGCTCCACCAAGTCCCCCCAAGCGCCGAGCGCGCAGTGTGTGCATGGCGGCCATCCTGCCCGATCGTCCCAGCCTCAGTGGGGAGGCTACGACCTACATCTGATCCGCTTCTTCCGATCGGTCCGCCTGCCATGCCCGCCGTCCCAGCCTGCCCGATAGGCCCGACCTCGGCCGAGCGAAATCGGCTGAAGACGATGGCTTACGGCCATAAGACCGAGAACCAGCTGCGGGTCCACGCAGGCCGTCCTGCACGCCGCCCGCCCACGCTCCACTGCCCGCACCGCCCCACCGCGGTCAAGCTGCCTGCCGTATAGCGCTGCCACGACACTCGCCCACCCGCCTTCTGCGAGGAGTGGCGCACCGCACGCTCGGCAGCTCTGTCCTACGCGCCGGGCCTCGGCTCACGCGGGGGTGGGCCCGCGCGGGGCTCCGCACACAAGCCGCTCAGCGAACCGGAGTATCTGGTCGAAGCGGGTTGCCGATGCGGATTGCCGTGGCGACGGTCTCGGGCTCCGTACGGCGGCCTGCGTGTATCCGGGTGCCGCGGTGACGCCGGTGCCCACCGCGGTGGCGCTGAGGTTGATCTCGGCGAGCAGCGGGAGGGTCTCGGTGATGCGGGCAGTGTCCTCGGCCAGGGGGACGCCGAATGCGGCGAACTCCTGCCGACCGTCATCGGGACGGCGTCCTGCAGCTGGTTGCGGCCCACCTTCACGACATGCCGGACCCCTTCCCTTGGCAGTGAATGCCTCGGACAACAGGCCGAGTTCTGCGGCGAGGCCGCTGAGGGCCGGCCGCGCTCACGGCGATCTTCAGGGCAGTCGGCTCGACGTCGTTGGTCGACTGGCAGCGGTTGACGTCGTCGAGCGGATGGAGGACGTCGTGCCGCGCGGGCGCAACGCGGCCGTTCCAGGGCGAGGTTGGCGACGACTCATTTTGCCCGCCTCACCGACGAAAGGACTCTGCGCGTTCCTCCACCAGCCGCGGCCCGCCGACTTCGTGGAGAGCGAGCTGACGCGGTATCTGTCGGTACCGGCGCAGGCGATCGGCTACAAGCTGGGCGAGCGGGCCTGGCTGCTGGGCCGGGAGAACGCCCGCAAGGCGCACGGCGACGCGTTCGACGCGAAGGCGTGGCACATGGCGGCGCTGTCGCAGGGGTCGCTGGGGCTGGACGATCTGGTCGACGAGCTGTCCAAGCTCTGACGGCCGTTTCACACGGGCGAGTGAGGCGGCGGCGGGCTCGGGTGCGAGAGACACCCCCTGAGCCCCGCCGCCTTCGGTGAGGGTCGTCAGCAGCCGCAAGCGTCCGCGCCGACGGGCGCCGTCAGCGGGTCGGCCTCGCGCTTGCGGCTGCCCTCCCAGGTCTCGAACTCGAAGCCCTCACGGGCCCAGTACTCGAAGCCCCCGAGCATCTCCTTGACCTGGTAGCCCAGTTCGGCGAGAGCGAGCGCGGCACGGGTCGCACCGTTGCAGCCCGGGCCCCAGCAGTACGTCACAACCGGCACCGCCTTGTCGAGCAGTTGCGCGGCCTGCTCAGGGATCCGCGCGGTCGGAAGATGGATCGCACCGGGGACGTGCCCCTGGTCCCAGGCCTCTGTCGAACGGGAGTCGAGGAGGACGAATCCGGGGTCGCCGCCGGCCGCGAGTGCCGAGGCGACATCGGAGACATCGGCGTGGAAGGCGAGGCTCGCGCCGAAGTACGCGGCAGCGGCCGCGGGCAGGGCGGGTGGGACGCGGAGAACAGGGTTCGCGGTGAGCGGCGTCGTAGTCATGACCAAGAACCTACGGTCGGTGATTCTCCGGCTGAAGTGAGAATCCCCGGGGCTTGCCTTGATCGGCCGGGGATTGACCTGCCATCTCTCGGACATGACCGGATATTCACCGGACGCCACCGACTGGCGCATCCTGGAGGCCCTGCAGTATGAGGGCCGGGCGACCTTCGGGGAGCTGGCCAGGACCGTCTCCGTGTCGGCGAGCGCCGTGACCGAGCGGGTGCGACGGCTGGAGGAGGCCGGTGTCATCGCGGGCTACACCGCGGTCGTCGACCAGGAGCGGCTCGGCCTGCCGATCCTCGCGTTCGTACGGCTGCGCTATCCGAACGGCAACTACAAGCCGTTCCACGATCTGCTGGAGACGACTCCGGAGATCCTTGAGGCTCATTCATGTGACCGGCGACGACTGCTTTGTTCTGAAGGTCGCGACGCGCTCGATGACCCAAATGTCAGCGCCCCGGCCCCGTCCGCACCCATGCCAACGACGGCGCCGGTGCGAACACCCGCTGAACCGCCTGCTGGGCAGCCTTGCGGGCCGCCTCCTCGGCACCTTGCTGTGCTGCCCGCCGTGCCGCCTCCTGCTCGTTGCGTCGCTCCTCCTCCGGGTCCGGCAGCGACCCGGTCGAGATCTGCGCGTGCGTCGATGCAACAGCGGTCACCAGTGCGGCGAGTGCCTCGCCGGCCGCTGCCTGATTGCTCGTGGCGCCGGGCGAGGATTCAGCCCCCGAAGGTGCCCCCGCAGCGCAGCCGACACCGGGAAGGTCAGCGTCAGCATCTGCACCCACGGCCGTCACGAATGCGGCACAGACTCGTGGCCAGGCTCCTGAGGAGGTCCCCGCATTCGATGAGCGTCCGTCGACCCCAACGGCAAGTAGGCCTTCCCCGTTTGCTGCACACAAGCTGCGCCCGAGTCGGCTTCATCGCACCTGCTGTGTCGTATGGGCGAGTGGAACGGTTCTGTGTCGAGGCTCCGCATGTCCGAAGTCCAGGAGGGGGTTGTCTAGATGTGCGCACGGTCCGCGGCCGCCACCCCCGACTGCCGTGTCCTGGACACCGCCGCGCCCCCGGACCGCACCACCCTGGCCGGGACCTGCCGACCGGGTCGTGAGCGGGGCGGAGCCCGCCTCAGCGACGACGAGACGCGTTGGCATCGCCGGTCTGAATCGCTCGGACGAACGGTTCGCCGAGGTGCGAGGTGGCCAGGACGAGGCCGCTGGCGGACTCCAGCAGGGCGATGCGTGAGGCCCGTGCCAGCGCGGGGTCGTCGTCGTAGTGGTATGGCTGGGTCGGATCGATGAGCTGCACCGTGTGCACCAGCAGGTCGCCGGTGACAACGAGGGCCTCCCCGACGCTGGTCAGCACGACGGACTGGTGTCCCGGGGTGTGACCCGGTGTCGCTCGTACAGCGGCGCCGGGTGCGAGCCGGTACGTGCCGTCCACCATGGCCAGTTGGCCGGCTGCTCGCAGCGGCGCGAGCAGCCACTGCGCAAGCGTCGGCTCGCGGCTCTCGACGGCTGCGACCTCGGCGGCTTGCACCAGGTATCGGGCGTTCGGGAAAAACGCTGCCCCGTCTGCGTCCATCGACCATCCGATGTGGTCGGTGTGTACGTGGGTCAGCACCACGGTGTCGACGTCGTGCCGGTCGATGCCGGCGGCAGCGAGCTCGTCGGGGAGCCGACCGGGCAGCGGTGCCCAGGTCGATGGCGCCGAGGCAGGCCCGATGCCGGCGTCGACCACGATGATCCGTCCGTCGTCAAACCGCAGCGCGAAGCACCGGAACTTCAGCTGCCAGCTACCGTCGCGCACGCTGGCCGGATCGCGCTGGTCCGCCTCGGCCCACAGTCGCGGATCGGCCGCCGGGAAGGCGACCTCACGGGGTTCGAAGAACGGGCCGGTACCGTCCTCCAGGGCTATCACGGTGACATCGCCGATGGTCTTGCTGATGGGCATGTCCGAACCTTCTGTCTGTTATCTGACGCCGACCGCGCGCAGCGCGGCGAGCACGAGGACGCGGGTGGCGGCGACTATCTCGCTCACCCGGACCTGCTCGCGTGGCCCGTGCGCGAGACGTACGTCGCCGGGCCCGAAGTGCAAGGTCGGTACGCCGACCCCGGTGTACAGCCTCAGGTCGCTTCCGTATGGCACGCCGCGTTCGGGCAGTCGCGCGCCGCCGACGGCATCGGCGTGCGCGTCGAGTACCAGATCCCGCAGCGGGCTTCCGGGGGCCAGGCGGCCGCTGGCGAACTGGCCCCCTGGCCAGGTCACGGTGGGTGGATGCCTGCGCAGCCACGAGTTGGCGGTTGCGGCCTCGGCGACGCATGTCTCGAGCGCGGCCCGCGCCTGCGCGGGATCCTCGTCCAGCCGTACCCCCAACCTGCCCTCGGCAACGAGCAGGTCGGGCACGCTGCTCGACCAGTCGCCCGAGCGGAGCCTGCCCACCGACAAGGCGTACGGGATCGCGTGATCGCTCATCATCGGGTCGGCTGCGGTGTTGCGCTGCGCCTCCAGACGTGCCAGCGCCGCGTGGATCGGCAGGTACGCGTCGATCGCGCTGACCCCCGCGTCACGGGTGCTGGCGTGCGTCGCTTTGCCGGCCACCTCGATCCGGAAAGTCAACGCGCCGGCGCTGGCGGTGACCAGAGCACCTCCTGTCGGCTCGGTAATGATGCAGGCGTCGCCGGTGTGGCCGCGCCGTAGCGTTCCGAACGCGCCGAGCCCGCCGTCCTCCTCGCTGACGGCGAAGTGGGCCGCGATCCGGCCGCGCAGCTTGGCGCCGCTGGCGCGGATCGCGGCAAGCGCGGCGAGGTTGGCGACGACCCCGGCCTTCATGTCGCAAGCACCCCGAGCGTGGACCACGCCTCCGGTGACCCTCGGTACGAACGGATTCCCGCGCCACTGCGTTGGGTCGCCGGGCGGCACAACGTCCACGTGCCCCTGCAGGATCAGGCTCGGCCCGTCACCTCCACCCGGGGTGACGGCGGCCAGCCCCCACGCCTCGTCCCGCGGCGCCTCGGCGCCCGGAAACTCGGGATCCGCGCGCAGCCCGGGCAGATCCATCGACCACAGATCGACCTCGAGCCCCAGTGCCTCCAGGCGGGGGGCCAGGACGTGTTGCAGCTCCGATTCAGCGGCGCTGCCGGTGACGCTCGGGACGGCCAGCAGTTCCAGCAGCGTGGAGGCGATGGCCGCCTCGTCGACCGCGGCTAGAGCGGCGGCCTCCGTGGCAGTAAGCGTGGTAGTCATCTGCGCCCGCCTTCCGGGGCCTACGGCGATGTGATGCTGAGAAGGTATGCAAACGTCATGAAGCAATCAATCGCCAAACCTTGCTGATCCCCTACGATTTTTTGCATACTCCCGGTGGCCTTGGCATTTTTTTGCTCAGCAACGCAGCATCGCGGGGAGGGACGGCGCATGGACCGCATCGACGAGGAGATCATCCGATGCATGATCGGCAACGCGCGCAGCACGTATGCCGAGATCGGCAGGGCGGCTGGGCTGTCTCCGTCAGCGGCCAAACGCCGGCTCGATCGCCTGGTATCAGTCGGCGCCGTACGCGGATTCACTGCACTCATCGACCCCCAGGCCCTGGCCTGGCGCACTGAGGCGTTCGTCCAGATCCACTGTGCCGGCAACCCGACTCCCGCTGCCCTGCGGCAGGAGCTGGAGAAGATGCCCGAAGTGGTCGAGGCGTGCACGATCTCCGGCGCGGCCGATGCGGTGGTCCATCTGCAGGCCAAGGACATCACCCACCTCGAACAGGCCATCCAACGCCTACGGGCCTCCGCCGTCATCGCGAGCACCGATAGCGTCATCGTGCTCTCCCGGCTCATCAGCCGCCCCCGGACGTGAGCACGACCTCACCGGAGTAAGGCTCCCAGGAGAGCGTTGACAGGCCGTGATCCGGGGCCCGTCAGGGTGTGCCGGCGAGCGATGACCCGACTAAGGCGAGCGATGACCCGACTAAGGGGACTGTCCGAGCCGGCACGGCGCCGGTCCAGATGGTTCCGCCCGCCGTGCCGCTGGCGGTGGGGGCGAGGGAGGTCGGGCCGACCTCCAGTCAGCGCAGGTCAGGGTGGGGGACGCTGGTTGCCTGTTCGACTACCGCTCGGATGGCGAGCTGGGAGATGTCCCTCGATGTGCGGGACGGTGAGCGTGTTGCCTCTCCGGCTCACGTCGGCCGTTCGCTCCCGGGCGAGCTGCGCTTGGCCACCCCGTACGTGTCCGAGCCGATGATGCCCGCCACGTGCGTGCCGTGCCCCTCGCAGTGGACCAGTGCGATCCTGGACGGTGCTGCCCGGCGCGCGCCCGACCTCGAAGCCGGCCCGCCGGGCAGCACCAGCCGTCTGCTCCGGCTGAATCTGCCGGGGGAGTCAGAGGAGGTTGGCCGCCGACGAGGTTGCGGCACCCGGGCGGTCACTCGCTCGCCGGGGTTTGGCCGCGGCCCGCGCTGCGTCTCCAGCGCCGTGGGGCGGGTCAGCTGGCCCAGGCGCGCAACTGGGCGGCGACCTCGCGCAGGGTGAGAGTGCTGTCACGGAGTCCTATAACCAGTTGGGTCATGCCGCCGGCGGGCGGTTTGACGGGCTCGCCGGACTCGCGCAGGTAGCGGATGGCGAGAGCGCTGCCGACAAGACCGTTGCAGTCGGTCAGCGGTGTCGTAGCCACGAACATCTGCAGAAGACCGCGGCGCGGACCGGGGTTTCGATGTAGAAGGGTTCGCCGGCGTGCAGCTTGTATCCGTGCCGGTACACGGCGGCGGCGAGGGCGCCCCAGTCGTCGCTGCCGACTTCGCGCCCGGTGTTCTCCTCGAACTGCTGGAGGGATTCTTCGATCCAGCGGGCATCCACGCGGAGAATCAACGCTTACCCGCCTCGAAGGTCTCCTCGAACTCACCGAGCAGGTCCGTCATGTCATCGACCAGGCCGGACACGAAGGCGTCGCGCTGCGGGTCGACCTCGCTCTCGACGAGGCCGGAGACGTACGCCTGGATGGTGACGCCGCGGCGCTTGGCCCGCGCGGTGAGGAGCTCGTGCGTGCGAGCCCCAACCCGGACGTTCAACAGGTCGGCGGCGGAGGGAGTCAGCACGGAAGGGTGCTACGTGATCGTGCGAGTGGGCTCGGGCGGTGCACGCCGCCTATCGCGGGTTCGGGGCGCTGCCAGCCGCGTTTGCGGCCGGAGCCGTGCTGAACGCCGCTCGGTAGGCGCGTGGGCTGATGGCGAGGCGCGAGGCGAAGTGCTGGCGCATGGTGATCTCGCTGCCGAAGCCGGCGCGTCGGGCCACCTCGGGCATGGAGAGATCGGTTCGTTCCAGGAGCTTCTGTGCAGCAGCGATGCGCTGGTCGAGGAGCCACCGGAGGGGGGTTGTGCCGGTCGCCGCGGTGAATTGGCGGGCGAAGGAGCGCGCGGACATGCCCGCGAAGGCGGCCAGGTCGGCGACCGTGAGCGGTTCGTGAAGGTGGCGCAGGGCGTGCTCGCGTACGACGGCCAGGGCGTCACCGCCGCGGTCCGTATGGGGGGTGGGGCGCTCAATGAACTGTGCCTGGGTACCGGTGCGGAAGGGAGCCGTGACCATGGAGCGGGCGATGGTGGCGGCGACCTCGGCGCCGTGGGCGGTGCGTACGAGGTGGAGGCAGAGGTCGATGCCGGCTGCGACGCCGGCTGCGGTCCAGATGTTGTCGTCTTCGATGAAGAGGGCGTCGGGGACGACTGTGACGTGGGGATGGTTTGCGCGGAGGATGTCGACGAGGTTCCAGTGGGTGATGGCACGGCGGCCGTCAAGGAGGCCGGCCTGGGCCAGGATGAACGCACCGCCGCAGAGTGCGGCGATGGTGGTGCCGCGGGCGTGGGCGCTGCGGAGGGCGTCGAGGAGGGGGGGCGGTGCGGGGGTGACGTGGTCGTCGACGCCTGGGATCACGATGAGGTCGGCGCGGGACAGCCAGGTGAGGGTGCGGTCGGGGAGGAGGGTGAGGCCGCCGCGCATCGGGACCTGGGTCGTGTCGGTGGCGACGCGGTGCAGGTCGAAGGAGGGGAGGCCGCGGTCGGTACGGTCGGTGCCCCAGACTTCGGTGATGACGGAGACGTCGAAGGCGCGGATGCCCGGGAAGGCGACGAGTGCGACGCGGTAAGCATGCTCCATGCTGGCAGTAAACCATCGATCACTGGCTTTTGTGGATCTGGGATGAGGATGTCCGCGACGGCAGGATCGTGGGCATGGAGATCGCACAGAACGCAGCGCTGATTGTCGTGGACGTACAGAAGGGCTTCGAGGAGCTCGACTACTTCGGACCGCGGAACAACCCGGGGGCGGATGACAGCATTTTGTCCCTCATCGACGTCTGGCAGGCGACGGGTCGGCCGATCGTCTTCGTCCGCAATGACTCGGATTGGCCGGACTCGCCTCTGCGGCCCGAGTATGCGGGCAACGACTTCAAGGAGTACGTGGAGCAGCGGCGCGGGAAGGGAACCGGGCCGGAGTTGCTGGTGACGAAGTCGGTGAACTCGTCGTTCTTGGGCACGCCCAATCTGGACGCCTGGTTGAAGGCGCAGGGGACCTCACAGGTGGTCCTGGTCGGGATCCAGACCAACGGGTGTGTGGAGACGACCGCGCGGCATGGCGGGAACCTGGGGTACGACGTGCTGTTTGCGTACGATGCAACCTACACCTTCGATGTGGAGGGCCCGTTCGGATGGCGGCGGACCGCGGACGAGGTCGCGCAGGCGTCGGCGGTGTCCCTGCAAGGGATCGGCTTCGCTCGCGTGGTGACGACGAAGGAGGTCGTGGACGCAGCGCAGTGACCTGCTGTCCCTGAGAGCAGGTCAGTCTTTCTTGGTGGAGACCAAGATCGCGACTGTGGCCCTGCGGCCGCTTCGAGGACGGCGATGACCGCGGCCCGTACGCTGGGGTTCTCGGGTTCGCGGATGGCGTTGGTCGTGGCACCAGCGGGGAAGGTCACCTTCCCCCAGAGCTCGACTGGGTGTTCGCCGATCGTCCAAAGACGCGCCAGCGGGTACACAGACGCAAACCCCCAGGGCTGCTCCGTAGCGGCCGACCGAAATGCCCACAGCGCAAGCACTGGCCGGTATGAAGAGGAGAGTTCCTCGTAGGCGGGACGTGATGTCCCCATGCGAGGTCGGCATCTGCTGAGATGAGGGTCTTTCTCCTCTCGTCTCCGCCTTGTTCCCCTTGCTGTATACCCGTATCCGATAGGCCTACTTCGTGGCGGCCTACCGGCGACGTTGCCTTTCTGCCTGTGGGACTGGATACACACGCCTTCACGGTGCTGGGCGCGGCTGGTCCCATCAGTGAGGCCACGGGAGGACAGCCTTGCACAGTCGGCCACCTCCACAGCATCCGTCAGACCACTCAAGATCATGGATCACCTGGGTCGCCCGAGCGCACCGGGAGTGGCGGTGAAACCCGTGAGACCGCGAAGATCGCAGTGTCGAGGAGACAATGAAGTGACGGTGGAACACAGCGCAGAACCATGGTGGACGGTGCTTGGGCAGTCGGTGTCCTCAACGGCACCGCCCGTACTACAGATCGCTGCTGACGGACACTGGGAAACGGCAACGTCAGTCACCCTCGCGGATGGTCGCGCCAGTGCGCTGGAGGCCGTCGAGCAGGTCGCTCGCGCGGCTCAGCACGACATCGCTGTGGAAATCATGTGGCCGGCACAAGCCATCTGCGGCGTACGTTGGACCGTCGACCGCTGGAACGAGGCCGCTGGTCGGACCGGGCACGCATACGACGCCCTGACTACCGGGCACACGGCCGAGGCAGCACTGTTTGCTCTGCTGGGCAGCGCCCCGTCTGCCATGGTGGAGTTCGCCGAACTGGGCGCGGTGAATGCCTGGCGGTCAGTGGGGCCCGTGGCCCTGTGGCACCAGGGAGAGGAACTCAGCGAAGAAATGATCGACACTGCATTGCGCCGTCGCCCCGACATCGAGAGCTGCGGGTGCCCCTTGTCGGTCGAGCTCGCTGTCACAATCCCCCTCCCCTGTTGGGTCGGCGTCTATGTCTCGGTGCCACACGGACAGGTTCACCATCTCGACCGCCAAGCACTGCACGCCGTGTTCGATCGTGCAATCCCTGGTGACAAGGTCCCGGATTGCTGTCTCTGACCCCAGCCGCAGAGTAGTGGTCAGGGCTTCGTGATCACGGTCTTTTTCGGCTGGCGGGGGACGGTGTTCCTCCCGGTCGAGGTGCCCGTACACCGTTGACCGGGGACCGCCGAACACGTCGGCGATCTGTTGGACGGCCTTCTCCGGCTCGAAGGGGAGGGGCTTGCTGCCCTGCGCCGTATCGACGAGACGGGCAGGCCTCCCGACGTCGGTTCCGAGGACCGTGAGCTGCTTTCCCTATACCTGGCCGTTCAGAAGACGCGGACGCCTCGCAGCCGCGCCACGATGAGCTTTCCGGGTAACGTCACCGCCTATGCCGAAGGCCGTGAAGTTGACCAGGCCCTCGTTGCTGAGTACCTCACCCGCAGGCATCTGGGCTCCCACCCAAGCGCCCGCGAAGCCGAGGCCGCCTGGGTTTACTACCAGGCGGTACGTCTGGAAACTGGCGACGACCCCACGCACAACGACACAGTGATGCTGCCGCTCCGATCGGTGGAGGTGTGCATCCCACACTTCCGCGCCCGGCACTGGCGACTGGAGACGAGCCGCAAGCCAAACTTCCTCACGTCCGATGCCCCCCTCCTGCTCTGGAAGCCGCATACGGCCAACGACGTGTACCGCGGCTTTGGCCTTGGGGATGCCCAGGAGATCAGGTTCCCCATCAGCCCTACAGCCCAGCTCGTGTTGAAAGTCGGTAGTGGTACGTCTGCTGAAGAGGTCAAGCTCAGCCGGGTGGCACGATGCAATCAGGAACTCGCTGATAGCTGCGATCGGGTGGTAGTTGGGCATCCGGACCGGCATGCATCACTTGATAAGACCGAGCTGCGTCAGCGAGGGCCCACGCTCCGATTCGACATTGCCCCTGGCTTCCAGAGAAACCCGGACGGCACCACACAACCCTTGGGGAAGGACATCCTTCATCTCTGGACCACCCGCCGCTGACAAAAACACGCATCCAGGGGCATCAGGCAGGGGCATCTTCCAGCCCCGGGGCATGGGCGCGGCAGGTGCGATACAAGGGACAAGTTCGTGAGACAGAAGTGCCGTGTCCTTTAAGTGGGACAGCCGAATAGTCGCAGGCCGTCACGGCGGAACGGGACATTCCAAATACGGGCCTACACGAACCCTCCGGAAGGCACCGCGTCCGGGTCCCGTCGGGGACCCACGGTGCCGATCCGGGCGGGTAGCGGACCGCATACATCGGCTCTGCCGGCTCGGCCGGCTGTCAATCGGTTCGACGGAGCGCGCGTGCACCGATAGACCTGTCCCATGAATTCATCGGAAGAGCTGCTCCCCACCACCCGCAGGGCTCTCCTGCACCGCATCGCCGTGGCGCAGAGTGAGGGGCGCACGCCTTCGTTCGTCGGAGCGGTACTGAGGGACGGCCGTCTGGTGTGGACGGGTGGTCGCAGTTCGATCGACGGTCACGCGCCCGACGCCGATACGCAGTACCGCATCGGATCGATCACCAAGACGTTCACCGCAGTCCTCGTGATGCGTCTGCGTGACGAGGGGCTGCTCGATCTGAGCGACCCGCTGGAGAAGCACCTGTCGGGCACGGTCGTCGGTGAAGTGACCGTCGCTCAGCTTCTCGAGCACAGCGCCGGTTTGAGCGCCGAGTCTCCGGCGCCCTGGTGGGAACGGACTCCCGGCGTGCTGCGCCCCGAGCTCACCGATGTCCTGGGCGAGCAGACGCGGATGCATCCGCCCGGCCGTCGGCACCATTACTCCAACCCCGGCTACACGCTTCTCGGTTCGCTCGTGGAGGCGGTCCGCGGTGTCCCGTGGGAGGAGGCTCTCCAGACAGAGATCCTCGATCCACTCGGACTGAACCGGACCAGCACACAACCTCGGGCGCCGCACGCCGGGGGCTGGGCGGTGCATCCCTGGGCGGACGCCCTGCTGCCCGAGCCGGCCGAGGACCTCGGGCTCATGGCTCCTGCCGGACAGTTGTGGTCGACCGCGACGGACCTCTGCCGGTTCGCCTGGTTCCTTGCCGAAGGCGACGACCGTGTGCTGGGCGCCGCTTCCGTGCGAGAGATGCGTACTCCCTCGGTGCCCGCCGAAGCCGGGGACTGGAACAGTACCTACGGCCTCGGGATGCAGATCGTCCGAAACGAGCAGCGCACGCTGGTGGGGCATTCGGGCTCGCTGCCCGGGTTCCTTGCCGGGCTGTGGGTGAGCGTGGAGGACGGGGTCGCCGCTGTGGCGCTGAGCAATGTGACGTCCGGCGCACTGACCAGCACGGTCGCCGCGGATCTCGTACGCATCGTGTCGGATGCCGAGCCGAGGATCCCCGCGCCGTGGCGACCGCTTCCCGAGGTCGACCAGGAACTGCTGGACCTCACCGGCCCCTGGTACTGGGGGACGTATGCGTACGGGCTGCGTCTTGTCGCCGATCGGGGCGTCGAGTTGGAGCCTCTGCGCGGCGGGGGCAGGCGCTCGCGCTTCGTGGCAGGTCCCGATGGCGCGTGGACGGGGCTCGACGGTTACTACAGGGGTGAGACGCTCAAGGTGGTGCGCCGTGACGACGGCTCCGTAAGCCACCTGGACCTGGGGTCGTTCGTGTTCACCCGTGAGCCCTATGAGCCGGGTGACGCGGTGCCCGGAGGCGTGGATGAAGGCGGCTGGCGCGGCCTGTGACCGTTCTGTGTTTCACGTGAAACAGGCTGGGTTTCACGCTTGAAACGGGCCGGCTCGTCCCAGGACGAGCCGGCCTCTGCCTGTCTGACGCCTAGATGATCGATTCCAAGGGGTCAGTGATCATAGGCGGTCAGTGAGCGCAGGATGGGCTGCCCGGTGTGGTCGTTGTGCCAGATCGCGGCGGTCAGCGCGAGGATCCGCTGCATGACACGGGCGATGACACCG
>NZ_JBIRZM010000007.1:79940-305727 GCF_044390825.1 Streptomyces sp. NPDC018833 | reverse complement strand
GGGTAATCCCCACCGCCGGCCGCCACGGCGCGAGATGCGGTGAGTCCTTCAGCAGGTCGTCGGTCTTCACATAGAGTGCGGTGGCGAGGGAGTCCAACTCTGTCTTCACACACTGACGTTGGGCTCCCTCACCTCATGCGCGCAGCCGATCCCTTGGAATCGATCATCTAGGCCGGAGGAGGCTCCGGATGCGCGGCGCGGACCGGAGCGTTGAGGGCGTTGGCCAAGGCCTGGGCCTGGTCCGGAGTGATACCGAGGGCAAGCGGTACCTGGCGGGGACTGTACTGGGACGAGCACACGGCCACCGGGTTGTCGCCCTT
Source organism: Streptomyces sp. NPDC018833 (assembly GCF_044390825.1). Lineage (NCBI taxonomy): Bacteria > Bacillati > Actinomycetota > Actinomycetes > Kitasatosporales > Streptomycetaceae > Streptomyces > Streptomyces sp. NPDC018833. The sequence continues at coordinate 305,407 of NZ_JBIRZM010000007.1, read as the reverse complement.
CACAGTCCACCGCGGTCCGTCGAACGGGTCCTGCACACCCAGCAGGGACGCGGCCAAGTCGCTGGCCTCATCTGGGCGTATCCCACAGCAGGACAGCGCACGCGCGACGGTGTCACGGGCCTCGCCCGGCATGTCGGCATCGCCGAGCATCGGCAGCAGGAGCAGGAGGCGTTCGGATTCTTCGGACAAACCTTCGCTGCCGTCCCGCGCGCCGGCGGCGAGAGTGATGAGTTCCGTCCAGGACAGCCCGGGGCCGGCCTCGTCCACGCCGCACTGGCCGAGGTAGCCGAGTCGCCCCCACTCGGGGTGTCGGACGAAGAAGTCGACGTTGCTTGCGTCTTCGAAGTTGGCATACACGACATAGGCCGTGTGTCCGCCGTCGAAGCAGACCCGCAAGACAGGCCAAGGTCGGTCGGGATCACTGAGGCGATCCACCATGGCCTCGTAAGCCGAGGGGTCAATCCCGTATCGGTCCACCTGCTCGCTCGGATCACCCATCGTCAGCAGGACATGGGCAAGCCAGAAGGCGGGTTCTCGCGCGAGATCCTCGCCCGCAACCAGCTCGCAGTCCTCCAGGTACTCCGGGATGCGTACGGCGGCGCTCATGAGCCGAGATTATGGAACACCACCGGGAGGAGCCTTCGGACGGGTCGTGTTCCTGAAGGAGCAAGCAGCTGCCGACCTGCGCACGCACGGGGCCGCACGGTGAACGAGGTTAGAACTCAAGTCAGAGATTGAGCTTGAACCCGACGTGGGAAGGCTCGAAACCGAGGCGCTGGTAGAAGCGATGGGTATCGGTCCGGGTGGCGTCCGACGTGAGCTGCACCAGCCGGCAGCCCAGGCTGCGGGACTCCTCCACGGCCCACTCGATGAGCTGCGTGCCCAGCCCGCTGCCGCGCTCGTCGGCGTGGATCCGGACTGCCTCGATGATCGAGCGGGTGGTGCCGCGCCGGGAGAGGCCGGGGATGATCGTCAGCTGCAGTGTGCCGACGATCCGACCGTCGCGTACGGCGACGGTCGGGTACTGGTTGGGGTCGGCGGCCAGCCGCTCGAACGCCGCCGTGTACGGCGAGAGGTCGTCAGGTGATTCACGCTGGGCGCCGAGCGGGTCGTCGGCGAGCAGAGACACGATCGCCGGGATGTCGTCGGCGGCCGCGGGGCGTATGTGCAGATCGCTCATGATCCGCAGACTACTCGGGGACCCGCAGCTCTTCGACGGTCTTGACGAGAGGGACGAGCTGAGGGTTGCTGTGTCATTGGTGGGCCGGGCCTCGGTCAGCAGCGCCAGGCCGGCCTCCGTGACATCGGTGTAGATGCCTCGGCGATCGGTGTCGCACAGATAGCGGGTCAGCAGACCGCGGTCCTCAAGCCGCGTGACCAGCCGGGTCGTCGCGCTCTGGCTGAGGACGACCGCGTCGGCGACCTGCTTCATCTGCAGATGTCCGCCGGGACAAGCAGGCCGCCGCCGAGGCGACGGCCGACGACCGCGTGGCCCAGCTCGTCCACTGAGGACTGGTCCATCGAGGAGTCTCCCGGCCGCCTGCCGGTACCGCGGTGGACGGACGCGGAAAACCTCGCGGCCGGCTGGGGGATCGGGCCCTCAGCCCGCCGCGACTGTCAGCGGTGCGAATCGGCGGGTCCAGTCGCCCGGCAGCGCGGGGACGGCGTAGGTCATCACCGTGTTGAAGGCGATCGGTTCAAGGCCCTGTGACTTCACCCAGGCGAGCAGTTCCTCGTGGCGCACGTCGATGTCGGTGCGCAGCGGACGGTCCGTGTTCGACGCCAGGGAGGTGATCAGGGCCTTCGCCGTCTCGGTGTCCTTGGCGATGAGAGGGCCGACGACATGCGTGACCATGTTCGGCCAGGCGGCCGCGTACCCCGTCAGTACGCCGTCCTGTTCGGCCACCAGGAGCTGGTCGGCGAAGGCCGGCAGGCGAGTGATCATGTGGGTGCGGTCCACGCCGAAGACCTCGGCGTCCAGTCGCACCACCACGGCCATGTCCTCCGCCGTCGCCGGTCGGATCGCCACCCCGGTCGCCGGCTCCGTGGCGGTGAAGTGGCCCCGGACCATCTCCGCCCGGCCGGTGGCGGCGAAGCCCAGCTCTTCGTACAGCGGCTGCCCGTTGGGCGTGGCATGAAGGGTCAGGGGAGTGTCCCCGGCCTCTGCCAGGACATGCTTCATCAGCCGGCGCCCGACTCCCTGACGCGCGAACCGCTCAGCGACCAGCACCATGCCGATCGCCGCGAGCCTGGTGCCGTAAGACGTCAGGATGCAAGCGGCCACCAGTCCCTTGCCCGTCGGATCGTCGATCCCGTACCCCGTGCCGGCGGTCAGCAGCAGGCCCCATTTGTGATCCTCGCGTGGCCAGCCGCGGTCTTCCGAGAGATCGGCACAGGAGACGAGGTCGTCGATGGTCAGACGCCTGATGGGCAGCTCGGAGAGCGGAGTCGGCATGGGGTCAGGCTGTCTGACGAGCTGATCGCCCGTCCACCGATTTGGGTGAGGAGACCGCGACCCGCAGACGGCGGCCGCGCCGGGTGAGCCCCCATGGCTTGAGCACGGAGACCACGGTCATGAAGAGGTAGGCGGTCAGTGACACGGGGGGCCCATGACGAGATCCCGTAGGTCCACGACCACGGCGCCCGAAGCGACGCTGTCGGCGGCGCCGTTGACGCCCGGCCGCGGAGTGAAGACGGAAGCGGTGACGGTCGCCAGCGCCAGCCATAACTTGATGGCGATCCACCAGTGCCGTGTAAGGCCCCACTTCGTGCCGAGTGACAGAACGAGGCCGCTGAACAGCGTGAGGAAGGCGACGGGCAGAAGCAACCAGTCCGTAAAGACCTTCATGGAGCGGTAGGAGGCCTCGACCGCCGGGGCGGAGCCCGTGGTCCAGGCGGTGAGTGCAAGCGCGAGCAGACCGAGGGTGAGCCCGAGCCAGCCCGCGGATGCGGCGACATGGACGACGAGGATTCCCCGGCGGGCGGGGCGCTTGAGTGGTTTCACGTGAAACACGGTGCCGGGCAGAAGGGCGGCCGGTCGTCCGACAGTGGGAGTAAGTGTCGGTACTTGCGTCGGCGTACACGGGTGAACGGCAGGGATGCCGGACATTGCGACGGTGAAGATCACGGACCAGGTCTGTGCAGAGTTCGGGGTTGGCCTGGACGGGTGTCATGCATACGGTGGTTCCATGTCGGACGCGGAGGTCCTCAGCTGTGCCCACAGCGGTGATGGCGCATGCCGACCACCCTTTGCTCGAGCCGATCATGAGGCAGCTGTAGGCGCACCGTCTTCGCGAGGCCCGGGAAAGGCCCGAGCGCACGAGCAGTTCAGGAGCTCGGCACGATCCGGTGCGGGCACATGAAGCAAGGAAGCCTAATGCGAAAAGGGGTTGGGCTGCCCGGACTTTCGGCTCTTTGTGCCGATCCGGGGAATCGGCTGCCATGCTGCGACAGCGGGCGTTCGGGCAGAGTCTTCATCGGAGGTAAGTCGTCCTGATGCACAGCACGGCCGCGGCGGCGATGAGTCGGCGGCGATGCTGAGACAGCGCAGGTAAGTGCGGCACGTTCCGCGGGACGGACGTGCGTGAACCGACCGAGAGATGTTCGAGGCGAGGCACACCATGGAAGCTCGGGCCACCACGTCGTCCGACAACGGAGCGTCAGGCGAAGGCGGCGGAGGCGATTGGTTCACGCCTCGCCGGAAGCCGGCCCGGCCTGGCGGGACATCCGGGGCCGAAGGTTCGGACGATCGCTCGGAGACCGGCCAAGGTGGGCACGGGGGCCAGAGCGGCCGGACAGAGGGCAGCGAGCAAGGCCGCCCAGCGGCGATGCCGACGCGGTCCGTGTCGGCGATACGCCCGGTCGGTTCCGGCTCATCGCGCCGCAACCGACCGCAGCTGTCCGTCGTACGCGACATCCCGACGACATCCGGCCCCGACCCCGACCCCGAGGCGGCACAGGCGGAGCGGCCGACCGCTGCCGCAGAACGAGACGCCCCCGCCGAACCGGCCGCCCGGGAGGCGGTCGCGGACACGGCCGCCGGTCCCTCCGCCTCTGACCGCGACGCCCCGGCCGCTCCGAGCACTCCGGCCGCTCCGGGCGGCGCAGCTGAGGCCGCGTCGCCCGAGCACACCAAGCCTCTCCCGGGCCACGAGCCGACCGCACGGGCGCCCCACGCCCACGCCGAAACGGCTGGGCCCTCGGTGCCCCACCCGCGCGGCAGCAGCCCCCGGCCGAGGGAGACGGAGTTCCCCGGCCCGTCCCATGGCACCCCGGAACATGGTGAGAGCCCGTTCTCGGGCCGGCCGCAGAGCGCCCCCGAGGCATCGGGCCCGTCCCATGGCACTTCCGAACCCCGCGAGACCCCACCCTCCGAACCGAGCGGTGCCGCCGCGCCGTCCGCGTCTCCCGCATCCCCTGACGCGGTCCTGGTGCGGCGGACCATGGCCGAGATCGGACCCGTGGCCGACCGGGTCACCTCGTACTTCTACGCCCTGCTCTTCGTCCGTCACCCCGAGCTGCGATCCCTGTTCCCTGTCGCCATGGACTCCCAGCGCGACCGGCTGCTCAAGGCACTGCTGACCGCGGCCGAGCACATGGACAACGCGGCGGTGCTGACCGACTACCTGCGCCATCTCGGCCGGGGCCACCGCAAGTACGGCACGCAGCCCGCGCACTATCCGGCCGTCGGCGAGGCCCTGGTCGGGGCACTGACGAAGTACGCCACGACCACCTGGGACGCCGAGACCGAGGCCGCCTGGATCCGTACCTACACCACGATCTCGCAGATCATGATCGACGCGGCGGCCGAGGACGAGCAGCACGCGCCCGCGTGGTGGGACGCCGAAGTCGTCTCGCACGAACTGCGGACCCCGGACATCGCGATCGTCACGGTCCGCCCCGACCAGCCGTACAAGTTCCTCGCGGGGCAGTACGCGAGTCTGGAGACGCCCTGGTGGCCAAGGATCTGGCGGCACTACTCGTTCGCCGGTGCGCCCCGGGCCGACGGGCTGCTGTCCTTCCACATCAAGGCAGTGCCGGCAGGCTGGGTCTCCAACGCCCTGGTGCACCACGCCCGCCCCGGTGACGTCCTGCGGCTCGGTCCGCCCGCGGGGTCGATGACGGTCGACCACACCACCGACAACGGTCTCCTCTGCCTCGGCGGCGGCACCGGCATAGCGCCCATCAAGGCGCTCGTGGAGGATGTGGCCACCCACGGCGAGCGGCGCACGGTCGAGGTCTTCTACGGGGCGCGCTCCGACCACGACCTGTACGACATCGACACCATGCTCAGGCTGCAGCAGGCGCACCCCTGGCTGTCGGTCCGCCCGGTGGTCGACGACCAGGCGCAGTTCCCGTCGGCGGTGCGGGATCTCGGCCGGTACGGGCCGTGGCACGGGTTCGACGCCTACCTCTCGGGGCCGCCCGGCATGATCCGCAGCGGTGTGCACGCCCTGCGCGGGATCGGGATTCCGTTCGACCGGATCCGGCACGACGCCTTGGAGGAGCTCGTGGCGGCGGCCGACTAGGAGCCGCTCGGGTGCCCGCCGCCGGCGTCAGCCCAGGTCGGGGGCATGCATCGCGCGTACGCCTTCGATGTTGCCGTCCAGGTAGTGGCGCAGGGACAGCGGCACGAGATGGACGGCGGCGATCCCGACCCTGCTGAAGGGGACCCGCACGATCTCGTACTCCCCGCAGGGCTCGTCGATCTCCGGGCCGTGCCGCAGGGAGGGGTCCATGGATTCCAGGCGGCAGACGAAGAAGTGCTGCACCTTCACGCCGGTCACGCCACCGTCGGCGATGTGCTCGACCGTGTCGACGAAACAGGGCACCACATCGGTGATCTTGGCGCCGAGTTCCTCGTGGACCTCACGGTGGAGGGCGTCGACGACGGTGGCGTCCTCCGGCTCGACCCCGCCGCCGGGCGTGAGCCAGTAGGGGTCGACACCGGGCTTGGTGCGCTTGATCAGGACGAGGTCGTTCCCGTCGAGCAGAATGGCACGTGCGGTGCGCTTGACCACTGGTCGTTCGGTCATGGCAAGAGAGTGGCCCAAGTCGCGGCTTCTGAAACTCCCGGGGCCCTTCCTGTGTCCGCGTCTCACCAGCCTTCCGGGGCGCGCAGCAGCTCCTCGTGCGCCCGTGCCACATGGGGGAGGGCGAGGGTCCCGGTGCGGATGACGAGGAAGTACGCGCGCAGCGGCGGGACGGGCGGGTCGAGGAGAGCGACGACGCGGCCCTGTCGCAGCGCTTCCTCGCACAGGTAGCGCGGCAGCACGGCGAGTCCCGCGCCGGAGACCGTGGCTTCCAGGACGGCGCGCAGATCGGGTGTGAATAAGTCGATAGACCGCTGTCGCTACTGTGATTCGACACTGACTCAGAGTCAACTAGCCTTGCTCGCATGGCTCTTCGCGCGTAGGAGCCAGGACGGTCCGAGCCGCGAGGGGGAGGCTCGGACCGTTCGAAGGAGCTGCCCGGTCACCCGCGGCCCTTGTCGGTGCCCTCGTGCGGAGTGCCGTCAGCGCCGGCCCGCGGTCGGTGCCGGCTCGGCTGCCTCAGCGGCCTCGTCGAGGGCGCGCAGCACGTCGGCCACCAGGTCCTCCGCGTCCTCCGCGCCGGCGGAGAAGCGCACGAAGCCCTCGGGGACGGCGTCCCCGCCCCACCGCCCCCGCCGCTCGGCCGTGGAGCGCACGCCGCCGAAGCTGGTGGCATCGTCGACGAGCCGCAGCCCGTCCAGGAAGCGCTCCGCGTGCTCCCGGTCGGGCAGGACGAAGGAGACCACGCACCCGAAGCGCCGCATCTGCCGGGACGCGATCGGGTGCGAGGGGTCGGTGGGCAGTCCCGGGTAGCGCAGACCGGTCACCTCCGGCCGTTCGACCAGGGCCCGCGCGAGCGCCAGGGCGTTCGCGCACTGCCGGTCGGCCCGCAGCTGCAGGGTGGCGAGCGAGCGGTGCGCGAGCCACGCCTCCATCGGCCCGGGAATCGCGCCGACGATCTTCCGCCAGCGCCGCACGCCCGCCGCGAGTGCGGTGTCGCGGCAGGTCACATGACCGAGCAGGATGTCGCCGTGCCCCGTCATGCCCTTGGTGTCGCTGGCCACCGAGAAGTCGGCGCCGAGGTCCAGGGGCCGCTGTCCGAGCGGGGTGGCGAGCGTGTTGTCGACGGCGACGAGCGCGCCCGCCGCGTGCGCGGCCTCGGCCAGGCGTCGCACGTCGCACACGTCGAGACCCGGATTGGACGGCGTCTCGATCCACAGCAGCCGTGCCCCGTCGAGGACGGACAGCTGTGCGTCGCCGCCGGTCGGGGCGGTGCGCACCTCGATGCCGTAGGCCTCGAGCTGCTCGCGCACCAGAGGCAGTGCCTGGTAGCCGTCGTCGGGCAGGACAACCGCGTCACCGGACCGCAGCTGCGACATGAGCACGGCGGAGATCGCGGCCATCCCGGAGGAGAAGGAGACTGTCTCGACGGCCTCCCCCGGTGCCTCCAGCTCCCCGATCGCGCGCTCCAGATGCGTCCAGGTCGGGTTCTCGTCGCGGCCGTATGTGTAGGGGCCGGTGGGTTCACCGGGCAGATGGAAGTGGGCCGCGAAGACGGGACCGGGCAGGGTCGGTTCGTACTTCACCGGATCGGGCAGCCCCGCCCGTACCGCTCGCGTGCCGTCTCCTCGGGGAGTACCGGTCATACCGCTTGCTCCTCAACCATGTGTGCTGCGACATCGATCCTCACGCCGCGCTCAGTCCTTGTCGGGCAGGACGACGTTCAGCGCCCACGAGACGACGGAGATGATGAGACCGCCCAGCACGGCCGTCCAGAAGCCCTCGACGTGGAAGTTCAGATCCAGCGCGTCGGCGAGCCACGAGGTGAGCAGCAGCATCAGCGCGTTGACGACCAGGGTGATCAGGCCGAGCGTGAGGATGAACAACGGCAGCGTGAGCAGCTTCACCACCGGCTTGACCAGGAAGTTCACCAGGCCGAAGATCAGCGCCACCAGGATCAGTGTCCACGCCTTCTTGCCGGTGCTGTCACCGGTGAGGGTGATGTCCTGCAGGAGCCAGATGGCCACCAGTAGAGCTGCCGCATTGGCGATCGTCTTGACTAGGAAATTCATCATGTGTCTGATCGTGGCAGACGTGTCGGAACAAGGGCAGGGGCGGGCGGATGAAGGCATTCCGACTGGACGAGCTGGAAGCGGAACGCGCCGCGAACGACGGTGCGTATCTGCAGTTCCTGCGTGAGCGGAACATGTCGGTCGGCCTGTACGCGCTGGACGCCGGCCAGGTCGATCCGCAGCTGCCCCACAACCAGGACGAGGTGTACTTCGTGGTCAGCGGCCGGGCCTCGATCACGGTGGGCATGGAGACGACCCAGGTCGGGCGGGGCAGCGTCGTCTATGTGCCGGCGGAGGTGCCACACAAGTTCCACCACATCAGCGAGGATCTGCGGGTCATGGTGGTCTTCTCTCCCCCGGAGAGCTGAGCCGGCCACCGCGCGGTCCCTAGGGGTTCACTCAGGGGACTTCAAGGGCTCTCAGGTCCCCGCACACCATGGTCCGCCGCCTAGCATCGACAGCACGCAGTCGGAGAAACGAGGTAGGGACGATGGCCGTGCGGCAGATATTCGCGAGGATGCCGTGGTGGGTGAAGTGGATCGCGGTGCCTGTCATCGCCCTGGCCGTGTTCGGCGGTCTCATCACCAGCATCATCGGCTTCGTGATCGAAGTGCTCTTCAAGGTGCTGCTGTTCGTCGCGCTGGTCGGTGGACTGATCTTCCTCGTACGGAAGTTCATGACGTCCTCCAGCTCCTCGAGCAAGGACTGGTGAGCGGCGGCCGGAGGCCCGTTAGCCCGGCCGGGGGGACGGCCCGGACAGAGCCCGCCGCCGGCCGTGGCTGCCATGAGAGTGGCAGCCCTCTGCCGCCCCTCGGGAAATCCTGCGCACCGGTGCGTTGATCAGCGCTCCAAGATGTCCCGGGACTGATCGGCTGTTCAGGCCGGCTGTTCAGGCCCGGGGGTGCGGCGGCCGCGCGGGGGCGGCCCCCGCGGGCGGGCGCGCTGCCCGTCACCACGCCTGGGGGTGACCTTTGGCCGGGGCTACGAACGCCGCTGTCCCTACCCTGATCGGCTCGGTGCAGCGTGCGTTGAGGCTGCTGGAGGCGGCGGGTGCACACGAGGACGGAGCCCCCGCGAAGCAGCTCGCGCGTGAGACGGGCATTGCACTGCCCACCGTCTATCACCTGCTGCGCACACTGACGCACGAGGACTATCTCCGCCGCGACAAAGGCGTGTTCACGCTCGGGGACGCGGTCGGCCGTCTGGCCAGGCGTGGACGTGTGCACATTCGTCGCAGCACGATCGAGGACTCCCTGACGCACTGGCGGGACGCGATCGGCGCCGCCGTCTACTTCGCCGTCCACCGCGAGGGTGAAATCGAGCTCGTCGCCGTGGCGGGCACTCCGTACGCCCCGGCCGCTCAGGAATGGGCCGACTTCCGTGAGACGGGGCACGCCCACGCGATCGGGCAGTGCCTGCTCAGCCAGCTCGACGAGGAGGCCCGCCGCGACCACCTCGACCGCCACCCGGTGCAGCGGGTGACGCCCTACTCGGTCCGTGACCGGGACGCGCTGCTGGAGCGGCGGGGCTCCCTCGGGCGTGTGGAGCCGGTCGTCGAGCGTCAGGAGTACGCCGTCGGCACAGTCCGCGCGGCCATCCGATCACTGCGGGTGACATAGCTGCGACGATGGCCATTTCCCTCCCTGTGCACCAAGAGGTCAGGCTCGGCCCGGCAGTTGAACAACTGCGGGCCGGGGTAGGCAGCCTGTTGGCGGCGCTTGCGTTCTCCATCAGTATCTGAAATATCACTCCTTGTGATCTGCTGGCGCTTCCACCACGATGGCGTCCTGAAGGCCAAGAGAGCCGGCAGCGATCGTTCCTGGCCGTTTCCTTCATGTCGTCAGCACGGTTCATTCATTGCTTCATCTACTGCGAGGTACGTGATGCGCGAGTCGGTCCAGGCCGAGGTTCTGATGAGTTTCCTCGTCTCCCAAGAGCTCTCCTTCCGGATCCCGGTGGAGCTGCACTACGAGACTTCGGACCCTTATGCGGTGCGGATGACCTTCCACCTTCCCGGTGACGCGCCCGTGACCTGGGCTTTCGGCCGGGAACTGCTGCTCGACGGGATCAATGCGCCGAGTGGGGACGGTGATGTGCACATCGCGCCGACCCGGCCGGAGGCGCTGTCGGACGTTCACATCCGACTGCGCGTCGGGAGCGACTCCGCGCTGTTCCGTGTCGGTGCTCCGCCGCTCGTCGCCTTCCTGGACCGTACGGACAGGCTGGTTCCGCTCGGTCAGGAGCTCGCGCTCGGTGATTTCGAGGTCAGTCTGGAGGAGGCGCTCGGGCGTATCCTCGCCGAGGAGAACGCCGGTTGAGGGCACCGGTCCCCGCCGGCCCACACCTGGAGCTGTCGGGTTACTCCCGCGGCGTGTGCCCGGTGCCCGTCACTTCTTGCGGCGCCTGCCCCGGGTGCCGCGCGCGGAGGCGGCCGCCCCGGTGGCGGGACGGCCCGGCCGGTCCGCCGAGACGACCAGGGCGGCGAGCACGGTGGTCACCGGTACGGAGGCGACGAGGCCGATCGAGCCCACCAGGGTTCGTACGATCTCCTCCGCCACCAGCTCGCTGGTGGCCACGGTGCCCACGCTGGACTGGGCGATCGAGAAGAGCAGCAGCAGCGGCAGTGCCGCGCCCGCGTAGGCGAGCACGAGGGTGTTGACGACCGAGGCGATGTGGTCGCGGCCGATCCGGATGGCGGAGCGGTAGAGGGCGCGCGGCCCCATGTCCGGGTCGGCCTGGTGCAGTTCCCAGACCGCAGAGGTCTGCGTCACCGTGACGTCGTCGAGCACGCCGAGCGAGCCGATGATGACTCCGGCGAGCAGCAGGCCGCTCATGTCGATGTTCGGGTAGAGGCCCTTGATCAGGCCGGTGTTGTCGTCGGTGTTGCCGCTGAGGCTGGCCCAGCCGATGAACAGCGAGCCGAGCAGAGCGATGAGCAGCAGCGAGATCAGCGTGCCCAGCACGGCGACAGAGGTCCGCGCGGTGATGCCGTGGCACAAGTAGAGCGCGATGAGCATGATCGCGCTCGCCCCGACCACCGCGACGATCAGCGGATTCGAACCCTGCAGGATCGCGGGCAGGATGAACAGTGTCAGCACGGCGAACGAGACGGCGAGCGCGATCAGCGCCATCACGCCGCGCATCCGCCCCACCAGGACGACCACCAGGGCGAAGATGCCCGCCAGCAGGGCCATCGGGAACTCGCGGTCCACATCGGTCACCGAGTACTGCAGATCGCGAGGCGCGTCCGGGGCGTACGCCACCACGACGCCCTGACCCTCCCGCAGTTGCCGTGGCGCGTCGGGCTGGACGATCTCGACGAAGGTGCGGCCCTTGTCCTTGCCGGTGATGACCTCGATGGTGGCCTTTCCGCAGTCGCCCCGCTGCGCGTTGACCGCCTCACGTCCCTCGGGCGTTGAGGTGTCGCCGGTCGGCGGCACCTGGCCGGCGTTGACGTCCTTGCAGTCGACCTTCTCGACGCTCACCACCCTGCCCTGCTCGGTCTGGCGGTCGAAGCCCACGCCGGAGCGCTCATGACCGGGCGTCCCGCCCGGCCACATCACGGCAAGTCCGACGAGGACGGCCGTCGCGAAGGGGATCAGCACCGCCGCAATGACCTTGCGGAGGTGCTGTGAGACGGGCGCGGCGGGCCCATGACTGTGCACGTGAGCGGTGGCGGGGCCCTGCGGATCGGGACGTTGCGGTGATGAGGTCACCTCCAGATCATCGCAAGAACGAGAGGGGGCCTCTGTTCAGCACGCCAGACATGACGCTAGCGTGGTGGCACCTTTGCACACGCGGGAGCTCGGAGCACCGGGCTGAGAGGGCGCTGACCTCCGTACATCTGTATGGGACAGCTGCGCCGACCGCCGAACCTGTTACCGGGTAATGCCGGCGTAGGGAGTAGGTCTCATGACCGTATCGGACGCACGCACGCCTGCCTCGAACCAGAACGACGAGGCCGGGAAGTCCATCGGCTGGCACAAGGGATATGTCGAGGGCTCGCGCCCCGACCTCCGGGTGCCGGTGCGCAAGGTGCACCTCACCAACGGCAAGGACGTGACGTTGTACGACACGTCGGGGCCTTACACGGATCCCGGCGTCGAGACCGACGTACGGCGCGGCCTGCCACCGCTGCGGGAGAGCTGGATCATCGGGCGCGGCGACACCGAGGAGTATGCGGGCCGACCGGTCCGGCCCGAGGACGACGGGATCAAGCACACGTCGCCGCGCGGGGGACTGCGCAACCTCGACGCCGTCTTCCCCGGCCGCCCGCGCCAGCCGCGCCGGGGCCGGGACGGGCAGGCGGTGACGCAGCTGGCGTACGCCCGCCGGGGCGAGATCACGCCGGAGATGGAGTACGTCGCCATCCGCGAGAACGTCTCGCCCGAGGTGGTGCGGGAGGAGATCGCGGCGGGCCGGGCCGTCCTGCCGGCCAACGTCAACCACCCCGAGATCGAGCCGATGATCATCGGCAAGCGGTTCCTGGTGAAGGTCAACGCCAACATCGGCAACTCCGCGGTCACCTCCTCCATCGAGGAGGAGGTGGAGAAGATGACCTGGGCCACCCGCTGGGGCGCCGACACGGTCATGGACCTGTCGACGGGCCGCAACATCCACACCACCCGCGAGTGGGTCCTGCGCAACTCCCCCGTGCCGATCGGCACCGTGCCCCTCTACCAGGCGCTGGAGAAGGTCGACGGCAAGGCCGAGGAGCTGACCTGGGAGGTCTACAAGGACACGGTCATCGAGCAGGCCGAGCAGGGCGTCGACTACATGACGGTGCACGCCGGTGTGCTGCTGCGGTACGTCCCGCTGACCGCGCGCCGGAAGACGGGCATCGTCTCGCGCGGCGGCTCGATCATGGCGGCGTGGTGCCTGGCGCACCACAAGGAGTCGTTCCTGTACGAGAACTTCGAGGAGCTCTGCGAGATCCTCGCCGCGTACGACGTGACGTACTCGCTCGGGGACGGCCTGCGGCCCGGGTCGATCGCGGACGCCAACGACGAGGCGCAGTTCGCGGAGCTGCGCACGCTGGGTGAGCTCAACCGGATCGCCAAGCGGCACAACGTGCAGACCATGATCGAGGGCCCGGGCCATGTCCCGATGCACAAGATCAAGGAGAACATCGACCTCCAGCAGGAGATCTGCGAGGAGGCGCCGTTCTACACGCTCGGCCCGCTGACGACCGACGTGGCCCCGGCGTACGACCACATCACCTCGGGCATCGGCGCGGCGATGATCGCGTGGTGGGGCACGGCCATGCTCTGCTACGTGACGCCCAAGGAGCACCTGGGCCTGCCCAACCGCGACGATGTGAAGACCGGCGTGATCACCTACAAGATCGCGGCCCATGCGGCGGACCTGGCCAAGGGCCACCCGGGCGCCCAGGAGTGGGACGACGCGCTGTCCGACGCCCGCTTCGAGTTCCGGTGGGAGGACCAGTTCAACCTGGCGCTCGACCCGGACACGGCACGGGAGTTCCACGACGAGACGCTGCCGGCCGAGCCTGCGAAGACCGCCCACTTCTGCTCGATGTGCGGTCCGAAGTTCTGCTCGATGAAGATCTCCCAGGACATCCGCCGTCAGCACGGCGACAGTCAGGAGGACATCGAGGTGGGCATGGCGGAGAAGTCCAGGGAGTTCGCCGCGGCGGGCAACCGGGTCTATCTGCCGATCGCGGACTGATCGTCCGGCGTCTCAGTGTCCCCCGGCACACGCTCCGGGGGACGCCGGCGTTTCAGGGTGGTGTCGGTGAGCACGCGCGCCGCCGGTCAGTCCGGTTGGTGTTCGGGGCCGCCGAAGTCGGGGCTGGAGAAGTCCGGGCTGGTGAAGGTCGGACGCCGGCCCGAGACCCGTCCCTCGGCGGGGCTGGAGAAGTCCGGTCCGCTGTAGCCGATCTTCGGGATACGGCTCACGGGGTGCGGGGGATCGGCGGGTGACGCCGTGGTGGCCGGTTCAGTCAGAGCAGCGCGCAGGAAGGGGAGGATGCCCCGTTCCCGCAGGGCCTCGCACCAGGCATCCTTGGCGATCCGGACCTCGTCCGGGAGGTCGTCCGCCGGCCGGCCGTCCGCGACATGGCTGGCGCCGTTGCGCAGCGCGGTCAGCAGCAGGGCGACGGCCGCCATCAGGATGGCGGCGGCCGTGATCGCCCCGAAGACCCATCCGGTGCGGACCAGCGTGTCGGCGAAGGACGGGGTGGGGCTCACCATCTTGACGAGGTAGCCGACGATCAGGAAGATCGCCGCGGCCGTGCCCGCGAGGAGCGGCGCCAGGACGGTGACGACGGCCGCGAATCCGGCACCCGTCTCGGCCGCCTCGCCGACCGGGGGCGCGAGCACGGGGCCGCGCTCGGCAGCGGCGGGCGCGCGCATCTCCGCGCGGACCTTCACATAGTGCTCGTACTCGGCGGCGGCGGAAGTGGTGATCAGCGCCGTCGCGTTGAGGGCCATGGTGCGCAGCTGTTCCGTGCTCAGGCGACGCGCTTCCACGGCGGCCGGATCCAGACGGTCGCGGGCGTCGCGCAGTGCGTCGTCGAGGACTCGCTCGAACTCGGCGCGGTCCTCGTTCAGCAGGTGCGGAGCGCTGTTCATGTGCATCCCCCGATGCTCCGTAGGGCCGGATCGCCCGAGGATGCCGGGCAGTTGGGCGGAAACGGAGGAGAGCCTGCTACGGATAAGCCGATGGTAGAGCGGTTACGGCACGGCGTGACAGGGGATTTGAGTAAATCGCATGCCGCCGACCGGGTCAGCCCGGCAACGGGAGTCGCTGGACGAGAAGCTTTCCGGCCATGGTCACTCCACCGTCCATGGCGATGGCCAGGTTGTCCGCGTACACATGCGGGCCTTCGACGACCGGGCGTTCACCGTCCTCGCCGTCCTCGGTGCCGACCTCGCCGAGCAGGTACGGGATCGGGCTGTGGCCGTGCACCACGCGCTTGCCGCCGTATGCGGACAGCAGTTCCCGCACCGCCTGCGGGCCGCCCTCGTCGCGGAAGGCGAAGCGCTTGGTGAACTTGCGGAAGAGGTCCCAGCACTCGTCGGCGTCGTTACGGGTGAGGATCGCGTGTACGGCGTCGTTGACGTCCTCGATGGTCGAGCCGTATTCGAGGTAGGCGGTGGTGTCGGAGTGGAGCAGCAGATGGCTGTCCTCCTCCACGATCGCGTCCAGCCGGGCCATCCACTGCAGATGGACCTCCTGAAGGCGGTCCATGTCGTACTTCTGGCCGCCGTTGAGAAGCCATGCCGCCTGGAAGGTGGCGGTACCCGCCCCGGAGTTGACGGGGGTGTCCCCGAAGCGCTTGGCGCCGATCAGCAGCAGCTCGTGATTGCCCATGAGCGCCTTGCAGTAGCCGCCGGCGGCCGCGGCTTCGGCGGACAGCCGCATGACGAGGTCGATGACGCCGATGCCGTCGGGGCCGCGGTCGGTGAAGTCGCCGAGGAACCAGAGCCGGGCGTTGCCCGCGGACCAACGGCCCTCGGAGTCGATGAGGCCCTTCTCGGTGAGCGCGGCGAGGAGTTCGTCGAGGTAGCCGTGGACGTCGCCGACGACGTAGAGCGGACCGAGGCCGTCGGGTGCCGGGCGGTCGTCCACGGCGACCGTGACCTGCACGGTGTCGCCCGGTCCGCCGCGGGTGATCACGGGAAGGTCGCGTGCGGTGGGGGTGTAGCCCTCCGGCGGCTCGCCCTCGGGGAACGCGTTGCCGGGGTGGCCGGATCGGCCGGGGTCCACGGACTGCGACTGAACGGGAACCTGCGCGTACGGCGGAACGCGGAAATCGCGCAGCGTTGCCGTCCGCACCACGGGTCCTTGACCGGCCCCCTGAGTCATCGACCCCTCCACCACCGTCGCGCCGCCGTTCACCTCTCGGCCCAGCCTGGTCGGGGTGGTCCGCGGTGTCGTTCGCCCATCATAGGAATGAGCCCGGCGGTGTGTGACGCACCAGGGGTGGTGAATCCTTCCGCACCCCCGGTTCATCGGCCTTTTCGCCCCACAATGGGTTGGTCTAGTCCTTCGCCGGGGACCGTGGCGCGCTGACCGTGGTGCGCGGAGGGCGGCGCTGCGAGGACGTCCTGACGATCAGTTCGGTCGGTATCACCTGCTCGACCGGCCGGTCCTCGTCGATTCCCTCGATGGCGTCGATCAGGAGCTGGACCACGGCCGTGCCGATCCGGCGGGGTTTGAGCGAGAGGGTGGTGATCGGCGGTTCCGTGGTGGCGTACACGGTGGACTCGCTGCAGCACACGAGCAGCAGGTCGTCGGGGACACGCAGACCGTAGCGCCGTGCCGCGGCCAGCAGATCGGTGCCGTTGGGGTCGAAGAGGCCGTAGACGGCGTCGGGCCGGTCGGGCCGGGCAAGCAGGCGGTCGGCGGCGACGGCGCCCGCGCACGGGTCGTGTGCGGGGTAGGACTCGTAGACCGGATCCTGGCGGACGCGTTCGCACCAGTTGAGGTACGCGGTGGTCGACAGCCGGGTGTAGGTGTCGGTGGTGGTGCCCGTGAGCAGGCCGATCCGGCGGGCGCCGGCGGCGGCGAGATGGTCGAGCAGGTCCAGTACGGCGGCTTCGTGGTCGTTGTCGACCCAGGCGGTGACCGGGAGTGTGCCGGCGGGGCGTCCGTCGGACACGACGGGCAGGCCCTGGCGCACCAGCTCGGTCACGACGGGGTCGTGGTCGGAGGGGTCGATGACGACGGTGCCGTCGAGTGCGACGTTCGACCAGACGTCATGGCGGGAGGTGGAGGGGAGGATGACGAGGGCGTAGCCGCGGGCGAGCGCGGCGGAGGTCGCGGCTCTCGCCATCTCCGCGAAGTACGCGAATTCCGTGAAGGTGAAGGGTTCGTCCCCGTACGTCGTCACGGTCAGGCCGATTAAGCCCGATTTCCCGGTTCTCAGCGTGCGGGCCGCGGCGGAAGGGCGGTAGCCCAGCCGGTCGGCGACCTCGCGGACGTGCCGGCGGGTGGCGTCCGGAAGCCGGCCCTTCCCGTTGAGCGCGTCGGAGACAGTCGTGATGGAGACTCCGGCTGCGGCGGCGACGTCCCGGATGCCCGCTCTGCCTTGCCGACTGCCTCGGCGGGATGTGTCCGTCCGGCTCACCTGGTGCTTCCCTGCTGCTGTCATGGCGAGCCGATAGTAGGGCTCGCGCGGTGGGTCTGGCCGGTCGCATATGCAGGCGTTGACAGGCACGTTTCTGCATGATCATTAATGCTCAAACCTCATAGAAATCCAGGGAGTTGGGACTACTTGGCTCGATGTATCGGTTATCCGGCCGCATGGGCCTGTCGGGGGGCCCATGTTGCGAAGAGGTCTCAACTCACCATTACGAGGGACGCGCGCCACGGCGTGAGCCACCGGCGCGCGCCAGGTCGGAGCGCTCCCCCTTTCCTTGGCTGCGGCCATTCGCAGCAGCCGGGAATCCTCATAAGGTGAGGAGTATTGGTGCGGTACCCACATGGATGATCGAGGAGGACCTGCGGTGAGCGAGAAGAGCCCCAAGCTGCGCGCCGAGCTGGACGGCATTCCCACCTACAAGCCGGGTAAGCCCGCGGCGGCCGGCGGCCCGGTCGCCTTCAAGCTCTCCTCCAACGAGAATCCTTATCCGCCGCTGCCCGGTGTCATGGAGACCGCCGTGGCCGCGGCGCAGAATTTCAATCGCTACCCCGACATGGCCTGTACCGGCCTTGTCAATGAGCTGGCCGAGCGGTTCGGGGTGCCCGCGTCCCATGTGGCGACCGGCACCGGCTCGGTGGGCGTCGCCCAGTCGCTGCTCCAGTCCACCTCGGGCTCCGGCGACGAGGTGATCTACGCATGGCGCTCCTTCGAGGCGTACCCCATCATCACGCAGATCAGCGGGGCGAGGTCCGTGCAGGTGCCGCTGACCCCGGGTGATGTACACGATCTGGACGCGATGGCGGACGCCATCACCGACCGGACCCGGCTGATCTTCGTCTGCAACCCCAACAACCCGACCGGCACCGTGGTGCGCCGGGCGCAGCTGGAGCGCTTCCTGGACCGGGTGCCGTCGGATGTGCTGGTGGTGCTGGACGAGGCATACCGCGAGTTCATCCGCGACGCGGACGTCCCCGACGGCATCGAGATCTACCGCGACCGCCCCAATGTGGCGGTGTTGCGTACCTTCTCGAAGGCGTACGGCCTCGCCGGGCTGAGGGTGGGTTTCGCGATCGCCCATGAGCCGGTGGCCGCCGCCCTGCGCAAGACGGCGGTGCCGTTCGGCGTCTCGCAGCTCGCGCAGGATGCGGCGGTGGCCTCGCTGCGGGCGGAGGACGAGCTGCTGGGGCGGGTCGGGTCGCTGGTGTGCGAGCGCAACCGGATCCACGATGCCCTGGTCAAGCAAGGCTGGATCGTCCCGGAGACGCAGGCGAACTTCGTGTGGCTGCGCCTCGGTGAGCGCACGATCGACTTCGCGGCCGCCTGTGAGAAGGCGGGCGTCGTGGTGCGGCCGTTCGCAGGCGAGGGCGTGCGGGTGACCATCGGCGAGTGCGAGGCCAACGACCTGTTCCTGCACACAGCGGAGGCCTTCCGCGCGTCTCTCTGAAGCGGCTGCGTCCCTGTTGACCGGTTCGTCTGACCCTGCTCCTCTCTTCCGGACCGGCTTTCTTCCGGACCGGCTCCTTCCGGACCGGCTCCTTTCGGACGGGTGCTTCCGGACGGGTCCCCTCCCGACCGGCTTGGGACCTACCCGTGCCGGCGTCAGGCCCGGTCGGGGGTGACCAGCTCCACGCGGATCGGGTCTCCGGCGCGTACGGACGCGAGCCGGCGCGGGTCGCCGTCGATGCGTCCGAGGATGTTGCACGGGCTCGCGAGGCGGCACTCTCCCCCGAACACCGTTCGGGGGGACCCCAGCCGCGGGAGATCGGCGTCGGACCGTGGGGCAGGGCCAGGGCGTCGCCGTCGGTCCAGAAGGCGACCGTGCCCGGCTCCACGCCCTGGCGGGCGTCCGGTTCCGGGCCGCGGGAGACGGGTGTCTCGAAATAGACCTCTTCCCCCAGATCAGTGCCGTGGCGGAGAACGGCAGAACCCTCATGAGCGCCTTGCTCGTGGGGGTTTCGTCGATCGAGGCGGTCAGCTGACCGGTCGGCCATGAGATGCGTATCCGCATCCCCTGAATTCAACAATGTGTTGAAAATTTTGAGAAGAGGGCGCCTGGAGGGACCCCGGTGAGAGCTACGGATTTCGTTTCGGCCATAATGGCTTGTGAATGTGAACGCGTTCACAAGCTCGCCTGGTTTGGTCCTTCATGAGAGGGAATGGCGGGTGACCCGGTGACCACGCCGATGTAAGGAGAGACGACGTGGACCTGAACCTGGCGCTGGCGCCCGAGACCCTGGCGCGCTGGCAGTTCGGCATCACCACCGTCTACCACTTCCTCTTCGTGCCCCTCACGATCTCGCTCGCCGCGCTCACGGCCGGCCTGCAGACGGCCTGGGTCCGCACGGAGAAGGAGAAGTACCTCAGAGCCACCAAGTTTTGGGGCAAGCTGTTCCTGATCAACATAGCCATGGGCGTGGTGACCGGAATCGTGCAGGAGTTCCAGTTCGGCATGAACTGGTCCGACTACTCGCGCTTCGTCGGTGACATCTTCGGTGCGCCGCTCGCCTTCGAGGCACTGATCGCGTTCTTCTTCGAATCGACGTTCATCGGCCTGTGGATCTTCGGGTGGGACAAGCTGCCCAAGAAGATCCATCTGGCGTGCATCTGGATGGTCTCGATCGGCACGCTGCTGTCGGCGTACTTCATCCTCGCGGCCAACTCCTGGATGCAGCACCCCGTCGGCTACCGGATCAACGAGGAGAAGGGCCGCGCCGAGCTGACCGACTTCTGGGCGGTCCTGACCCAGAACACCACGCTCAACCAGGTCTTCCACAGCTTCTCGGCTGCCTTCCTGACAGGCGGGGCCTTCTTGGTCGGCATCGCCGCCTTCCACCTGATGCGCAAGAAGCACATCCCGGTGATGCGGACCTCGCTCCGGCTCGGCCTGGTCACCCTGGCGGTCGGCGGCGTGCTCACCGCGGTCAGCGGGGACACCCTCGGCAAGGTCATGTACGAGCAGCAGCCGATGAAGATGGCCGCCGCCGAGGCATTGTGGGACGGCGAGGAGCCGGCGCCCTTCTCCGTGTTCGCCTATGGGGACGTCGACAAGGGGCACAACAAGGTCGCCCTGGAGATACCCGGGCTGCTGTCCTTCCTCGCCCACAGCGACTTCGACTCGTACGTGCCCGGCATCAACGACACCAACAAGGCGCTGCAGGAGAAGTTCGGCCCTGGTGACTACAAGCCCATCGTCCCCGTCGCCTACTGGGGCTTCCGCTGGATGATCGGCTTCGGTATGGCCTCCTTCTCCCTCGGTCTGCTGGGGCTGTGGCTGACACGGAGGAAGTTCCTGCTGCCGGCCGCCCTGCGGACCGCGGAGGACGAGGTGCCGCACCTGGTACTCCTGCGAAAGCCGCTCGGGACAAGGCTCACCCGGCTGTACTGGCTCCTGGCGCTCTGGACGACGGGGTTCCCGCTGATCGCCAACTCCTGGGGCTGGATCTTCACCGAGATGGGCCGGCAGCCCTGGGTCGTCTATGGCGTGATGCAGACCCGGGACGCGGTCTCCCCCGGTGTGTCACAGGCGGAGGTCATCACCTCGATGTCCGTCTTCACCCTGCTCTACGCGGTGCTCGCCGTGATCGAGGTCAGGCTGCTCGTGAAGTACGTCAAGGCGGGGCCGCCCGAACTGACGGAGGCCGACCTCAACCCGCCCACCCGGATCGGCGGCGACGACCGCGACGCCGACCGGCCGATGGCCTTCTCGTACTGAGACCGCCCTCGTACTGAGACCGCTGAGGAGCTGTTGAGGCATGGAACTCCACAACGTCTGGTTCGTACTCATCGCCGTTCTGTGGATCGGCTACTTCTTCCTGGAGGGATTCGACTTCGGAGTCGGTGTCCTGACGAAATTGCTCGCCCGGGACCGGGCCGAGCGGCGAGTGCTGATCAACACCATCGGGCCCGTCTGGGACGGCAACGAGGTGTGGCTGCTGACCGCGGCCGGCGCGACCTTCGCCGCCTTCCCCGACTGGTACGCCACCCTGTTCTCCGGCTTCTATCTGCCGCTGCTTCTCATCCTGGTGTGCCTGATCGTGCGCGGCGTGGCCTTCGAGTACCGGCACAAGCGGGACGAGGAGCGCTGGCAGACCAACTGGGAACACGCGATCTTCTGGACGTCGTTGCTGCCTGCCGTGCTGTGGGGTGTGACGTTCGGCAACATCGTGCACGGGGTCGAGATCGACGAGCACAAGGAATACGTGGGCGGATTCCTCGATCTGCTCAATCCGTATGCCCTCCTGGGCGGGCTCGTGACGCTCGCACTGTTCACCTTCCACGGCACGGTCTTCGCCGCGCTGAAGACGGTGGGGGACATCCGGGTACGGGCCAGGGCCCTGGCGCTGAAGCTGGGACCGGTCACGGCCGCTCTGGCCCTGGGCTTCCTGGCGTGGACGCAGGCGTCGCGCGGTGACATGAGCAGTCTGATCACCATGGCGATCGCCGTGGCCGCGCTGGTCGGTGCGGTCGTCGCCATCAAGGCCGGGGGCGAGGGCTGGTCCTTCGCTCTGTCGGGAGTGACCGTCGCGGCGGCCGTGGCGATGCTGTTCCTGACGCTCTTCCCGAACGTCATGCCCTCCACGCTGGACGACGCCTGGAGCCTGACCGTCACGAACGCCTCGTCGAGCCCGTACACCTTGAAGATCATGACCTGGCTGGCGGCGGTCGCCACCCCGCTGGTGCTGCTCTACCAGGGCTGGACGTACTGGGTGTTCCGCAAACGGATCGGCACGCAGCACTTGGCCGACTCGCACTAGCGAGGGATGTTTCACGTGAAACCGATCGACCCGCGCCTCCTGCGGTACGCCCGCGCCACGCGCCTGTTCCTTGCCGTGGTGGTCTTCCTCGGCCTCGTCGGTGCGCTGCTCGTCATCACGCAGGCGATGCTCGTCGCCGAGGTGGTGGTCGGGGCCTTCCAGCGGGGGCTGACCGTGCCGGGGCTTTCGATGCCGCTGGTGCTGCTGGCGGCTGTGGCGGCCGGCCGGGCACTCGTCGCCTGGCTGACCGAACTGGCAGCCCACCGGGCGAGTGCGGCGGTCAAGTCCGAGCTGCGCGGCCGCCTGTTGGCGAGGGCGGCCGAACTGGGTCCCGGCCGGGTGGCAGGTGCCGTCCCGGCCGGGGCCGGCACCGGGGCTCTGGTGACGCTGGCGACACGCGGCATCGACGCGCTGGACGACTACTTCTCGCGTTACCTTCCGCAGTTGGGGCTCGCGGTCGTGGTCCCGGTGGCGGTGCTGGCCCGGATCGTGACCGAGGACTGGGTGTCCGCGGCGATCATCGTGGTGACGCTGCCGCTGATCCCGCTCTTCATGGTGCTCATCGGCTGGGCCACTCAGTCCCGGATGGACCGTCAGTGGCAGCTGCTGTCCCGGCTCTCCGGACACTTCCTGGACGTCGTGGCCGGCCTGCCGACGCTCAAGGTGTTCGGCCGGGCGAAGGCCCAGGCAGAGTCGATCCGGTCGATCACCACGCAGTACCGGCAGGCGACGGTCCGCACGCTGCGGATCGCGTTCCTGTCGTCCTTCGCGCTCGAATTGCTGTCGACGCTGTCAGTGGCGCTGGTGGCCGTCAGCATCGGCATGCGTCTGGTTCACGGTGAACTCGATCTGTACACGGGTCTGGTGATCTTGGTCCTCGCCCCCGAGGCCTATCTGCCGCTGCGCCAGGTCGGCGCGCAGTACCACGCGGCGGCCGAGGGGCTCGCGGCCGCCGAGGAGATCTTCGAGGTGCTGGGCACCGAGCCGAGGCGCACCGGCGGCGGGCGGGTCCCCGACGAGCTCCGGCTGGAGTTCGACCGGGTGACCGTACGCCGTCCGGGACGCGGCGAGGCCGCTCCCTCCTCGGCCTCACTGGTGGTGGAGCCCGGGGAGACGGTGGCCCTGGTCGGGGAGAGCGGCGCCGGGAAGTCGACGCTGCTCGATGTGCTGATGGGGTTCGTGGAACCGGCTGAAGGACAGGTGCGGATCGGCGGCACCGATCTCACTGCCATCGACTCGGGGCTCTGGCGGCAGCAGATCGCCTGGGTGCCGCAGCGCCCGTACCTCTTCGCCGGGACGATCGCGGACAACGTACGGCTGGCCCGACCGGACGCGGACGACGCTTCGGTGCGCGCCGCGCTGCGGGAGGCGGGGGCGTACGACTTCGTCGCCGCGCTTCCCCAAGGCGAGGAGACGGTGCTCGGTGAGGACGGCTCGGGGTTGTCCGCGGGGCAGCGGCAACGGCTCGCGCTCGCGCGGGCGTTCCTCGCCGACCGGCCGGTGCTGCTGCTCGACGAGCCGACCGCCGCGCTCGACGGCGCGACGGAGGAGGGCATCGTCGAGGCCGTGGGCCGGCTGGCACAGGGGCGCACGGTCCTGCTGGTCGTGCACCGCCCGGCACTGCTGGCCGTGGCGGACCGGGTGGTCACACTCACCCGCGCCGACTCCGCACCCGCTCGGACGCCCGGCCCCGCCGCCGCCCCGGTGCGGGCGGCCGCGGCGGTCCGGCCGGAGGAGTGCGTCGATGGGGAGCCGTCCGGTGCGCGGGCTTCCGCCTCCGGTGGCGTACGGTCCGAGCTGCTACGGGTCCGTGCGGCAGCGGACGGACTGCGCGGCCGGCTCGCCCTGGCGCTGCTGCTCGGCAGTCTCGCCCTCGGATCGGCGGTCGGACTGATGGCCGTCTCGGGATGGCTGATCTCCCGGGCGTCCGAACAACCGCCGGTGCTGTACCTGATGGTCGCCGTGACGGCGACCCGGGCCTTCGGCATCGGGCGGGCCGTCTTCCGCTACGCGGAGCGGCTCGTCTCCCACGACGCGGTGCTGCGCATGCTGGCCGAGACACGGGTCGCGGTCTACCGCAGGCTGGAGCGGATCGCGCCCGCAGGGCTGCGCCGGACCCGGCGCGGGGACCTGCTCTCGCGGCTGGTCGCCGATGTGGACGCACTCCAGGACTACTGGCTGCGCTGGATGCTCCCCGCGGGAGCGGCCGTCGTCGTCGGCGCGGCCTCCGTCGCCTTCACCGCCTGGCTGCTGCCCGAAGCGGGCGCCGTCCTCGCCGCCGGCCTGCTGGCCGCTGGTGTCGGCGTGCCGCTGCTCAGCGGATCCGTCGCCCGGCGGGCCGAGCGGCAGCTCGCGCCCGCACGTGGGGCACTCGCCACCACGGTGACCGACCTGCTGCGGGGAACGGCCGAACTGACCGTCGCCGGGGCACTGCCGCGGCGGCTGGAGACGGCACGTGACGCGGACCGGAAGCTGACCCGCATCGCCGCGCGGGGAGCGGCCGCCACGGCGCTCGGCGGCGGGCTCTCCTCGCTGATCTGCGGCCTGACGGTGGTGGGCGCCGCGCTCGTCGGCATCCAGGCGGTGCACGACGGCCGGCTCACCGGCGTCTGCCTGGCCGTCGTCGTCCTCACGCCGCTCGCCGCCTTCGAGACGGTCACCGGACTGCCGCTCGCCGTGCAGTACCGCCGACGGGTGGAGCGCAGTGCCGAGAGGGTGCACGAAGTGCTGGACGCGCCCGTGCCCGTCCACGAGCCGCGGCACCCGGCGGCGCCGCCCGCCACCGCCTTTCCGCTGGAACTGCACGGGATCGGTGCCCGGTACGGCGGCCAGGAGGCGGACGCCCTGAGCGGCGTCGACCTGACGCTCACGGCGGGCAGGCGGGTGGCCGTCGTCGGCGCGTCCGGGTCGGGGAAGACCACACTCGCCCAGGTGCTGCTCCGTTTCCTCGACGCGGGCTCGGGGACGTACACCCTCGGCGGTGTTCCCGCGGAGGCCCTGGACGGTGATGCGGTACGGCGTTTCGTGGGCCTCTGCGCGCAGGACGCCCATCTCTTCGACAGCTCACTGCGCGAGAACCTGCGCCTGGCACGGCCGGAGGCCACGGAGGACGACCTCAGGCGGGCGCTGGCCGGGGCGCGGCTGCTGGACTGGGCCGACGCGCTGCCCGAAGGGCTCGACACGCTCGTCGGCGAGCACGGTGCCCGGCTCTCCGGCGGTCAGCGGCAGCGGCTCGCCCTGGCGCGGGCTCTGCTCGCGGACTTCCCGGTGCTCGTCCTGGACGAGCCGGCCGAGCATCTCGACCTGGCGACCGCCGACGCGCTCACCGCCGACCTGCTGGCAGCGGCGGAGAAGCGGAGCGGTGCGGGCCCGGCGACCGTGCTGATCACCCATCGCCTGCGTGGTCTTGAAGCCGTCGACGAGGTCGTGGTGCTGGAGGAAGGGCGCGTCGTGCAGCGGGGCCGGTATGACGAACTCGCGCTGATCGAAGGGCCGCTGCGGTCGATGCTGGAGCGGGAGACGGCCACCGACGCCCACAGCGCCCGACTTTCCGCCTCAGGCATGGCTCATTAGCGTCAACTCATGCAGCGTCCTCGCCCGCAGGGCCGTTTGATCCCGCGGCCCGGCGACGCGCGGCCTCCAGGCCCTGTCACCGAACTCACCGCTCGTGTGCCGCAGCTCCTGGAGGCCGTGCGCTCGATCGGTGCGCCATCCCGACGGCCGGCGAGGCCTGTTCCGCGATCCCGTCCCCGTGCGGCCGGCCGCCCCGCCGTCCCTCCCGCGCAGGGACCGGACCGTCCCCGCGACGCTCCGGCGCGGACGTCCCCGGACGTCCCGATCCGGGGCAGGTCGTTGGATGCCGGATGCCGGTGCAGCCGGCGGCGTGATCTGGGCGGCAGGCCGAGTCGCCGGGCGGATCGAGCGGCAGCGGATCGGGCATCCGTCAGGACTGGCGCGGGCACGACCGGGGTTGGGGACGCGCGGCTGAAGGGCTCCTGGCGACGGCCGGGCACCCGCGCAGGCCCGTTCGGCGGGTGGTCGTAGCCCGAGCTGCGGTGACTGCTGGGCCAGGCGGGCGTACAAACCGCACCATTGCCCGGCTCGGTGGAGGAGCCGGGTAACGATGCGGAATGCGCTTGAGACACCGTGACCGGCTGTTGATCGTTCCGGTGGTGCTGTGCACGCTCCTCGGTGCGCCGGCATCCGCCGTGGCGTCCGAGGAGCCGGAGCCGCCGGCCATCCCGTCGGACGCGCCCGCCCCGTTCCCCGGGGCGGACGCGCCCTTCACGCCGTTCCCTGCGGCGGACCCGCCTTTCACGTTCCCTGCGGCGGACCCGTTCTTCACGCCGTTCCCCGCGGCCGACCCGCCCCTCACGCCGTTCCCCGCGGCGGAGCCGCCCCGCGCAGAGGCACCCCCGGCCGTCGGGGCCGACGAGCCCGCGCCGCCTGCGGTCGGGGCCGATGAGCCTGCGGCTCCCGCGCCAGGGGCGGACCAGCCCGAACCGCCCACCGCCGTCCAGGTGGCGCGGCTCTACGCGGATGCGGCCAAGGCCACCGAGGAGTACGAGCGGGGCAGGCGGGCGGCGGACGCCCAGCAGGTCACGGCCGAGCAGTTCCAGTTCAGGCTGAGCGAGCACAGGGCACGGCTCGGCGTGATCCACGACTCCATCGGCGGCGTTGCGCGCGAGCAGTACCGCACCGGCGGTTCGCTCGCCCACACGGCTCGGCTGCTGCTCGCCGACAGCCCCGACACCCTGCTGCGCGGCTACCTCGTCGCGGCACAGGCGGAACGGGCGGTGAAGCGGCTGCTTGAGCAGGTGCGGCGGGCCGAGGTGCAGCTGGTGCGGGCCGAGGAGAAGGCGCGGGCGGCCTGGCGGAACCTCGCCGCGCGCAAGGAACGGCTCGCGGTGGTCAAGCGCGGTATCGAGACGAAGCTGGAGACCGCGCAGTGGAAGTTGCAGAGCGAGGCGGACAGCAGCGTGGCGGCGGGCAAGTGCGCGGGCGCCGTACGACTGGAGCAGCCCGCCGAACCGGCGGGGCCTGAGTGGGTCACGCCCGTCGAGCGCTACAGCCTGTCCGCCGGGTTCAACAGCACCGGTGAGCGTTGGGCGCGACGGCACACCGGACAGGACTTCGCCGTGGACATCGGTGCGCCGGTCCGTTCCATCGGTGCGGGCCGGGTGGTCTCGGTGTCGTGCGGCGGCGGCTTCGGCATCGAGATCGTCGTCCAGCACCCCGGCGGCTACTACTCGCAGTACGCGCATCTCGCGGGCGTGAGCGTGGACCAGGGCGAGCAGGTGCGCACCGGGCAGTGGATCGGCCAGGCCGGCACGACGGGCAATTCGACCGGGCCGCACCTGCACTTCGAGGTGCGGCTCACGCCCTATCTGGGGTCGGGGGTCGATCCGGTGGCCTGGCTCCAGGAGCACGGCGTCCCGCTGTAGCCGGGCCCGGTGCCGTCCGCCGGATCAGCCCGCCTTGATGCGGCGGCTGAGGATCTCCTCGATGATCACCGCGACGCCGTCGTCGTTGTTGGCGACGGTCCGCCCGGATGCGGCGGCGACGACGTCCGGATGGGCGTTGCCCATCGCGTACGAGGTGCCGGCCCAGGTCAGCATCTCCACGTCGTTGGGCATGTCCCCGAAGGCCACGACCTCGTCGGAGGAGATGCCGCGCTCCGCGCAGCAGAGGGCGAGCGTGCTGGCCTTGCTCACTCCGAGGCCGCTGATCTCCAGCAGCGCGGTCGGGCTGGAACGGGTGACGGAGGCGAGGTCCGCGGTGATGGAGCGGGCGAGAGTCAGAAAGCCGTCGGGGGTGAGCTCGGGATGGTGCGCCAGCAGCTTGATCACGGGGGCGCCCTCCCCCGGCTGTGCCTCGTGGAGCAGCTTCTCGGCCGCGGCCACGGTCGCACCCGGGTCGAGGTGGAAGGGCGGGTAGTCCGGCTCGTAGTGGATGCCGGTGGCCATTTCGACGGCGAATGACGTGCCGGGGGCCGCGGCCCGCAGCGCGGTCACGACCTGGAGGGCGTTCGCCCGCGGCAGGTCACGGACCTTGAGCAACCGCCTGCCGGCGTGCAGGTCCACCACGGCCGCGCCGTTGGCGCAGATCGCCAGGCCATGGCCGTGGACGTGGTCGCTCACGACGTCCATCCAGCGGGCCGGGCGGCCGGTGACGAAGAAGACCTCGACCCCGGCCTCCTCGGCGGCGGCGAGTGCGGCGATCGTCCGCTCGGAGACGGACTTGTCGTCCCGCAGCAGGGTGCCGTCGAGGTCCGTGGCGATCAGCCGGGGCGCGGTGGGCAGGTGGCGGGGATCGGTAGCTGAGGTCACTGGGACATTCTCCCGTACCTGGTGCACGGGCGTGCGAGGGGGCGCACATCTGAGTGAGGGGCGGCACGCTGTCCGAATGGGAGCAGTACGGCGCCGGGGCTGAGAGGTACGGCGGGCCGGGGGATGAGCGGTACGGCGGCACGACGCCGGTCTGCGCCACGTACTCTCGACGACATGCGTCTGAGTACCGTGATCCTTCCTGTCCGACCCTGGCACGACGGCGGCCGCGACCAGTGGCTGCGCGCCGAGCAGCTCGGCTTCCACACCGCGTACACCTACGACCACCTGTCGTGGCGGACGTTCCGGGACGGGCCCTGGTACGGCGCCGTACCGACGCTGACCGCGGCCGCCGCCGCGACCGAGCGGCTGCGGCTGGGCACGCTCGTGACGTCGCCCAACTTCCGGCACCCGGTGACCCTGGCCAAGGAACTGATCTCGCTCGACGACATCTCCGGCGGGCGGATCACGCTCGGCATCGGCGCGGGCGGCATCGGCTTCGACGCCACCGCGCTCGGGCAGGAGGCATGGACCCCGCGGGAGCGGGCCGACCGGTTCGCCGAGTTCGTGCCACTGCTCGACAGGCTGCTGACGGAGGGAGGCGTCACGCACGAGGGGACCTTCTACTCGGCGGTCGAGGCGCGCAACATCCCCGGGTGCGTCCAGCGCCCGCGGCTGCCGTTCGCCATCGCGGCGACCGGGCCGCGTGGGCTGAAGCTGGCGGCCGGGTACGGGCAGGCGTGGGTGACGACCGGCGACCCGAAGGTGAACGAGACGGGCACGCCCGAGCAGTCGCGCGAGGCGATCCGAGTGCAGCTGGACAAGCTGTCCAAGGCCTGCGCGGACATCGGCCGGGACGAGGCGGACCTGGAGAAGATCCTGCTGACGGGGTTCACCCCCGACCGCGGGCGCCCGCTGGAGTCGCTGGACGCGTTCGTCGACTTCGCCGGGAGGCATTTCGCGCTCGGTTTCAGCGAGATCGTGGTCCACGCGCCGATCCCCGACTCGGACTTCGCCGCCGACCAGGCGGTCTTCGAGCAGATCGCGACGGAGGCGCCGGCGCAGCTGCGTCGCTGACGCGCGCGCCACAGGTACTGGTGAGCGGGTGCGGGCCGGTGCCCAGGGGCTGCCGTCGCCGCGCCGCGCGGGGGACGGCTGCTACGCCCCCGGGAAGCGGATGAACTCCGCGGGCACCGAGGCCGTCAGCCACACGCCGTTGGCGCTGACCCGGAAGACGTGGCCCGCGCGGTGCAGCGCGCCGGCGTGCACGGACAGCACCACGGGCCGCCCGCGGCGGGCGCCGACGCGGGTGGCGGTCTCCCGGTCGGGCGAGAGGTGGACGTCGTGGCGGGTCATCGGGCGCAGACCATCGGCGCGGATCGCGTCCAGACTGCGGGAGACGGTCCCGTGGTAGAGGTACTCGGGCGGTTCGGCGGGCGGGAGGTCGAGGTCCACGGCCACCGTGTGGCCCTGGTTGGCGCGTATACGGGCTCCGTCGATGGTGAAGCGCTTCTTGTCGTTGACGGCCACGACACGGTCGAGCTCGGCTCGGCTGAAGCGGAAGCCGTGCGCCGCCGCCGCATGCATCAGCTCGTCGATCGACACCCAGCCGTTCGCGTCGAGGGTGATGCCGATCCGGTCGGGCTGGTGCCGCAGATGCCTCGAGAGGTATTTCGACACCTTCACGGTGCGTCGGTCGTCCGGGGAGGCACCCGTTGGTCTTGCGTTCATCCCTCCAGCGTGCCCCGCGGATGTCGCTCACGCCACTGGAAAAATTTGGGCTCGGATGTTTGATCCACAACCAACTCGGCTTATCCCCAAGCCATTTGACGGTCCTGTGGACAACTCCTCTCGCATTTGTCCTATTTGAGCAAATCCCTCGCTCTCCCTGTGGTTTGCCAGAAGGTCATCCAACGTGCCTGCGTGCACCCTGCGTTCGGCGGCACCGGCGACGAATGCCGGCCACGTTCTCCTCGCCGACCCGCCTGCGGACAGCGTCCGTTGCCCACGGACAGCAGTACGGGGCGGTGCTCCTCTTCGGCAGGTGCCGCTGGAGGTGCCGGATGGCGAACGTACGTACCGCCCTTGCCGGTTCGGCGGCGACCGCCTGCTGTGCGAGCGGGGGCAGCCGCCGGATCGGCGCGGCCGCTGGTGCCGTATCGGTGTACGTCGGCGTCTCCTTTCCCAGATGGCTGGCGAAGACGTGCTCGGCCGTGAACTCCAGGAAGTGCGCGGCGATGTGCTCCACAGGACGGCCAAGGCTCCTGTGCGATTCTGGCGATTGCTGGCAGGGACACACCCACGGCGTGCAACTCGGGTGCTACCGATCGCTCTTGGGTGCTCGGCACCAGGAACCATCCTCGCGCCCGTGATCGGTACCAGCACACCGAGTTCCCCAGCCTCGGCGCACATTTCGTCCGCCCGGCACCCATCACTGACGGCAGCCGCACCCGCACCCGCAGCCGCACGCGCACCCGCGCTGGAACCCGTGCCCGACGGCACCGGCACAGATTGTCACCGGCACAGATCGTGACCGGCCCCGCGCGACGCAGCTGTCCCCCGACGGCAGGTCTTCCTCAGGTCGCATCGCCCCTACGGGTCCGTACCTCTCGAGTCGGATGCACATCGGGCCGCGAGGCTGACGCCGGGTGTGGTGGGCGCCACTACCGTCGAAGCGTGACTGTGATCGCGACCGAAAGCCTGAGCAAGCGGTTCCCCAGGGTGACCGCGCTTGACCGGCTCTCGTTGGACATCGGCCCCGGTGTGACCGGCCTGGTGGGCGCCAACGGAGCCGGCAAGTCCACGTTGATCAAGATCCTGCTGGGTCTGTCCCCCGCCACCGAGGGCCGGGCCGCCGTGCTCGGCCTCGACGTGGCCACGAGCGGAGCGCAGATCCGCGAGCGCGTCGGCTACATGCCCGAGCACGACTGCCTGCCGCCCGACGTCTCGGCCACCGAGTTCGTCGTGCACATGGCGCGCATGTCCGGTCTGCCGCCGACGGCCGCCCGCGAGCGCACCGCCGACACCCTGCGCCATGTCGGTCTGTACGAGGAGCGCTACCGCCCCATCGGTGGCTACTCGACCGGTATGAAGCAGCGCGTGAAGCTCGCGCAGGCCCTCGTCCACGATCCGCGGCTGGTCCTCCTCGACGAGCCGACCAACGGACTGGACCCGGTCGGACGCGACGAGATGCTCGGCCTGATCCGCCGGGTCCACACCGACTTCGGCATCTCGGTCCTCGTCACCTCCCACCTGCTCGGTGAACTGGAGCGCACCTGCGACCACGTCGTCGTCATCGACGGCGGCACCCTGCTGCGCTCCAGCTCCACCAAGGACTTCACCCAGACCACGGCCACGCTCGCGGTCGAGGTCACCGACTCGGAGGCGCACCCGGACGGCACCGCCGCACTCCGGAAGGCGCTCGCCGCGGCCGGTGTCGCACTGCACGAGGGGACGGAGGAGGGCCTGCCCGGTGCGGGCCACATCCTGCTGCTGGAGACGGCCGGCGAGGAGACGTACGACATCGTCCGGGACACGGTCGCCGACCTCGGCCTCGGTCTCGTCCGGATGGAACAGCGCCGTCACCACATCGCGGAGGTCTTCCGCCCGGAGGCGGCCGCAGGGACCGAGGAGGTGCAGGCCCGGTGAGCACGCAGACCCCCGGGGCCGCGGAGACCACGCGGATCCACAACATCGGGTACCGCCCCTACGACGGCCCCCGTCTCGGCCGCGCCTACGCGCGCCGCTCGCTCTACTCGCAGTCGCTGCGCGGCGCCTACGGTCTCGGCCGCTCGGCCAAGTCCAAGGTGCTGCCGATGATCCTGCTGGGCATCATGTGCGCCGTCGCGGCGATCATGGTGGCGGTGGCGATCTCGGTGCCCACGATGAAGGACCTGCCGGTGGAGTACACCCGGTACGCGATCATCATGCAGGCGCTGATCGCCCTGTTCCTGGCGGCGCAGGCACCGCAGTCCGTCTCGCGCGATCTGCGCTTCAAATCGGTCCCGTTGTACTTCTCGCGTCCGATCGAGCGCGTCGACTACGTG
This sequence comes from Streptomyces sp. NPDC018833, assembly GCF_044390825.1. NCBI lineage: Bacteria > Bacillati > Actinomycetota > Actinomycetes > Kitasatosporales > Streptomycetaceae > Streptomyces > Streptomyces sp. NPDC018833. Next base: position 273,068 of record NZ_JBIRZM010000007.1, on the reverse strand, counting down.
CTCGCCAAATTCGCGGCGATGGCCTCGGCGCTCTTCGTCCTCACGGGCGCGCCGCTGGTCATCCTCTATCTGGGGGCGTTGCTGGCGAAGTTCGACTTCGCCGACCAGACGAAGGGCTTCGCGCAGGGCATGGTCTCCGTCGCTCTCCTCTCCGTCCTCTTCGGCGGCATCGGCCTGGTGCTCGCCGCCTTCACACCGCGCCGCGGCTTCGGCGTCGCCGCCGTGATCGCCACGCTCACCATCACCTACGGGGCCGTGTCCACGGTCCAGGCCATCGCCTGGGAGACCGGTTCGCCCGGGGCTGTCCAGTGGCTGGGTCTGTTCTCGCCGGTCACGCTCATCGACGGGGTACAGACCGCGTTCCTCGGTGCCACGTCCGCCTTCCCGGGCGGCCAGGGCCCGGGTGCGGGTGCCGGTGTCGCCTATCTCCTCGTCGTCCTCGCGCTCGTCGCCGGCTGCTACGCCGTGCTGATGCGCCGCTACCGGAAGGTCGGCCTGTGACCGCCCACCCTCCCCCGGCCACCGCTCGGTGGTACCCCCAGCCCACCACCACCCTTCCAAGGAATGGGCCGCGCCCATGAGCACTCTTCACATCGAGCACGCATCGCGCTGGTTCGGCAACGTGGTGGCCGTCAACGACGTCACCATGGAGATCGGCCCAGGTGTCACGGGTCTCCTCGGCCCCAACGGCGCGGGGAAGTCCACCCTCATCAACATGATGGGCGGCTTCCTCGCCCCCTCCACCGGTTCCGTCACGCTCGACGGCCGTCAGATCTGGCGGAACGAGGAGGTCTACCGGCAGATCGGCGTCGTTCCCGAACGGGAGGCGATGTACGACTTCCTCACCGGCCGCGAGTTCGTCGTCGCCAACGCCGAACTGCACGGGCTGGGTGACCGGGAGGCCGCACGCGCGCTCGCCACGGTCGAGATGGCGTACGCCCAGGACCGCAAGATCGCGACGTACAGCAAGGGGATGCGGCAGCGGGTGAAGATGGCCTCCGCGCTGGTCCACGACCCGTCCGTGCTGCTGCTCGACGAGCCGTTCAACGGCATGGACCCGCGCCAGCGCATGCAGCTGATGGACCTGCTGCGGCACATGGGCGCGGAAGGCCGCACGGTGCTGTTCTCCTCGCACATCCTGGAGGAGGTCGAGCAACTGGCCTCCCACATCGAGGTGATCGTCGCCGGCCGGCACGCGGCCGGCGGCGACTTCCGCCGGATCCGTCGCCTGATGACGGACCGTCCGCACCGCTACCTCGTGCGCTCCAGCGACGACCGGGCGCTCGCCGCTGCCCTGATCGCCGACCCGTCCACCTCCGGCATCGAGGTCGACCTCGCCGAGGGGGCGCTGCGCATCCAGGCCGTCGACTTCGGCCGGTTCACCGAGCTGCTGCCGAAGGTCGCCCGCGAGCACTCCATCCGGCTGCTCACGGTCTCTCCGTCCGACGAGTCCCTCGAATCCGTCTTCTCCTACCTCGTAGCGGCCTGAAAGGAGCTGTGACGTCCATGTACAACCCCACAGTCGCCCGGCTCACCTATCGGGCCGTGCTCGGCAGGCGCCGCGCCGCCATCCTGTTCGTCCTGCCCGGTCTGCTGCTGCTGATCGCCGTCGCCGTACGGGCCTTCAACGGCGTGGACGACCAGGTGGCCGCCGACGTGCTGAGCGGGTTCGCCCTCGCCACGATGGTGCCGCTGATCGGAGTGATCGCGGGTACGGGCGCGATCGGGCCCGAGATCGACGACGGTTCGATCGTCTACCTGCTCGCCAAGCCGGTGAAGCGGCCCACGATCATCTTCACCAAGCTGATCGTGGCGATCGCCGTGACGATGGCCTTCTCGGCCGTGCCCACGTTCGTCGCCGGCTTCATCCTGAACGGCAACGGACAGCAGATCGCCATCGCCTGCACCGTCGCCGCACTGGTCTCCTCCATCGCGTACAGCGCGCTGTTCCTGCTCCTCGGTACGGTCAGCCGGCACGCGGTCGTCATCGGCCTTGTCTACGCCCTGGTCTGGGAGACGCTGTTCGGCAGCCTGGTGCCAGGAGCGCGGACGCTCAGTGTCCAGCAGTGGTCGCTGTCGCTCGCCGAGAGGATCGGCGGCGAGGGCATGATCGGTTCGGACGTCGGTCTGCCCGCCGCGGTGGCGCTGCTGGTGGGGGTGACCGTGGCGGCGACGTGGTACGCGGGCCAGAGGCTGCGCGTGCTCAAGCTCGTCGGGGAGGAGTGACGGGCGGCGCATGGCGGCCCCTGCCTTTCGGGCGGGGGCCGACCCATTTCGCGTAACTGTACGTTTATCGGCTCGTTGTGCCCTGTGCGTGGAGGCAACTGGAGTGAGTGACGTCGAGCGTTCGTGAAGTCGGGGATTGCCGGTGCCGGGGCGAGGGATCTCGGTCGGGCCGGTCATTGAGTGGGTTGCACCGTGAGCCGACCTCCGCCCCTGTGCCCGGGGAGAGGGCCGTCCATGGCCGGTTCCGGAACGGAAGGCATGCCCATGCCCAAAGAAGTCGCCCTGCTCGAATCGCGCGCGATGCGCGACAGCGTCAAGGGGCACGTCGAAGTGCTTGACAAGTTGAAGGCGCTCCGGCTGCTGCCGGACAACATGCATGTGTCCACAGACGGCGTCGCGGGGTACTTCGAAGTATCCACAGCTGTCATCAGGCAGATGGCGTCACGGCACCGCGAAGAGCTCACCGAGAACGGGATGCAGGTGTTGCGTGGCTCTGACCTGCGCGAATATCAGAGTGACAACTTGTCACTCTCATCCGAGGGTGGCGCGAGTCATCCACAGCGCCGCTCCAGCCTCACCCTCTTCACCCGCCGTGCCGTGCTCAACGTCGCCATGCTCCTGCGTGACAGCGACATCGCCCGGCGCGTCCGCACCTACCTCCTCGACGCGGAGGAGGGGTGGCGCGAGGGCTACGCATCGCTCGACCGCCGAGTCACCGACGTCGAGCACTGCCTCGCCGGTGTGGGCACCGCCCTGCAGGAGCTCGGCCCGGTTCTGAACCGGATGTCGCAGCGGCTCGACAGTCTCAGCGACTGGAGGCCACCAACCGTGTGGTCGGTGCGATGAGCAACCGGTTGTGCGAACTGTCCGACGACATGATCCGGATGGACGCGAGGATGGACGACTTCGCCCGCCAGCTCAGAGATCTCCGTCGCCGCAGGCGTCGCTGACCGCGGCTGGCCGGCCGCGTCCCGGCTCGACCTCGGCGCCATCCCACGGCCCGGGGCCAGGAGCACTTCGCGCTGCTGTTCGTGGGTGTGGCCACCGCGCTCGGCGCACACGTCTTCAACGTGGCGGTGCTGCGGGGTCGCGACGGGAAATCCGTTGGCGCCGAACGCGCGTACCGGGCAGAGTGGTTGAAGCCGGTACCGCACGTCAGTGCGAGACGCCGGTGCCACCGACCGGGAGAGGAGTGCGGCGATGACCGAGAGTTCGAGCCTTGGTCCGTTGTGCTCCCGTCGGGGCGACGCCAGGCAGGCCGCGGAGTAGTCATCACCCTCCGCACGGCCGCCCGGAGCGGCTGCCCAGGGGGCGGCCGCTTCGAGCGCGCATCCGCGCGGGCCGCCCCCCTCCCGGAGGATTGGCCGAGTGGTAAGGCAGCGGCTTGCTAAGCCGTCGTCAGGGCTCCGACCCTGCGCGCGTTCGATCCGCGCATCCTCCGCCGTCAGCCCTGGAGCAGGTGCTCCAGGACCACCGCGATGCCGTCGTGCTCGTTCGACGCCGTGATCTCGTGGGCCACGGCCTTCAGTTCGTCGTGTGCGTTCGCCATCGCCACGCCGTGGGCGGCCCACCCGAACATCGGGATGTCGTTCGGCATGTCGCCGAACGCGATCGTGTCCGACGCCCGCAGACCCAGCCGCCGCGCGGCCAGCGACAGGCCGGTGGCCTTGCTCAGGCCCAGCGGCAGGATCTCGACGACTCCGGCGCCGGCCATCACCACGTCCACGAGGCTGCCGACCATCGTTCTCGCGATCGTGGCCAGTTCGTCGTCGCCCAGCGTCGGATGCTGGATGTAGACCTTGTTCAGCGGAGCGGCCCACAGATCGGCCGGGTCCTTCATCGGCACGTACGGCAGCGGGCCTTCCAGCACCCGGTAGCCCTCGCCGATCAGCACGTCGCCGTCGAGCCCGTCCCGGCTCGCCGCCAGCAGCAGCGGTCCGACCTCCGCCTCGATCTTGGCGAGCGCGAGTCCGGCCAGCTGCCGGTCCAGGGTGAGGGACGTCAACAGCCGGTGCTCCCCGGCGTGGTAGACCTGCGCCCCCTGCCCGCACACGGCCAGCCCGTCGTAGCCGAGGTCGTCCAGGATGTGCCGCGTCCACGGCACCGCACGCCCGGTCACGATGATGTGCGCGGCACCCGCCGCGGTGGCCGCGGCGAGTGCGTCACGGGTGCGCTCCGAGACGGTGTCGTCGTCACGCAGCAGCGTGCCGTCGAGGTCCGTCGCGACGAGCTTGTACGGGAAGGGGACGGGGCTCACTTGGAAATCGGCTCCAGCACCTCGCGGCCGCCGAGGTAGGGACGCAGGACCTCGGGGACGCGGACCGAACCGTCGGCCAGCTGGTGGTTCTCGAGGATCGCCACAATGGTGCGCGGAACGGCGCACAGCGTGCCGTTCAGCGTCGCCAGCGGCTGCACCTTCTTGCCGTCGCGCATCCGGACGGACAGGCGGCGGGCCTGGAAGCCGTCGCAGTTCGACGCCGAGGTGAGCTCGCGGTACTTGCCCTGGGTCGGGATCCACGCCTCGCAGTCGTACTTGCGCGAGGCCGACGACCCCAGGTCACCGGTGGCGACGTCGATCACCTGGAACGGCAGCTCAAGGGCGGTCAGCCACTGCTTCTCCCAGTCCAGCAGCCGCTTGTGCTCGGCCTCGGCGTCCTCCGGGGCGACGTACGAGAACATCTCGACCTTGTCGAACTGGTGGACCCGGAAGATGCCGCGGGTGTCCTTGCCGTACGTGCCGGCCTCGCGGCGGAAGCAGGGCGAGAAGCCCGCGTACCGCAGCGGCAGCTTGTCACCGTCGATGATCTCGTCCATGTGGTACGCGGCGAGTGGGACCTCGGAGGTGCCGACGAGGTAGTAGTCGTCCTTCTCCAGGTGGTACACGTTCTCCGCGGCCTGGCCGAGGAAGCCGGTGCCCTCCATGGCGCGCGGGCGGACCAGCGCGGGGGTGAGCATCGGGATGAAGCCGGCCTCGGTCGCCTGGGCGATCGCGGCGTTGACGAGGGCGAGCTCCAGAAGGGCGCCCACACCGGTCAGGTAGTAGAAGCGCGAGCCGGAGACCTTGGCGCCGCGCTCGACGTCGATGGCGCCGAGCGCCTCGCCGAGCTCCAGGTGGTCCTTGGGCTCGAAGCCCTCGGCGGCGAAGTCACGGATCGTGCCGTGCGTCTCCAGGACGACGAAGTCCTCCTCGCCGCCGACCGGAACGTCCGGGTGGACGATGTTGCCGAGCTGGAGCAGGAGCCGCCTGGTCTCCTCGTCGGCGTCGTTCTGCGCGGCCTCGGCGGCCTTGACATCGGCCTTGAGCTGCTCGGCCTTCTTCAGGAGCTCGGCGCGCTCCTCGGGAGAGGCCTTGGGGATGAGCTTGCCGAGCGACTTCTGCTCGGAGCGCAGCTCGTCGAAGCGGAGGCCCGAGGACCTTCGCCGCTCGTCGGCGGAGAGGAGGGCGTCGACAAGGTCGACATCCTCTCCACGGGCGCGCTGGGAGGCGCGAACACGGTCGGGGTCCTCACGGAGCAGGCGAAGGTCAATCACCCCACCAGGCTACCGGTGCCGACTCGGGCCACCCCACCCGATATAGCCTTGCGTGTCACTTTGCCCGAATTGCCGGAATTCGGAAAGGTGGGGGCAATTCCATGCCGTGGGCGTCAATTGCGTCAGCGCTTTACGCCGAGAAGGGGCAGTCGGGCGGGAGGCGGCTTGACTGCGCCGCCCCGGCCCTGTCCGGATTCTGGGCCGCTTGTCCACAGGTAAGCATGATCAATCCCGGTTATCCACAGGGTGTGTGAACAGTCTGTGGACTATGTAATTGATCATTACGAAAGGCGTGTGCGGCCCGAGAATTCCCCACTCAAACCGCCCTGACGCACTCATTCGGGTGGGAATTCCTCGTTCCAAAGAGTTGATCAAGGGAATTGAGGTGACAGAGTCCGACGTGTCGCCCTGTGGAGGGAACTGGGAGTCCTGGGTTGATTTGTCGATGATGCGGCCTTGCGTTGTCGACTTGTCCCCAGGGCGAGAAGCGCGCCTGTGGATAACTTCTGTGGACAACTAAAATCTGCAGGTAGGACCGGGGCCGGAGCAAGGCCGGAGCAAGGCCGGAGCGCGGCCGCACCGGAAGCGCTGCCGTGGACGCGGGCTCAGTCCTGGATGCGGCCGTCCTGGCAGCGCGCCAGCCAGTCGGACGCGGCGGTGAACTCGGCGTCCGACGTCCCCGCACGCAGCACCCGTACCTCTTCCGGTGCCACCCCCGCCCGGGGATACGAGCCGAGGAACCGCACCTGCTGGCAGATCCGCTTCAGGCCCATGAGCGCCTCGCCCACCCGGGGCTCCGAGACATGGCCCTCGGCGTCGACGGCGAAGCAGTAGTTCCCGATCCCCGCGCCCGTGGGCCGGGACTGGAGCAGCATGAGGTTGACGCCGCGTACGGCGAATTCCTGGAGCAGCTCCATCAGGGCACCCGGGTGGTCCTCGCGCTGCCAGATGACCACGGATGTCTTGTCCGCGCCGGTCGGGGCCGCGGGCCTGGCGGGCCGGCCCACCAGCACGAACCGCGTCTCGGCGTTCTGGGCGTCGTGGATCTCGGTGACCAGCGCCTCCAGTCCGTACGTCGCCGCCGCGAACTCGCCCGCGAAGGCGGCGTCGAACCGACCCTCCTGCACGAGCCGCGCCCCGTCCGCGTTCGACGCCGCCGACTCCCACACCGCGTCCGGCAGGTGCGCGCGCAGCCAGTTGCGCACCTGCGGCTGGGCCACCGGGTGGCCGGTCACCGTCTTGATCTCAGAGAGCTTCGTCCCCGGGCGCACCAGCAGCGCGAAGGCGATGGGCAGGACGACCTCGCGGTAGATCATCAGCGGCTCGCCCGACGCCAGTTCGTCGAGGGTGGCCGTGACACCGCCCTCCACGGAGTTCTCGATCGGCACGAGTGCCGCCGCGGCCTCACCGGCCCGTACGGCGTCGAGAGCGGCGGGTACCGAGACCATCGGGACGAGTTCCCTGGTCGCGGCTTCCGGGAGGGTGCGCAGGGCGGCCTCCGTGAAGGTGCCCTGCGGACCGAGATACGTGTAGCGCGTGGCCGACATACCGTCACCCTAATGCGCCGCTGAGCACGGCGGGCCGGTCTGCCGTGCCGTCCCCCGGTCCGGGCGGCCCGGCCCGGGCCCCCGCGACGGCAGCCCCGCGGCTCAGCCCTCCAGCAGCCGCTGCCCCACGTACTCGCCCTTCGCCGGACCGCCCGGCACCGCGAACAGTCCGCTCGCCTCGTGCCGGATGAACGCCGACAGCGCGTCGCCCCGGTCGAGCTTGCGCTGCACCGGCACGAAGCCGCGCAGCGGGTCGGCCTGCCAGCAGACGAAGAGCAGCCCCGCGTCGGGCGTCCCGTCGGTGTCGATCCCGTCGTGGAAGGAGAAGGGCCGCCGCAGCATCGCGGCGCCGCCGTTCTGCTCGGGCGCGGAGATCCGCGCGTGCGCGTTCTCGGGGATCACGAGCCTGCCGTCAGGACCGGTCTTGTCGAGGGCGGGCTCGGCCGTCTCCGTGCCGCCCGTCAGCGGGGCGCCGTCGGACTTGCGGCGCCCGATGACCTGCTCCTGCTTCCTCAGCGGAAGCTTCTCCCAGTCGTCGAGCAGCATCCGGATGCGGCGCACCACGGCGTACGAACCACCCGCCATCCAGGCGTGCTTCGTCGTCGGAGGCACGAAGACGCGCTGCTGGAAGTCCGGTTCGGACGGCTTCGGGTTGCCGGTGCCGTCGACCTGGCCCATCAGGTTGCGCGCGGTCATCGGTGCGGCGGTCGAGCCCGGGGAACGGTTGAAGCCGTTCATCTGCCAGCGCACGCGGGCCGCTTCGCCCGCAGCCTTCTGGAGCGCGCGCAGCGCGTGGAAGGCGACGAGCCCGTCGTCCGCGCCGATCTGCACCCACAGATCACCGCCGGAGCGCCGGGGATCGAGTCGGTCGGAGGAGAAGGCAGGCAACGGGTCCAGCTCGGCGGGGCGCTCGGCGACCAGGGACGTACGGTCGAAGAAGGTGTGGCCGAACCCGAAGGTGACCGTCAGCGACGACGGCCCGGCATCGAGCGCGATGCCCGTGTCACCGTCTCCCGCCGGCCGCCCTGCCATCAGGTCAGCCGCCAGGGCCGACCAGCGCCTCATCAGCGCGGCCGCCTCCTTGCGCCCCGCGCCGGGCGCCAGGTCGAAGGCGACCAGATGCCCGTGGGCCTGCTGCGGATCGGTGATCCCCGCCTGATGCGTGCCGTGGAAGGCGATACCGGTGGCGCCGACCGCGGTCAGCGGCGTCGGGGCGTCGGAGGCGGCGGCGTACGCGGCCGCGCCGCCGGCGGCGCCGAGCACCAGCCCGGTCGCGCCCGCGGCGCCGGCGGTGCCGAGCAGCCGGCGCCTGGAGATCTCGTTGTCGCTCACGGAGTGTTCAGCCGATCTCGATGGTCTTGTCGACGGTGGTCTGGTCGATGTCGGATGTCCGCACGGTCACCTTGACCCGCCAGCTGCCCGGCATGGGGATCTGGACCGCACTCGCGCTCCAGTGTCCGGCCGCCACACGGTCGGGAGTGATCGGCAGCGGACCGATCTCCTTCGCCTCCAGCGTGAAGGACACCTTCAGCTCAGGGGCGTCCAGCGGCTTGCCGTCCGGCGTCTCGGTCCACACATGCATCTCGTTCGCACCGGGCCGCGCGGGGTCGAGGCTGAGCCGTACGGTGCCCTGGCCCTGCTCGCCACCGGTGTCGAAGGGGACCTCGATCTCGACGGGCCCGGTGGCCTGGGGAGCGGACGACCGCTCGCCGCCGCGCGCGGCCGCCTCCTGCGTACGCCCCGGTTCGGTCGAGGTGAGCACGGTCGTCACGCCCAGCAGCACGACCGCGACGGCCGCCTCGGCCAGGACGGTACGGCGCAGTCCGGAGCGTTCCGCGTCGGCGTCCCTCGTGCGTCGGCGCTCGGCGGTGGCCACGGCTGCCTTCTGACGGGCGAGTTGAGCGGCGCGGACCGGGTCGGCCGGGGCTTCACCGTCCGCGTCCTGGACGGACTTCGTGCCCTCCTGCTCCGCCTCTGCGGCAGCCTTCGTGACCTCCGACAGGCGCGCGGTCCAGCGCCGCGAGATCCATGCGACGGCGACCAGCACCGCCACGAGGCCGATCTTGAGCAGCAGCAGCCCGCCGTACCGCGTCCCGGTGAGCGCCGACCACGAGCCGACCTGCCGCCACGACTGGTAGAGCCCGGTCACGGCCAGCACGACCACGCTGAAGAACGCGGCCCGGGAGAACCGCTGCACGGCCGCGCGTTCCACGGCCGGCGCGCGGTACAGCGCGGTCAGCAGGGTGGCCAGGCCGCCGAGCCAGACCGCGACGGCCAGCAGGTGCAGGACGTCCACGGGCATGGCGAGCCCGGGTTGGAGGCCGGTGGACGCGTGCTCCGACAGCGCCCACGTCGCGGCGATCCCGGCCGCGACGACGGTGCCGCCCATGGCGAGCCCGAAGGTGAGGTCCTTGCGTTTGTCCTCTTCCTCCTTCGACTCCTCGGCCTCACGCAAGGTGCCGTCGGGTCGGCCGGCCGTGGGCAACGAGCGGGCGTACGCGCCGAACAGCACGGCGACGAAGAGCGCGGCGGCGCCGAGCAGCAGCAGCCGGGAGACGAGCGCGGCTCCGGTCTTGGTCTCCAGCACGTCGCCCAGCCGGCCGAGGTCGAGCACGTCCGCGAGTGCGCCCGACCCCGTGTAGGGGGACCGCAGCAGCAGCATCGCCAGGGTGGCCGCGGTGAGTGTCACCCAGCCGTGTGCGACGAGCCGCTGCACGGGTCGTACGGACGCGCCGCGCCGCCAGCACAGGAGCACGAAGGCCGCGCCGCCGGTGAGAAGGATGAAGCCCGCGTACGAGGCGTAGCGCGCGATTCCGTACAGCACGCCGACGGCTCCGCCGCCGGCCTCCTGGTCGGGCAGTGCGACCGTGGTCTTCGACGGTGCGCCGATGGAGAAGGTGAAGGCCCCGGCGACGGGGTGGCTGTCCGCCGAGACCGCCTGCCAGGCCACGGTGTACGTGCCGTCGGGCAGGCCCGCGTGCAGGGCGACGCCGTAGCGGACGGTGCCGCCGGAGCCCAGGTCTCGGATCTTGGCGGTGTCGGCGCGCTTTCCGCTGGGTTCGAGCACACGGATCGAGTCGTCGCCCATGGCGATCTGCTCGGAGAAGGTGAGCGTGACCTCCCTGGGCGCGGTGGGAACCACCGCCCCGTCCTTAGGGTCGCTCGCGACCAGCGCGGCATGCGCCGCGGCCGGGCCCGCCGCGGCGAGCAGTGCGCCGACGAGCGTGCCGACGAGCACGGCCGCCGTGAGCAGCAGCCGCAGTCGGGACGGGCCGAAGCGCGGGGCGGTGGCTGTCATCATGCGATCAGTCCCTCACTGCTCAGTGCTTCTGCGGGCGGTGGGCGGTCTCCTTGACGGGGATCTCCACCGTGATCGGGTCCGACTTCTCGAAGTGCAGCTCGACCGCGACCTTGTCGCCCTGCTTCGGCCGCTGCTTGAGTGCCGTGAACATGATGTGGCTGCCGCCGCGTTCGAGCGCGAGCGTGCCGTCGGCGGGGATGTCGAACGACGTCACCTGCCGCATCCTCTGGTTCTTCGACTCGTGGATGGTGATGTCGTCCGCGATGTCGCTGGTGACCGAGGTGAGCTTGTCCGCCGTGCCGCCGCTGTTCTCGACGGTGAGGAACCCGGCCGCCATGTCGCCGACGGGCTGCGGCATGAAGGCGCCGCTGACCGTCAACTCCGGGCCGTCGTCCGCCGAGCAGCCCGCGAGCGCCAGGCAGACCCCCATGGCGACGGCGCCGGCGAACGACGTACGCCGGCGGATCACGGGGTCTCCCCCTTGATCAACTTCGGCAGGTCCTTGGCCCAGTCGTCGGCCGTGGTGTCCTCGCCGTACAGGACGTATCCCTTGTCGGTCTTCGGTGAGAACGCGATGACCTGGGCGCCGTGCATGGAGACGACGGTGCCGTCCTTCTCCTTCTTCGGCGGGTCGATGCCGATGCCGATCGCGCGCGCGCCCGCCTGGATGGCGGGGAAGTCGCCGGTCAGTCCGATGAAGGACGGATCACCCGCGCTCGGCAGCCACTTGGCGAGTTCGGCGGAGGTGTCCCGCTCCGGGTCGGTGGTGACGAACACGACCTGGAGCCTGTCCTGGTCGGCCTTGGGCAGCTGCTTCCTGGCGATGGCGATGTTGCTCATCGTCAGGGGGCAGACGTCGGGACAGTGGGTGTAGCCGAAGAAGATCAGCGTCGGCTTGCCCTTGGTGCGGTCCCGCAGGTCGAACTTCTCGCCGCGCGTGTCGGTCAGGACGAGGTCCGGCTTGGTCTTCGGCTCTTCGAGCACCGTCGCGGCCTCGGTCTTCTTCTGCACCGAGATGTCGAAGTCGGGCTTGGCCGCGGCTTGTTCGTCAGCGGCGGCGCAGGCGGACAGGGAGAGCCCGGCGGCCACGACGAGCGCGGCCGCGAGCAGGGTCTTCTTACGCATGGTGTTCGGTTTCCAGACGTGGTGGATCGGGGGCTCAGGAGCTGCGGCGGCGGCCGGCCAGGACCCCGAAGGCCACGCCCGCGGCGCCGGCGACGATGCCGACGACCCCCAGGACACGGGCCGTGGAGTCACCGCTGCCGGAAGAGGAGGCCGCGGCCTCGGTGTGCGAGGCCGCCTTGTCGTGACCGCCGTTCCCGCCGTCCTCGGCGGCGCCGGCCGCGCCCCCGCCGTGGTGGTCGTCGGCCGCGGCGGAGAGCTTCAGCACGGGAGCGGGGGACTCGGGCTCCTCGCCGCCCTCCTTCGGCTCCTCGATCCAGCGCACGACCTCCTTGTTGTCGTATGTCTGGATCGCCTTGAAGACCATACGGTCGGTGTCCTCGGGCAGCCGGCCGAGGGAGAGGGGGAACTGCTGGAACTGGCCGGGGCCGATCTCCGAGCCGTCGGCGGTCCAGGTGACCTTCGAGACGGCCTCGGTGATCCGCTTGCCGTGCACCTCCAGCGGCTTGTCGAGCTCGGCCCTGGTGACCTCGACCTTCCAGCCGGGCACCGGCTGCGGCATCACGGACGCCAGGGGGTGCTCGGAGGGCATGGCGACCTCGACCTTGACGGTCGAGGCGTTGTCGCGCTCGTTGGGGACCTTGACGTTGACGGTGGCGTAGCCGCCCTTGGCGGCCTCGCCCAGCGGCTGTACGCCGACGTGCGCGAAGGCGGCGCCCGAGAGGGCGACGACGGACGTGGCGGCGACGACGGCAGCAGCGGCAGCGCGGTAGACGTTCATGCTGGCAAAGACTCCACGGTGAAGGAGAGACGAGGGTGCCCCGGCGCACCGGCGTGCGCGGACACGGCGGCTCCGCTCCCGTCGAGCGAGCCGCGATCAGGCGCTGAGCACGAATACGCGCGGTGGCCCGCGCCTGATCACCGTGTGCTGGAGAACTTCGCCGGCCGTCGGCGGAGGCGGCCCGGTCGTGTGCGCCGGCGGGCAGGGCGGGCGCGTCGGCGTGCCGGGCAGACCGGCGTGCAGGGCCCGTACGAGCACGACCGCCGCCCGCAGTGCGCGCAGCCGCGCCGTCTCGGCGACCTCGTGCGCGGACTCGGTGGACAGCAGCATCAGCCGCAGCAGTGCCGCGTCCCCACGCCGCAGCAGCAGCCCGGTCGCGATCCCGGCCAGCAGGTGGCCGAGCACCATGGCCGGCGAGGGCACCTCGGGGCCCGCCGTCGCCGCCGCGGCGACATGCGCGTGAGCGGTCTGCGCGGCGGGGTCGATGCCGGCCATGGTGAGGATGCGCCGCGCGTCGGTGGGGCTGAGCGAGGCGGCACCCGCGCCGCAGACCAGCTTGGCGGCCGTCCTGATCAGCGCGTCGTCGGCGGTCTGCGCCAGGTGCAGCCGGCTCTGTCCGATGCCGAACAGCGAGTGCAGCCCGAGCTGCCCGGCGGTCAGTACGGCCGCGATGGCCGGCAGCGAACGCTGCCGTCCCGTGAACGGCACGACCAGCGCGAAGATCCCGGCGCTCCCGAGCGCGAGCGTCCACAACGGAACGCCCTTGCAGGCGGCCAGCACATGTCCGGTCCCGGACAGCACGACGCAGACCGCGGTGAACACCGCGGCCCTCAGCAGCCGCAGACCGGCTCCGGCGCGTGCGTGATGCGTGGACGACATGGCCGGGTCATCATCGCACTGCGCCGTTCCCGCCCGTACGGCAGGTCCGGAAGATCCCCTTTTCGGCCCGGGCCGCCGACATACACCGGGAAACGTGCCTCCGCATCCGCCGAACGAGGGCCGCCGCAGTGACCGAGTGCTTACGGAGGGTGCTCGCGGGCAATACGTATCGGTATGTCGAGCCGCGGCCAGGAGGCTGGAGCATGAGCATCTGGTGGTCCCTCCATCTGCGGCGTGAGGCTGCGAGCGTGCCGCTCGCCCGCCGTCTGCTGATGGGCACCATGGAGACCGCGGGCGTCGACCCGGACATCTCCTACGATCTCTCGTTGGCCCTCACCGAGGCGTGTGCGAACGCGGTGGAGCACGGTGGCGGCGCGGACACACGCGGCGCGTCGGGGGGATACCGGGTGACGGCGTACCTGGACGGCGAGAAGTGCCGTATCGAGGTGGCGGATTCGGGGCCCGGTTTCGTCCCGCAGCGCGGTTCCCTGTGCGGGCACACCGCACCGTTGTCCGCGGAGAGCGGCCGGGGGCTCTGTCTGATCGAGCAGCTCGCCGACCACGTCCATGTGCGCAGCCGACCAGGGCGGGGCGCGGTGGTCAGCTTCGACAAGATCCTCAAATGGCGCGAGGGCGCGCTGCTCGGAGTCTCCTGAGCGGCGCGCCCTCGTCGTCGGTGCCGGTTCAGCCCTGGCGCAGGGCGGCCATCCAGGCCTCGACCTCGTCGGCCTGGCGCGGCAGCGCGGCGGAGAGGTTCCGGTTGCCGTCCTCGGTGACGAGGATGTCGTCCTCGATGCGGACGCCGATGCCCCGGTACTCCTCGGGCACGGTCAGGTCGTCGGCCTGGAAGTACAGTCCGGGCTCGACGGTCAGGCACATGCCCGGCTCCAGCGTGCCGTCGACGTAGGTCTCGGTGCGGGCGGCGGCGCAGTCGTGGACGTCCATGCCGAGCATGTGGCCGGTGCCGTGGAGGGTCCAGCGGCGTTGGAGGCCGAGCTCGAGGACGCGCTCGACGGGGCCTTCGACGAGCCCCCATTCGACGAGCCTCTCGGCGAGGACGCGCTGGGCGGCGTCGTGGAAGTCGCGGTACTTGGCACCCGGCTTCACGGCGGCGATGCCGGCTTCCTGGGCCTCGTAGACCGCGTCGTAGATCTTGCGCTGGAGGTCGGTGTAGCGGCCGCTGATGGGCAGGGTGCGGGTGACGTCGGCGGTGTAGAGGGTGGTGGTCTCCACGCCGGCGTCGAGAAGGAGCAGGTCGCCCGAGCGGACGGGGCCGTCGTTGCGGACCCAGTGGAGGGTGGTGGCGTGGGGACCGGCGGCGCAGATGGAGCCGTATCCGACGTCGTTGCCCTCGACGCGGGCGCGCAGGAAGAACGTGCCCTCGATGTAGCGCTCGCTGGTCGCCTCGGCCTTGTCCAGGACCTTGACGACGTCCTCGAAGCCGCGGGTGGTCGCGTCGCACGCCTTCTGCAGCTCGGCGATCTCGAAGTCGTCCTTGACGACACGTGCCTCGGAGAGGTGGACGCGCAGTTCCTCGTCGCGCTCGGCGGTCACCTTGTCGGTGAGGGCGGCTTCGATGCCGGCGTCGTGACCGCGGACGACCCGGACGGGACCGGTTGCCTCACGCAGCTTCTCGGGCAGCTCCCGCACGTCCGCGGCGGGGATGCCGAGCAGCTGCTCGGCCTCGGCCGGCGAATGGCGGCGGCCGACCCACAGCTCGCCCTGTCCGGACAGCCAGAACTCGCCGTTCTCCCGGTTGGAGCGCGGCAGCACGTACACGGTGGCGACGTGTCCGTCGCCCCTGGGCTCCAGGACGAGGACGCCGTCCTCCGTCTGGTCGCCGGTCAGGTATGCGTACTCGGTGGAGGCGCGGAAGCTGTACTCGGTGTCGTTCGAGCGGGTCTTGAGGTTGCCCGCGGGGATCACCAGCCGCTCGCCGGGGAAGCGCGCCGAGAGCGCCGCACGGCGGGCGGCGGTCTGCGCGACCTGCGCGATGGGCTCCAGATCACGCAGCTCGGTGTCGGCCCACCCGGTCGTCATGTTCTCGGCCAGCTCGTCGGACACACCCGGGTACAGACCGTTCTTGCGCTGCTTGACCGGCTGCTCGTCCTCTTCCGGGGTCTCCGGGGTGAGTTCCTCCGCCACGTCTGCCTCCTGGGCCTGTCGGCCTTCGCGATACGACATTGGGCCCCGGCCGCCGTTCGGGCGGGAGGGGCGTCTCCATCGTATGTGCGAGAGGAAGACCGGCGGAGCGGTCCTGTGAGAAGTGGTGAATCAGTCGAAACGGGCAGCCAGCAGGACGACGTCCTCGCCGTCGTCCGCCTGGTCCAGTCCCTGCGGCAGCATCGTGTGCAGGACATGGTCGGCGATCGCCGCGGGATCCATCCTGGCCGCTTTCGGCACGCTCGCCGCGGCCGAGTGCAGCCGTGCGAACGCCCGGTCCATGGGGTCGCCCGTGCGCCGGAGCAGCCCGTCGGTGTACAGCAGCACCGTTTCTCCAGGCTGTGGTGACAGCTCCACACTGGGCGCCTCCCAGCAGGCGAGCATGCCCAGCGGGGCCGACAGCGAGGTCTCGACGAACTCCGTGCGGCGGTCCCCGACCACCAACGGCGGGGTGTGTCCCGCCCCGGCCAGGACGATCTTGCGGGAGGCCGGTTCGGCGTATGCGAACAGGGCCGTCGCGGTGCGCGCGGGCTCGGTCAGGCGCAGCAGCAGCTCCAGGTCGGAGAGGACCGCGACCGGGTCCTCGCCCTCCATCACGGCGTACGCCCGCAGGGACGCGCGCAGCCGGCCCATCGCGGCGAGAGCGCTCGGGCCCGACCCGCTGACCGATCCGACCGCCAGCCCGAGCGCGCCCTCGGGCAGCGGCAGCGCGTCGAACCAGTCGCCGCCGCCGCGCGGTCCGCTCCGGTGCCGCGCCGCGAGCTGCACACCGGGCACCCGGGGCAGCCGGCTGGGCAGCAGTTCCTCGGCAACGGTCAGCGCGGTGGCGCGGGCGCGCTCCAGCTCCAGCAGGCGGGCGAGGTGCTCGGTCGCGTAGCGCATGTAGAGGCCGGCGAGATGGGTCTGGCGCTCGACGGGGGAGGCCGGTTCGTCGTAGTACCAGACGGCCGCGCCGAGCGTGCCCGACTCCTCGGTGGACAGCGGCGACGTGTAACTCGCGGCGTAGCCGAGGCGGACGGCGACCTCGCGGTGCAGCGGGTGCAGGGAGTCGTCGGCGAGCAGATCGGGGTGGGCGACGGGTCCTGGAACGGCGGCGGGGGGACCGAGGCAGGCGCCGTGGTGACGACCGTCCAGGATCGAGCCGTACGCCGTGACCTCGCGCGGCACGGTCTCGATGTGGCCGAGGTCGGCGTGGCTGAGGCCGAGGCCCCTGGTGCGCGCCGGACCGCTTCCGGCGCTGAACGCACCGTCTCGCGCGGGGTCGCGGGGCGGTTCGAGGACGACCATCCCGCGGCGGGCGCCGACCAGTGCGGCACCCGCGCTCAGCAGTTCGTCGAGCGCGTCGTCGAGCGTGGAGGTCCTGATCAGACGTTCGGTGAGTTCATGGAGGGTGGTGAGGTCGGAGACCCAGCCGGCCAGCCGGTCCTGGATCACCGCGCCCGGAGCGGGCGGTGCGGCATGGACGGGTGGCAGCGGAGCAGAATTATGCGTCGGCGCGGGGACCGTTGAATCGATTCCAGCCACTTTCGGCAGGTGCGGGGCGGTCATGGCTGCCAGCTTTCCGGCAGGTGCGTTTTGCTCAATAGCATCGCAAACCCCCATGTCCATCTGCGCCGCTACCCATGCATCCACATCTACACGCACACGTAAGGTGATGTCCAGCATTGTCCCGGTGGGATTGATGGTGTCTGCGGGGCGGTTAACTTGGCTGAAAAAAGCACCTGATGGCCGATGTCTGCGGTCGACTGAGGGCGTTCGGCAGGGGGCCCCGGGGTGCAAGCTCCAGGGGGAGCGTCATTGCAAGCGTGCTGGGTACGTGTACGTAGACGGTGATGGCCAGGGGCAGTTGGACCGCCCCCGGAACCTGGCGGCGGGCCCGGGCGTCTCAAAGCCAAAGGGCGGCGCCCCATCCTCGAGTGGCGGGGAAGTATCAGAGCGGGACAGTAAGCGCCAGGCGCGCGCCACCCCTCGCCATGCGTTTAATGGACTACAGCCGACGTTCGGCCCCCGGGCGGCGATCTTGCCGCAGGCACCGAGGGGGCGCCCATGCCAGTGGCATGGGCGGTGACGCGCCGACCAGTACGCATTTGTACGCACAGTGAAGACATGCACACGTGTTGTGATGTGGACCCCGGCGTTCAACGGAAAGGAACGAGCGCTCATGCGCGAGATCCTCGGAAGGCGACGCAGGCTTCGGTACCGGCGCAAGAAGGGGCCGCTCCCACTCGCAGCGGCCCTCACGTGCGCCGCCGAGTGGGGATGGCCCGTGCTTCCCGGTGTGGGGACGAAGACCGCGGTGGGCGGCTCCCCGAAAGCCTCCGGAAGAAGCCGCGGTGACCGCGGGCGCGACTGCGCCTGCCCCGACCCCGAGTGCGTCGTCCCCGGCGCGCACCCCTTCGACCCAGGACTCCTGGCGGCCACCACCGACGAGCGGATGATCCGCTGGTGGTGGACCAACCGGCCCACCGCACCCGTCGTGCTGGCCACCGGCGGCCGTGCGCCCTGCGCACTGAGCCTGCCCGCCGTCGCTGCGGCCCGGGCGCTGGCCGTGCTCGACGGCATGGACATGCGCCTCGGCCCCGTCGTCGCCACCCCCACCCGGTGGTCGCTGCTGGTCGCCCCGTACAGCCTGGAGCAGCTCGGCGAGCTGCTCTTCGTCAAGGACTGCGTGCCCAGTTCGCTGCGGTTCCACGGCGAGGGCGGCTATCTGGTGCTGCCGCCCTCGGAGACGGGGACCGGGCAGGCCCGCTGGGAGCGGGCGCCGCTGCCGGGGTCGGCCGCGCCTTGGCTTCCGGACGTCGAGGCAGTGGTGGACGCACTGGTCGAGGCGAGTGCCAGCAGCGCACCCGACAGCGGGCTGTACCCGCCGGAGGCGGGCGAGGACAGCCGGCTCGCCTACTGACGTCCGGACGTCGCACGAGGCCTTCGTCGCGGGCGGGCCCGCGTGCAGGACGTGAACTGTGCCGGTGTGTGGCGCGGCCCGCGTGCCGGCGTGAACTGTCCCGATGCTCGGCGCGGCCCGCTGCGTCACTCGTACGGGTAGGAGCCGGGCCGACTTGTCACGGAATTGGGCGCGCGCCGCTCCGGGCGCGCGCATTTCGTGGATACCTTCGCCGCAACCGTCAGTAATTCACGCGCAGTCGGCAGGTGGCCCATGAATCTCCGCATGATCGGGCTCGCCGCTGTAGTGGCCGTCGTCACGCTGTTCCCGCTCGCCGCGTCGGCCGGAACCGCCGGCGTCCCAGGCGCCGGATCACGGTCGCCCGGCGGGGAGGGCGGCGGGACCGACGGAGCCGGGGAGGGGGCCGGGGACGGGGCCGCCGGATCCGCGGCGGAACTGCTCTCGGGGCTCGGCGCAGCCGACGGGGCGGCCGGGCACGAAGGGGCGCATGGTACTGGAGCCGGCGAGCAGGTCCCACCACACGCCTCCGAGCGATGTGGGCCGGAACTCGCCTCCCCGGACAGGGTCGTGGCGCAGACGTGCGTCCTGAGCGGGGGCGGGGAGACCTGGGCACGTACGTATTACCGCAATGCGACGGGTGAGGAATTGACGTCCGTGTTGACCTTGATGGGCCCCGGCGGGCGCACCTGGCAGACGAACTGCCGGGTCGACGAGGGCGACGAGCCGGGCACGTGCGAAACCCCTCGGGAAGGTTCGCTGGGTGCGCCGTCGCACTACTTCGCCATCGCGGAGTTCGCCGCCGCATGGGCCGACATCGACGCACCGCTGCTGCTGCGGTCCGGCAGTAACTCCCGTACCCCGATGGGTCGTTGAGGAATCGAACGCTCCGGAAAAATGGAAGCGCCCGGTCGCTGGCGACGGGGGATGCACCAGCGACCGGGCTTCTAGAACGGTAACAAGAGATCTGCGGTTCGCAAATTCGATCTCTGGTATTCGGACAGGGATTTAGCTCTCGATAGAGCGAGTTGTGACTGGAGTCACCCGAAGTTCCGGAGTATTCGTCACTCTCAGCTGAGAGTGACCTGCCGGTTGGTGAGACCGCCGCGGGCCCGGCGCTCCTCCGGAGTCAGCGGAGTGTCGATCTCCAGGGCGGACGCGAGGCGCTCCGCGAACTCGGCGGCGGGCTTCTCGCAGTCCTCGGCGCCCATGGATCGCGGCAGGTCCCAGACCGGGACCATCAGCCCGTGGGCACGGAAGGACCCGACGAGACGGGTGCCCTCGCCGAGCGAGGAGACGCCTGCGGCGTGCAGCCGGGCCAGGGCGTCGAGCAGCCGCTCCTCAGGGTGCGGCATGACCCAGCGCAGGTGGTTCTTCTCGGGTGTCTCGCACCAGTAGGCGGCGTCGACTCCGGACAGCTTCGCGGTCGGGATCGCCGCGGCGTTCGCACGCTCGAGGGAGGCGGCCACATCAGGGGAGGCATTCTCGGCCGAACCCGGAACCCAGAATTCGAAGCCGGAGTGGACGGTCGGCTCGAAGACGGCGTCCGGGTCGAGTAGATCCTGCAGCCGTACGTCGGACGCCTGGTCGCTCGCGGTGACGGGCGTGCCGGGCTCGGCGGCGAATGCCCGCCGCAGGGTGCCGGCGAGGTCGCGGCTGAGGTCGCCGGACGGCGTGTCGTTCTGAAGGCCGAGCAGTACGGAGCCGTCGTCGCGGCGCAGCGCGGGCCAGGCCATCGGCAGGACGGTCGCGAGCGTCACGGACGGCACGCCCTCCGGAAGCCCGCCCTTCAGGGACAGCTCGACGGTGGCGGCGGGCACCAGCTCGCGCAGGGCCACCCAGTCGCACTCGCCCGGCAGGCCCTCGAAGGGGCGCTGGACGAGTTCGGTCACGGCGTGCGCGGCGGCCCGGCCGTGACAGGCCTTGTAGCGGCGGCCCGAGCCACAGGGGCAGGGCTCACGCGCGCCCACGACCGGCACGGGCTCGTCGACGCCTGTGGCCCCGGCCTTGGTCCGAGGGTTCGTCGCCTTGGTCTGGGGGCGCTTCTTGGCCATGGTGCGGCTTTCTCCCGATGAGCGGCGGTGCTGTGTCGGGCGCGAGCCTAGCCGTCTGCCGGGGCTGTGGGGGAGCGGTGCCGCGCCTGGGGCCGACGGCGTGGCGGACGGAGAGGTGACGGATCGCCGATACGGGGCTGGGGGCGGGGCCCGGACGCGTGGCGTCAGGTCGGTGGGAGCGCGGCGCCGGGCGGGTTGGGACGTGCGGTTCCGGGTCGTTTGGGACGTGCGGCCCAAGTGGGCGGCGTCGGTCCGTGGACGTGTGGCGTCGGGTCGGTCCGGACGTGAGCCCTGACGTGCGGCGTCGGGTCGGTCCGGATGGATCACCGAAGGTGCCGGATCAGTCCAACTCCTCGAAGACGTCGGCGAAATCGAAGGACGGGCCCGCGATGCGCGTGGCGAAGTCCTCGCGGCGGTGGCCTTTGGTGACGATCACCCACACGGTGACCTCACCGCCCACGCCGTCCCTCACGCCCCATTCCTGGGCCAGCGCCGTGATGATGTTCAGCCCACGGCCGCCGCGTGCGGTGACCGAGGGCGTGGCAGGAACCGGGCGGGTCGGACCGCCCCCGTCCGTCACCTCGACCGTGAGCCCGCCCTCATCGTCCACGCGCCAGGCGGCGCGGACGTCGCCGTCACCTACATCGGCGCTGCCCAGGGGCCTGCCGTGGCGACACGCATTGCTGAGAAGTTCGGAAAGGATCAGAACTGCATCGTCGACGACTGCTTCGGATACGCCGCTGCGGTTCAGCTGCTCACGCATCCTGTGTCGAGCCTCGCCCACGCCCGCAGGGCCATGGGGTACGGCCATGCTCGACGACGTGGGCACCTCCTGTGCCACCACAAACGCCACCCCCGAGACCTCCTTTGCCCCACGCCACGGTGTGAATGCCCCAATGGACTGGACCGGAAACCGGCCAACCATGGACGAGTGACGCACTCGACACATCGAATACGCACCGAACGCGCCGGAGCACTCCCTGTGACCGCGGTCATGGGCGGCCCAGTTGGGACAGAACTTGTTTGGGACGGTTGGTGATGATCGCGTCCACCCCCAGGCGGATGCAGAGTTCGACATCCGCGGGTTCGTTAACGGTCCACACGTGGACACCGTGGCCCGCCTCCTGGAGCCGGGCGACATAGCCGGGATGGCTGCGCACGAGCCGGATGCCTGGGCCCGCGATCCGCGCACCGCCGGGCAGCCGTCCGTCCCGCAGCCGCGGCGTCATGAACTGCGTCAGATACACGGTGGGAAGGGAGGGCGCGCCCGCGGCGATCCGGTGCAGGGAGCGGGCCGAGAAGCTCATGATCCGCACTTGGGACTCCTCGGCCGACGGCGGCGAGTCAAGACCGAAGCGCCCGAGCAGCTTCAGCAGCCGCTCCTCGACCTGGCCGGCCCAGCGGGTGGGGTGCTTGGTCTCGATGGCGAGCTCGACGGGGCGTCCCGAGTCGGCGACCAGTTCCAGCAGCCGTTCCAGGGTCAGGACCGAGGTCAGGGACGGGTCCCTCCAGTCCGGGCTCTCCGGTGCGTCCTTCCAGGAGCCGAAGTCGAGGGCGGCTAGATCGGCCAGCTCCAGGGCGGAGACAGCGCCGCGGCCGTTGGACGTTCGGTTGACGCGCCGATCGTGTACGCAGACGAGATGTCCGTCGGCGGTGAGCCGCACATCGCACTCGAGGGCGTCCGCGCCGTCCTCGATCGCCTTGCGGTAGGCGGCCAGCGTGTGCTCGGGGGCGTCCTCGGAGGCACCTCGGTGGGCGACGACCTGGATGTGTTGCTGCCGTGCTTGGGTCACCGCGTCATGGTGTCATCGGGAGGGGGCACACGGATGCAGGAGGGCGGCGGAACCTATCGTTCCCGGTCGCCTTCGGCTGTTCCGGACGTCCGGAGCCGGCAGCGCCGGCACAACTGGTCGGACGCCCCGGGGGTGCGTCCGTTTCGCCGGAAGTAAAGGATTGCCGGAATACGCACAGCTCCTGCTTACAGTGGCCTGACGTGCTGTGGGAAAAGCTGTCTGCGGACGGATCGTGCCGACGAAGCAGAACGAACCGACACCGACATGGAATCTGAGGAGACAGAGCTGTGAGCACCGAGAACGAGGGCAACGCGGTTCCGGCCGCCCCGTCCGTACCTCCTCGGCCGGGCACCGCTCCCGAGGGTCCTCCGCCCGGACCGGGCCCCTCCCCTGCCGACGGATCACCCTCTTCTCCCGCGGAGTCCCCTGCATCTGAGGCCGCCGAGGCGGCTGGATCTCCGGAGCCCTCCGACGAATCCCGGGAGCCGACGACGACGGCGGCCGCGGCCGATCGACCCTGGCACTCCTCCCAGCCGGATCCGGCCGCACCGCAGCACCCCGGCGCCGGGTGGCCGCCCCCGCCCGCCGCCCCCACCTACGGAAGTCCCGCATGGGGAGCACCGGTCCCGTCGGCCCCGTCCCGGCGCAAGCGGACGGGCGGACTCCTCGCGGCCGTGCTTGTCGCGGCGCTGGTGGCGGGCGGTGTCGGAGGTGGCATCGGCTACTGGGCCGCGGAACGCAACGACGACGCCGCCGGCTCCACCACGGTCTCCGCCGTCTCACCGCAGGACCTCAAGCGCGACCCCGGCACGGTGGCGGCGGTCGCGGGCAAGGCACTGCCGAGCGTGGTGACCATCGAAGCCAAGGCGGGCAGCGGCGGCATGGACAGCCCCGACGGCGGAGGCGAGGCCGGTACGGGCACGGGCTTCGTCTACGACAAGGAAGGCCACATCCTCACCAACAACCACGTCGTGGCCTCCGCGGCCGACGGTGGCGCGCTGTCGGTGATGTTCTCCAACGGCAAGAAGTACGACGCCGAGGTCGTCGGCCGGGCCCAGGGCTACGACGTCGCCGTCCTGAAGCTGAAGAACGCCCCTGCCGGTCTGGCCCCGCTGCCCCTCGGCGACTCGGACAAGGTCGTGGTCGGCGACTCGACCATCGCGATCGGCGCCCCCTTCGGCCTGTCCAACACGGTCACCACGGGCATCATCAGCGCCAAGAACCGCCCGGTCGCGTCCGGCGACGGCTCAAGCGGCAAGAACTCCTACATGAGCGCCTTGCAGACCGACGCCTCGATCAACCCGGGCAATTCGGGCGGCCCACTGCTGGATTCCAACGGTGCGGTCATCGGCATCAACTCGGCCATCCAGTCAGCGGGCAGCGGCCTTGGCCAGTCCCAGGCCGGTTCGATCGGCCTCGGTTTCGCGATCCCGATCAACCAGGCGGAGACGGTGGCCGAGCAGCTGATCAAGACCGGTCGCCCGGTGTACGCGGTGATCGGGGCGACGGTCGACATGGCGGGCGACGGAACGGGCGCCAAGATCGCCACCGAGGGCGCGGGCGGCACGGCAGCAGTGCCCTCCAACGGCCCCGCGGCGAAGGCGGGTCTGCGGCCGGGCGACGTGATCACCGGCTTCAACGGCAAGACGATCGACAGCGGCCCGACGCTGATCAGCGAGATCTGGAACCACAAGCCGGGCGACAAGGTCACGCTGACGTACGAGCGCGACGGCAAGGAGCGGACGGCCGAGCTGACCCTGGGCGAACGCGAGGGCGACAGCTGACCGCCCCTTCACGACTCGGAACGCTGCTGCACCCAATGGGCACCGCCCGGTAGTCTGTAGCCGCTCCGGGACAGGCGCCCGGGGCGCTGGGTGGGTTGCCCGAGCGGCCTAAGGGAACGGTCTTGAAAACCGTCGTGGCGCGAGTCACCGTGGGTTCAAATCCCACACCCACCGCGCGCAGGCCACATATAAGGCCAGGTGAGAAGGGGTGCCTCGTTCGTCGAGGCACCCCTTCTCGATTCGAACTGTCTCACGGTTTCTCGCTGTGCCCCGGTTCTGACCAGGGCGTGTGGCCCAGGTGCGGCCCAAGGACGCGAGCCTGCTCGGCTCTGGCGGAGCCTTGAGAACGTCGCATCGAGCGCGCGCTGCCTGCACGCCTGGTCGAAGGCCGGTGGTCTGTCCTCTCGGTCTCTTCGCTCAGCTACCGCCGGTCCCCGGCCATCTGACCCCGGGCCAGGGGGTCCCGGCGGAGCACCATCCATATGAAACGAAGGGCCAGGGCGAGCGCTGGCACCAGCAGAGTCACTGGCAGGAGGCTCCACAATCCGAACCCCATGGCGAACAAGGCGACGGCGATGATGCCGAAGACGAGCGACGAGACGACGGCGATGCTCAGGTTCGACACGTTCCGCTCGTGCGGCCGGTCCAGCTCGGCTTCCACGGTTCGGCGCGCCTCGTCTAGGGCCGCACGATGCGTGTACTCGTGCTCTACCAGCAGTGCCCAGTCCTCGCGTCTGACGCCCTCCATGTGCTCCGGCATGTGAGGTTCGCCGAATCGCCTGCGCGGCCTACGCCGCCGGTTCCACCGTGCCATCGAAAGCCTCCCTTACCTCAATGCGTAGGAAGCCGCGAGGACGTTGGCCAGCGATTCCATAAGCGTGACATGTGGATCGATGAAGTCCGTGAAGCTGGGGGCGTCGACGGCAAGTATGCCTATCTCCTCGGTCCCGTAGATGACGGGGACGGCGATCACCGCTTTGTATCCCGTGCCTACCGGGATGAGATAGGAGTGTTTCTCCTGGTCTCCGTCGATCCTGAAGGTCTTGCCGCCTCCCCCAAGGATCTCGTTCTTCATGTGTGCGGCGCCGACCGGGTCGATGACGGCCCTGGGGGTTCGGTGCCCGGGGAAGGTGCCCTCCAGCGTGAAGCTGCCCGTGGCGGCGTCGTACAGATAGAAGCTGCACCGGGCCCGCGGGATGAAGCTCGGTTCCATCGGCGGAGCAGTGAGTGAGACTGCTCCGGCCAAGACTCGATCGAGGACTTCCCTGCGCTTCTGCTGGAGGTCGGAACCCGTCTGTGAGGGGAGGGAGGACGGTAGCGGGGCCGCGCTCGCGTAGAGCGCCGTAAGCGCCTTGATCGTGTTGCTCAGGGGGCGAAGTGTCGTCGAGTACAGCTTCGCCATGTCCGCCTCAGCCCGGATGGCGCGGTCCTCGGCCCGCTTCTTGCCCTTTTCAACCAAGCGTTTCTCGAAGTGTGTGATCAGCACGACGCCGAAGGCGGAGACGCCGGCTATGAGAGCCCAGAGTCTCTTGTCGGCCCCTTGGGTCCCATCCGCCCACACGGAGACGACGGCAACGGCCACACCGAGGACCGCGGAGAAGAGAAGGAACAGGTAGTGAATGCCGCGTTCGGCCAACCATTGCTTCATCTGTACGTGCAACTCCGCCTGTTGAGGGTCTGCGGTCGCAGAATCCCATAACCCAGGTACGGGGACTCAGAGTTGACGATCACAATGAAGTCGCTGACTCAGCCACGCGCGAGGCGACGGACTCGTAGAAGTACGTCCGACGCGGCTGTCAGCGTGTCCTGCCTGCGGCTTCCTTCCGGTCGAAGCACGCGGTGCATGTACATGAGCCACCGGGTCTCAAGTACATGCACCTCACCCGACGGAGGACCAGAGTGGTGCCCCGCCGAAGGCGCGCCTACGAAGCGGCGTCGCCCTTCAGCGCCTTGTCGATGAGCTGGTTGGCGTGGGTCTCCCAGCCGCGCAGGATCTTTGCACAGACCCGGCAGAGGACCGCGAGGCTGTGCCCCGCGCGGCGCGCCACTTCGGGTGGCTCCACTCCGGCCTTGATCCACAGAGAGACTCCCGCGTGCCGCAACGAGTACGGCAGGTCGGCGAGCGGGGTCTTCACATCCTTGGGCGAGAGGACGTTCTCGCGGGCGGCACGGCGCTTCAAGCCGCGCTTCTCGTACGGCGTGCCGTCGTCGGTGCAACCTGACGCGACCTCGGGGTGGTTCTCGGCGAGGATGAGCTCTCCCCACTCGTTGGCCGCCTGGTCCTCAGCGTCCTCGCTCGGCTCATCCGGCAGTACGCAGTCGGTGTCCTTCAGGGCCGCGATCTCTCTGGGGCGCACAGCTGCGTAGTAGATGCAGCCGAAGAACACCTCCAGGTGCTCACCGCGGGGGCCATGCCCTCGTACAGCCTCGATGAGGGACTTGGTGAGCTGCGTATTCGGCACCACTTCGTCGTCGGTGGGAGGCGCCTGCCAGTCGACGCGGCGGAGAGGATTCCCCTCCAGGCGCTCTCGCTCGATGGCGTAGGTGAAGGCGTTGCTGAGAATCATCCGCTTCCGACGAGTCGTGTTCTCGGCGGCGGTCTTGCCGTCCAGCTTGACCGAGATCGCGTTCAGAGCTCTCCGCACATGCTCGGCGTGCGCGGCATCGGTTATCGGGAGCGAAATGCTTGGCGACCCACTCCAGCGCCCGGGACAACTCCTGCGGCGGCTGCTCTGCCTCGGAACGGCGTACGAGTTCCGGAAGCGCCGGGTCGCCGGCGGGCTCTACCCGACGTTCGACCAGATCTTCACCACGCTGTGGGAGAGACGGGAGCTTAATGACTGACCTGCGGTCGCCTCTCGCGGTTGCTTGCGCTGCGCTGGGCCAGGCGTCCGCGTTGGTGATGGACATGGCCGTGGGGGCGGTGCAGGCCAGGGCACCGGGACATGGTGTCTGAGATCTACTTCGCTGTGGAGGAGCGCGTCCGCACCTTCCTGCAAAAGGAAACGTCGGAGATCGGCTTCCTCGGGGAGGAGAGGGGGCCGCGGGGATCGGTGGCGCTCTGACGTGGGCGCTTGACCCGGTCGACGGGACCGCGAACCTCGTGAGCGGCATCCCGCTCTGCGGGGTGTCTCTCGGACTGATCGTGGACGACCGCTCGGTCCCGGGAGTCATCGATTTGCCGTTCCTGGGCCAGCGCTTCCGCGCGGCCGAAGGGCAGGGAGTGTATTGCGGCGACTACCCGATCAGGGCCAGCGGGACGAAGGCGCTGAACCAGGCCAATGTGGCCAACGACGACTACGCCGTGGGCGAGCGCGCCCAAGAGAGGAACGCCCGCCGGCTCTCCCTCACCGCGCGCCTGGCCGAGAGCGTCCTGAGACCGCATGTTTTTGGCCGCCGGTGCCGGGACGGCTTCGGGTCTCGCCTGAACGACCGTGAACGGAGCTGAATCAGACGGAAACTGAGACGGCCACACTCCTCACTGCAGCACCGCAGACAGCCCGCGGGTAGCTGTCGAAACCACCACTAGGCAGCCTTGGGCCGCGCCGCACGCGTGCCCGGGGCGGGCTCCTGCGCATCCTCGGGCCAGAAGATCTCGTCTTCTCCGAAGTCCGGGGCCTGGAAGGGTTTTGTCGTCGGAGGCGGCGAGACTGCAGTGGAACGGCGGGGTTGCCCTTCCAGGGCCGAGAACAGCGACGTTGGGTCGATGAGAGGTCTGCCTTTCGTTACAGGTCCCTGATGGGGCCTGGCGTGCCGTGACCGGGCCCAGCGGTCCTAGAGCTTGGTCATCTTGGCGTACGGGCTCAAGATTCGCTCTTGGGTCGAGCCGAAATCCACGAGCGCCGCGATTCCGTCCTCGATGCCGACTACCCGGCCGAGGCCGTACACGTCATGGGTGACCTGGTCGCCCATGACGAAGTGCTGGGGAGCCTGTGTGACCGGGGCCTTGAAGGGGCTGGTAGGCAAATGACGCTTCGGGGACGCAGGCTTTGTCATAGCTCAGTATGAGCCTACGTGTATTCCGCTCGCTGTGGCCATTGGCACAGACCCGGACCGCAGCAACCGCGTCATGCCACTGACCTGGGGTTTCGAGACAAGGTGAGGCGAAACTCGACCATAGGTCATCTTCGCTGATCGTGGCTGGCCTCTGCGTCGAGCACGGTTGCGGCACGAACCTCAGCCGACGACAGCCAGCCAGGAGCGCGCCGACCGATCAGGTGGGCGTAGGCTCCGGCCACCCCCACCGGCCTCAGTCACTACCGGCTCGTGTCGTCGACCAGAGCAAGCCGCGACGGCCGGCCCGTGCAAGCTAGCAGCTTCCTGGACCTCAGCTTGGGAGGCTACGCACTTGGGGCTGGTTGGTGTGCTGACCTGGGCGAACAGCTGCGCCCTGGCTCGACGGCCTCGACTGCCTAGCCGCTCAGAGTAGCGCTGCAAGTCTGCGGCGCCCGGGAAAGCATGTCGTGACCTGCAAACCGCGATGGCCGGTCTGCCACGACAGCAGAGCCCTTAGCTTGCCCGGCGGTGACCGCCGGGGCCGCCAGGCCCCCGGCGGTCACGGCGAGGACGAGGAGATGGTGGTGGCGAGCGGACAATTCAACGGAACGTCCCTCCCCAGGAGTGCGGGCGTGGCGCGATACGCCACGCCCGCAGGGTTCATGAGAAGGCCGGAGGGTTGTACGCCCGTTCGAAGTTGCCCGGATGTGCGTCAGGTCCGCCGCGCCACGCTCAGAAGAGGGTCTTGTACGTGGTGGAGTCGGCCCGCAGGTACAGCATCTCGGGGGTCCCGAAGGGGCGGTCCACGGAATCCGTGGCCTGGTAGTACCGGGATCCGGAGGGCCCGATCGCGTACAGGTCCGTCCGGCCATCCTTGTTCTTGTCCCCGAAGGGGGTGAGGTGGCTGAACTGCTGCCAGCCGCCGCCGATCTTGCGGCGGGCGGTGAAGGTGCCGTCGGCCTTGCCCAGGTAGAGCCACAGGGTGCCGGAGGTGTCACGGGCCAGCAGGTCACCGCCGAATTCGCCCGCGATGTCGCCCGGGGCGGTGAGGAGGTTGTAGACCCCCCAGCCTCCGCCGATCTTCTTACGGGAGTTGAAGGGCTTGGCGGCGTTGCCGGTGGAGGTGTAGAGCCACAGGACGCCGGAGGTGTCGGTGGCGAGGAGGTCGCCCCGCCCGTCGCCGTTGAGGTCGGAGCCGCCGGTGATCTTGTTGTAGACCTGCCAGCCGCCGCCGATCTTCGTACGGGGCAGCAGCTTCTGCCGCTCGCCCTGGTGGAGCCAGAGGACGCCGTCGCGGTCCCGGCCGACGACATCGTCCGCGGCCGAGCCGCCGAGGTCGCCGGGGGCGGCCATCAGCGTGTACGTGTTCCAGCCGGTGCCCAGGACGGTCGGGGTCGGCTGCATGGACGCGTGCATGTTGCGCAGTTGCTTGCTGTCGTACGCGGACAGCCCGCCGGCGCTGTCGCGGACGAGCACGTCCGGGGAGCCGTTGGCGTCGTAGTCGCGCGCCGTCAGCGGGCGGTTCAGCGTGAGGGTGCCGGTCCGCTCGACGCTCGGGCCGACGTTCTGCGTCTCCTTGGCCGTCATCTTCCAGGTGTACGTCCCGCTGTAGTCGGCCGCGTCGTAGTAGCCGCCGTCGCTGTTCAGAGGGAAGTGGTATCCGGGTCGCGAACCGGTGTAGTACCCGAGGGTCCGCTGCCGTCCGGAAGCGGTGTGGGTCAGGGTGAACGAGACCGCCACCGGGTGGTTGAACTCCCAGGAGATGGTCGCCAGGTCGTCGTCGTCGTCGAAGTCGACGACCTGCGGCACCGATTGGCCCGTCACGGCGAGGTCCGCCAGGCGTCCGCCGCTCGCCACGAGTTCCGCGGTGGGCGCGCCGTCCCCGCCGACGGAGACGCGGTAGATCCCGTCCTCCCGCGCGAGGTTGCCCCGCACGAGGAACGTGCCGTCGGGTCCGACCTTCACCTCGTCCGCGCGGTCGAGAACGCGCAGATCCCGGCCGTCCGTCAGCGAGTGAAGGACGAGTGGCCGTCCTGAGTGCTCGGCGCTCTGGACGTTGAGAAGTGCCAGCCAGTCGTCCGAAAGGGCAGGCGCGGAAAACCCGTTGCCTCCGGTCACGGTCCGGCTTTTGCCTGTCCTGCGGTCGAGGAGGTGGAAGTGCCCACCGTCGTCCGCCGGCGTGTAGTCGTACCACGTCAGGTGCGTCGGCGATGCCGTGATGGCCTCGAATCCGAGGACGCTGTTGTCGGCGGCAACGGTGGTGACCGCCGCGGCGGTGGTGACGTCCACCAGGGAGAGGAGAGCCTCGTCGTAGCCGGTCGACACCGTGAAAGCCCCCGCGTCGACGCTCCTGACTCGCCAGGTGCCCGACGGCAGGCCGGTCACCTTGCGGCGGACGACCTCGCCCCCCGCCTTGCTCACCAGGTGGATCTCGCCCGCCTGGGCGTCCGTCATCACGAGCGTCGAGCCCACGAGGCCCTGGAGCGTGCCGGGGGCCGTGATGACGACCGGCTCGGCGTTCGTGCCCATGTCGTACAGGGTGTATGTGCCGTTCTCCCCGAGCTGCACGATCGTGTCGGTTCCGGCGGCGCCGTAGTAACGGGAGCCGGGCAGCGCCGTGACGGTGCCGTCGTACCGGGTCCAGAAGTACGGCGACTCGGTCGTACCCGCCTTCGCGAGGAAGCCGGTCGGCCCGGCGCTGAGGAGCGTGCCGCCCGCCGGGAACGGCGCGACGTCCTGAGCGGCCGCCTGTACTGCGGCGGGCGCGAGGGCGGGCGCGGCGGAGGCCGGCGGGGCGGCCAGGAGGGTGCCGGTGACGGCCGTCGCGGTGAGGACAGCGGCGGTCAGACGGCGCCGCGAGACGCGGTGGTTCACGTCGACCCTTTCGGTCGGGAAGAGGTGGAGGCGTGAGACAGGGATCAGAAGAAGGTCCTGAAGCGGGTGGAGTCGCTGGCCCTCTGGAACGAAGCCGGGCGGTACGCACCTCGGTGCGCACCGACCTTTTCGACTCCTGATCTGAACTCAGGGTTGTACGGCAGCTTGCCTGTTTCTCTTCCGGCGTCAGGCGACGCTGTTGAACTTGGTGCCCTCGGCCGCGTACAGCGAGGTCGACCGGCGGCTGACGGCGACGAGACGGAGCCCGTCGAGCGGTAGGCGTAGGTGCCGCCCGCTCCGTACCCGATCCGCGTCGTGATGGAGACCCTCGACCAGAGCCGGATCAGCATCACGATGGACGTGCACACGCAATGTCATCTGTGCATGTCAAAGGCCACTCGGAACGGCGGTTTCTAGGGGTCGTGGCAACACGTGGTCGTGTTGATCAGGCCGCGAGCCCGCCCACGCGTCGGTCGGTGCGGCCGTCGGGCAGGTGCGGGAGCATCACATAGCGGGTGGCGCGTTCGACCAGGGTGCCGATGGCCGAGGCGCCGTCTTTGCCGGTGATCAGGTCGCCCTCCCAGTGACCGGGCACCGCCCGGTCCTCCGCCTCGGCGGGGCGTTCGCTGATCACGACCATGGGGTGGGTGAAGCATGGCTGGCGGCAGGCGGCCTGCCGGTGTGGTTTGCGACGGGTGCGTCCCGACCGCAGGGCTTTGGCATCGAGATCAGCGACTGCCACACTGCGCGACTGAACCGGGAGCAGAAGAGCCGGTTCGTTGCGACGTGTTGGTCGGCTCGGATGTTCAAGCACTTCGGGGACCCGAAGCCCGGCTACGTGGCCGATTGCGCCCGACCTTCCGGCCTGGCAGCAGGAGACGGATGCCGACGTCTTCGAGGCCATCGAGAGGGACGCGAGCTGAGGGCAGCGCTCACCGGAGAATGCCGGCGTCGCCCGGAGCGTTGACCAGGGGACCGAGATGACGCGCCGCACGGTGGTGGAAAGTGTGGGCATGGAGTTCTTCTGCTACCACCGCGATCGGCCCGACTCCGTGGCGCTGCGCCACGAGCTGTTGGAAGAGCACTGGTCCTACATGGACCGGTACCAGAAGGAAATGATCGCCCGTGGCCCGACCCTGACCAGCGACGGTGACATACCCACCGGCAGCGTGCACATCGTCGACCTGCCAGATCCTGCCGCCGCGCGGGAGTTTGCCTTCGAGGAGCCCGGCTACCAGGCGGGTGTGTACCGGGACGTGCTGTTGCGCCGGTGGCGCAACATGCTGGGGCGCACCATGTGGGATTTCCCCGGTGGCCGGACCGGTGGCAACCGGTACCTGGTGCTCGGCCTCGGCACGAGCCGGGGTGCCGACCTCGCCGTGCCCGCCAAGCGGGACGAGTTGATTGCGTACGGGCCCCTGCTGTCCGACGACGGCACCACCTGGCTGGGTACGGCGGTGCTGGTCCGGGCGCCGGACCCGGAAACGGCACGCGCCGTGCTGACCTTGGGCCCCTATGCCGACATCGAGGTCCACAACTGGCAGTTCGGCGGGCGGCCGTCATGAACTGAGAAGCCGCCCGCCAGGCGTCGGACCCGCCGGGCGACGCGACTGCGCCGCCCCCGCCCGAGTCGGCGGAGGCGGCGCGGCATCTCAACTGGGGTGTCAGTTGGCGGAGTCGGCCTTCCGGCGGCGGACGACCAGTACGGCGCCCGCGCCGAGGGCGAGGGCCGCTCCGGCAGCTGCCGCGAGCTGCGGGAGGGCGGACGCGGAGCCGGTGTTGGCCAGGGTCCCGGTGGTGCCGCCCTGCGGGACGGCGGCCGGCCTGGTCTTGGCGGTCTTGCCGGGCTTGGCGTCGTCGACCTTGCCCGGCTTGGTGCCCGCGGCCAGGACGTCGAACTCGTACTCCGTGGAGAAGTTGCCGCCACAGGTGCCGTCGTCGTTGACGTAGTCACCGGCGACGAAGGCGACGCCGTTCCCGGCGGGCGCCTTGGCGTCGACCGTCAGGCGCAGCTTGACGTCGGCGTGGGCCCCGGCCTTCAGCGGGCTGATGGGACCGGCGTAGCCACCGGCCACGACATCCGTCCACTCCGGCGAAGTGCCGGTGGACCGCCACTGCAGGTCGAAGTACTGGTCGACGACGTTGTAGCCGGTCTTGTCGGTCGCGTGGAAGTACACGAACGGCCGGACCTCGTCGAAGGTCTTGTCAGTGCCGTTGGTGACCCGGACGGAGAAGTCGATCGTGGTGCCCGCGACGATCTTCGAGGGGAGGCCGTGGGCGACGGTGGTCAGCTTGGTCTCAGGGACGCAGGCGGGCTCTTCGTCCTCGTCTCCGTCCTCGTCTCCGTCCTCGTCTCCGTCGTCCTCACCCTCCTCGGCCTTGGCGTCGGCGAGCGCCTTGTCGGCCGCCTCCTTCGCCGCGAGCGCCGCTGCCGTGGCCTTCTCGGCCTCGGCCGCCGCCTGCCCGGCGGCCTCGCGGGCGTCGTCCGCGGCGTCGGCCGCCTTCTCCGCCTTCTCGTCGGCGGCGGCCTCGGCGTCCGTGACCTTCCGCTGGGCGGCCTTCTCCTCCTCCGAAGCGTTCTCGGGGAGAGCGGCCAGGTCGGCCCTGGCCTCGGCGAGCGCCATGTCGGCCCCCTCCTTGTCGACCTTGGCGGCGACGGCGTCATCGGCCGCCTCCTTGGCCTCCAGGGCGTGGGGCGCCTGGTCGGAGAAGGCGAATTCCTTGGCCTCCTCCGCCTCCTTCTGGGTCTCGACGGCGGCGTCGTACGCCTTCCGCGCCGCCTCGGCAGCCCTCTCCAACTCCTCGATGGTCGGCTTCTCCGCCGCGGCCTGCTGCGTGGCCGACTGCCCAGTGGCGGGCTTGGTATCGGCGAACGCCGGAGTGACGGTGAGCAGCACGGCGGGAGTGGTCACTGCGGTGACGACTGCCGTGGCGAGCATGCGGCGAATGTTCAAGAGAGCCCTTTTCTCAGGTCCGAGGCGCGGTCAAAGCAGGCCTGAAGAGGTCTGAATCAGCTCAGGCCAGGTGTCGAGCAGGTCGAGCAAGCAGAGGGCAACCGCTGCGGTGGCACTCACGCAGTGCGGCTGCCCAGTGATCGTATGACCGGATATGGGGGAGAAGGAAGGACGTTTAGCACGTCCGAGGCAGGGCTGCGGGCGCTCACCGGGAAGGCAAACCGGCGGATAGGCCGTAGTTGCCCCTGATGCGGCAACCTCCTGTGTGATGCATGTCATCCGCGGGGACCGGCGTTGAGCCGGGCGGCCGACGCGATCGTCGCGCGTGCCTCCCGTTCCGTGAGCCCCGCCCGGACCGCCGCGTCGGTGAGGGCGTCCGCCAGCGCATCGCCGAAGCCGTGCTCGTAGGCGCGGCAGGCGGCCCAGAACAGGCGGGTGTTGCGCTGCCCCTCCTGTGCGGCGCGCACGAACTGGACCAGCCCCTGCCCTTGGTGCGTCCCGCCTGCTGTCTCGTCCGGGCGGTGTCCGGAGGGCCGCGGCGGCGCGGCGTGCCGGGGGCGCGCGGGAGGTGCGATCAGGCGCAACAGGGCGCGCGGACAGGGTGCGGGAGGCAGGTCCGCCGTGCCAGGGGCCAGGCGGTACGCGCCGTGGGCGGTGACGGAGCCCGGGCCGACGAGGTAACCGCCCGCGCCGCGCACATCGATGCCATGGGCGAGCCGGCCCGCGGAGTTGGGGACGACCACATCGGGCGGGCCGGTGAGCCACAGGTGGCGGCCACCGCTCGGCGTCAGCACCGTGACGGTCTCCGGGATGGTGAACAGGTGGCGCAGGGCGAGGTGCCGGAGCTCCGCGACGGAGTCGTTCTGCGACGTGGTGTCGAGGTCGATGCCGATGAGCCGGTGCGGCGGTCGTCCGCAGGCGATCCCGTACCCGGTCGCCCAGGGCGCGGCGGCGAACAGGGCGCGTACGGCGGCGGGGTCGGTGGTCGCGTCGTGCACGCCGTGACCGGGAAGGCCGCACTCCCCCCGGCACAAGGACGGCTGCGGCTCGTCCCGGTGGGGGGAGCGGATGGCCGGGAGCTTGGTGGGGGACAGGGGAATGACGGGGAGCCCGCGCTCCGCGGCGGTGAGGGCGTGGGCGAGGGCCAGGGTGGCGGTCTGCCGGTCGGGGATGGCCATGAGTCCATTTTCGTACACACGTTCGAGGAAAGGAAGGGGTGGGTATCAGTCGAAAAGGTGGTGTAAGGCTTCATCCCGCACGGCGGGCCTCGATGCGATGGGGGTGCACGCACCGAAGGCGAGTCCGCGGGCGTGAAGGGGTTTATCGACTTGTCATCACGCTTGCGAGCGAATGGACCGGTCCGGGGTGGTTCGCCGGGGATTCGGTGGGCAATTCTGATCTCGCGACGTCGTGGAAGAGATCCGGATCTGTCGGCCGACTGCCGGGAAACACAGGGCATTTGAGCAGCCCTGTTCATGGAGGGAAACGAAATGGTAAGCATCCGTTCCGCCGGCACCGTCACCGCTTGCGCCGCCCTGCCCCTCGCGTTCGTCACTCTTTGCCGGAGTCGCCGAGGCCGACGGCGGCGGCTTCGTGGACGACGGATCGAACGCCTCGGTGGCCACGATCACCGGCAGCGGTGTCGCGGGCGGCCACCCGGGCAATGCGACCACCACCCAGAAGGTGGCCACCGTCGCCGGCGCGTCCAACCGGAACAACACGGCGAGTGCCAACGGCTGCGGCCTCATCGTCGTCGATCAGGGCAACATCACCGTCGGCATCACGCATCTGTGGTGGTGCCGACCGGCCCGAGGGGGGCCTGCGGAAAGGGGTGAACGACCCGCCTGTGCGACGGTGCTCCGGCACCGCCGCGCAGGCAGGCGTCCGGGGGCAGGCTCGACGGCACCTGCGGTGATCGTGGCGGTGGCCTTGACACCACACCCGAGCTGACGGACAGTCAGATTCCCCCGGAGGGTGGACGTGTGGAGGCGGACGAGGTGACCGACGAGCTCTACGCACAGCTGAAGACGTACGAAGGGCGGCCCGCCGTCGTCTACTGCGAAGGCAAGGACCCCGTCAACGAGCCGATGATCAGGCACTGGTGCGAGGCGATGGGCGACAGGAACGCGGCGTACCGCGGGCCGGACGCCATCGCGCCGCCGACGATGCTGCAGGCGTGGACCATGGGCGGTCTTTCGGGACACGGCGGCCGGACACCTGCCCAGGACGAGCTGTTCGCGCTGCTCGACGCGGCGGGATTCCGCTCGGTGGTGGCGACCGACTGCGAGCAGGAGTACCTGCGGCCGCTGCGCCCCGGTGACCGCATCACCTTCGACGCAGTGATCGAGTCGGTGTCCCGACGGAAGACGACGAAGCTCGGTACGGGGTACTTCATCACCATGCGGACGAAGGTGCGGACCGGCGGCCGGACGGTGGGTACGCACCGCTTCCGCATCCTCAAATACACGCCGGCCGCCCAGCCCGCACGGGTCCTGCCCGCCCAGCCCGCACGGGTCCAGGCCGCTCAGCCGGTCCGGCTGCCGTCCGCCCAGTACACGTCCGCCTCCAGGCCCGCTCCCGTCCTCCGGCCGCGCCCCGTGATCAACCGGGACAACGAAGGCTTCTGGGAGGGCGTGGCCGGTCACCGGCTGCTCATCCAGCGGTGCGGCGGCTGCGGGAGGCTGCGGCTGCCCTGGCTGCCGGGGTGCGGTGCGTGCGGCTCGCCCGACTGGGACACGGTCGCCGCGAGTGGTCCGGGCACCGTGTTCTCGTACGTGGTGATGCACCATCCGCCGTTCCCGGCGTTCGACCCGCCGTACGCGGTGGGGCTGATCGAGCTCGCCGAGGGGGTGCGGTTCGTCAGCAACGTCGTCGGAGTGCCCTGCGACAAGGTGCGCATCGGGATGCCGGTGGATCTGGAGTTCCTGCGGGTGGACGACGGGATGGTGCTGCCGGTCTTCCGCGCCGCGGCCAGGGGGCCGTATGGCCGCATGAGCCCGGATGCGACGGCAGAACGGCACCTGGAGGAGGCCATATGACCCCGGACGCTCCCACCGCCGCGCAACCGCAGGAGGCCGTATGAGCCCCGTTCCGGCCGTGGGCACAAAGCTTCCCCCTCTCGCCATTCCCGTCACGCGCACGCTGATCGTCGCCGGAGCCATCGCCTCGCGCGACTACCAGGACGTGCACCACGACGCCGAGCTCGCGAAGGAGAAGGGGTCCCCGGACGTCTTCATGAACATCCTGACGACGAACGGGCTGGTCGGGCGGTACATCACCGACCACTTCGGTGAGCGTGCCGTCCTGCGCAGGGTCGCGATCCGGCTCGGCGTACCCAACTACCCCGGAGACACGATGGTGTTGACCGGTACGGTCGACGCGTTCGACGGCCGGACCGCCGAAGTACGGGTCGTCGGCGTCAACGGCCTGGGCACCCACGTGACGGGCGCCGTGACCGTGACCGTCCCGGGCGCGGGCGCGGGAACATGAGCATCTGGGCGAAGGATGTGCTCGGCGGCAGGGCGGCCGTCGCGGGGATCGGCGCGACTGAGTTCTCCAAGGATTCCGGGCGCAGCGAGTTGAAGCTCGCCGTGGAGGCCGTGCGGGCCGCGCTCGACGACGCCGGCCTCTCCCCCGCCGACGTCGACGGCATGGTCACCTTCACCATGGACACCAGCCCGGAGATCACGGTCGCCCAGGCCGCGGGCATCGGCGAGCTGTCCTTCTACTCGCGCGTCCACTACGGCGGCGGCGCCGCCTGCGCGACCGTGCAGCAGGCGGCGCTGGCCGTCGCCGCGGGCGTGGCCGAAGTCGTCGTCTGCTATCGGGCGTTCAACGAGCGTTCCGGGCGCCGCTTCGGCTCCGGCGTCCAGCACCGCGAGCCGTCCGCGGAGGGCGCGGCGCTGGGCTGGAGCCTGCCCTTCGGACTGCTCACCCCCGCTTCCTGGGTGGCGATGGCCGCGCAGCGATATCTGTACGCGTACGGGCTGACGCCCGAGGCGTTCGGCCATGTCGCCGTGAGCGGCCGGCGGTACGCGGCGACCAACCCGGCCGCGTACTTCCACGGCAGGCCGATCACCCTCGCGGAGCACGCGGCGTCGCGGTGGATCGCCGAGCCCCTGCGGCTGTTGGACTGCTGCCAGGAGACCGACGGTGGCCAGGCGATCGTCGTCACCGGAGTCGAGCGCGCCCGCGATCTGCGCCGTCCGCCGGCGGTGATCCTCGCCGCGGCGCAGGGGGCGGGCCGCGCCCAGGAGCAGATGACCAGCTTCTACCGGGACGACATCACCGGGCTGCCCGAGACGGGCGTCGTCGCCCGGCAGCTGTGGCGCACCTCGGGGCTCGGCCCGGCCGACATCGACGTGGCGATCATCTACGACCACTTCACACCGTTCGTGCTGATGCAGCTGGAAGAGTTCGGCTTCTGCGGCTCCGGGGAGGCGGCCGCCTTCGTGGCGGCGGACGAGCTGCCGCTGAACACGCACGGCGGTCAGCTGGGGGAGGCGTATCTGCACGGGATGAACGGGATCGCCGAAGCCGTCAGGCAGTTGCGCGGCACGTCGGTGAACCAGACGCAGGGCGCCGCGAGGGCCTTGGTCACGGCGGGCACCGGAGTCCCCACCTCCGCACTGCTTCTCGGGGTGGACGGCGTGTAGCCCCTGAGGGGCCCTCCACCTTCAGGAGGTGCCGCCCGCGCAGGCCCTACAACCTGAGGGGGACACGGCTTCGGTCCCTGGGGCCGATCCGCCGCAGTGGGCTCGCTCCTAGCGTGGAGACATGACCACGCCAGTCTGTACGACCGCCTCCCAGGCCGCCGCGCCGGTGCCGTCGTACACGCCTTACTCGTCGTTCTCGTCGTATGTACGGGCGCGGGGGCCCGTACTGCTGCGGACCGCCAGGTCGCTCACCGCGAACCCGAGCGATGCCGAGGACCTGCTGCAGACCGCGCTCACCAAGACGTACGTCGCGTGGGACCGGATCGAGGACCACCGTGCGCTCGACGGATATGTGCGCCGGGCTCTGTTGAACACCCGCACCTCACAGTGGCGCAAGCGCAAGGTGGACGAGTTCGTCTGCGACGAGCTGCCGGAGCAGGACGCCGTGCCGGCGACGGACCCGGCCGAGCAGCAGGTGCTGCACGACGCGATGTGGCGTGCCGTGATGAAGCTGCCGGACAGGCAGCGGGCCATGGTCGTCCTGCGGTACTACGAGGACCTGAGCGAGGCGCAGACGGCAGAGGTGCTCGGGGTCTCGATCGGCACGGTCAAGAGCGCGGTGTCACGGGCTCTCGGCAAGCTGCGCGACGACCCGGAGCTGACGCCGGTCCGCTGACGGGACCCATTCCCCATCGGGCGGTCCGCTGACAGGACCCATTCCCCATCGGGCGGTCCGCACCGGACGTGCCCATCGGGCGGTCCGCTTACGGGATCTCACTCTCCGTGACCGCACCGGTCCGCCCCCTACTCGGTGCGTGACCCATGTGCGGTGCTGTGCGGTGATGTGCGGGATTCATTACCCCTGGGTAGTGACATACCGCTTGGTATGTGCGCAGAATCTTGCCACTTGCCGCAACGTAGCGCCAGCGCCCACCGGGAGGACGCCGTGCTGAGCACCATGCAGGACGTACCGCTGACCGTGACCCGCATCCTTCAGCATGGGATGACGATCCACGGAA
The DNA here is from genome assembly GCF_044390825.1 of Streptomyces sp. NPDC018833. Classification (NCBI taxonomy): domain Bacteria; kingdom Bacillati; phylum Actinomycetota; class Actinomycetes; order Kitasatosporales; family Streptomycetaceae; genus Streptomyces; species Streptomyces sp. NPDC018833. The sequence goes on along the minus strand of NZ_JBIRZM010000007.1, from coordinate 233,490 downwards.
AGTCGCAGATCACCACCTGGACAGGCGAGCCTGAACCGCACCGCCGCAGCTTCGCCGAGGTGGGCCGGCGTGCCACTCAGCTGGCCAACGCCCTGCGGGACGAGCTCGGGATCGACGGCGACCAGCGGGTCGCCACCCTCATGTGGAACAACTCCGAGCATGTGGAGGCGTACTTCGCGATCCCCTCCATGGGCGCCGTGCTCCACACACTGAACCTGCGCCTGCCCGCCGAGCAGCTCGTGTGGATCGTCAACCACGCCGCCGACCGCGCCGTGATCGTCAACGGTTCCCTGCTCCCGCTTCTCGCCCCACTCCTGCCCCACCTGCCGACCATCGAGCACATCGTGGTCTCCGGCCCCGGCGACCGTTCGCTGCTCGCCGACACCGAGGCGCAGGTGCACGAGTACGAGGAGCTGATCGCGGGCCGGCCGACCACGTACGACTGGCCCGAGCTGGACGAGCGCTCGGCCGCGGCCATGTGCTACACCTCCGGCACGACGGGCGATCCCAAGGGCGTCATCTACTCCCACCGCTCCATCTACCTGCACTCCATGCAGGTCAACATGGCCGAGTCGATGAGCCTGACCGACGGAGACACCACCCTCGTGGTCGTGCCCCAATTCCATGTGAACGCCTGGGGACTGCCCCACGCCACCTTCATGACCGGCATCAACATGCTGATGCCGGACCGCTTCCTGCAGCCCGCGCCGCTCGCGGAGATGATCGAGCGCGAGAAGCCGTCGCACGCCGCGGCCGTCCCCACCATCTGGCAGGGCCTGCTCGCCGAGGTCACCGCGAACCCCCGCGACATCAGCTCCATGAAGCAGGTCACCATCGGCGGCGCCGCCTGTCCGCCCTCCCTCATGGAGGCGTACGACAAGCTCGGCGTCCGGCTGTGCCACGCCTGGGGCATGACGGAGACCTCGCCGCTCGGCACCATGGCCCACCCGCCGGCCGGGCTGAGCGCCGAGGACGAGTGGCCCTACCGCGTCACACAGGGCCGGTTCCCGGCTGGTGTGGAAGGACGGCTGGTCGGTCCCGGTGGCGAATTCCTGCCCTGGGACGGTGAGTCGGCCGGTGAGCTGGAGGTGCGCGGTGCCTGGATCGCCGGGGCCTACTACGGAGGAGCGGGCGGTGAGAACTTCCGCCCCGAGGACAAGTTCAGCGAGGACGGCTGGCTCAAGACCGGCGACGTCGGTGTGATCAGTTCCGACGGCTACCTGACGCTGACCGACCGGGCCAAGGACGTGATCAAGTCCGGCGGTGAGTGGATCTCCAGCGTGGAGCTGGAGAACGCCCTGATGGCGCACCCCGAGGTCGCCGAGGCGGCTGTCGTCGCCGTCCCGGACGACAAGTGGGGCGAGCGGCCGCTGGCGACGGTGGTGCTGAAGGAGGGATCCGCGGCGGACTACGCGACGCTCCGGGACTTCCTGGCGCAGTCGATCGCCAAATGGCAGCTGCCCGAGCGCTGGGCGACCATCCCCGCGGTGCCCAAGACCAGCGTGGGCAAGTTCGACAAGAAGGTGATCCGCAGGCAGTACGCCGATGGGGAGCTGGACGTCGCCGAGCTGTAGCGGCACAGGCGCCAGCGCCGGCTAAGGCCAAGGCGCAAGCGAAGTCGAAAGCCCAGCAACGCGAAGGGCCGGCGGTCACGACCGCCGGCCCTTCGCGTGTCTACGTCGGCGCGTGGGTACGTCAGTTGGTGCCGATCTTCGCGAGCAGGTCGACGATGCGCGCCTGGACCTCGCTGCTGGTCGAGCGCTCGGCGAGGAAGAGCACCGTCTCCCCCGACGACAGGCGCGGCAGCTCCGCCGGATCGAGACCGACCGAGGTGTAGACGACGAGCGGGGTGCGGTTCAGCTGCCCGTTCGCCCGCAGCCAGTCGATGATCCCGGCGCGTCGGCGGCGCACCTGCATCAGGTCCATCACCACCAGGTTCGGCCGCATCTGCGTCGCCAGCGTGACCGCGTCCGCGTCGGTGCCCGCCCGGGCCACCTGCATGCCGCGCCGCTCCAGCGTCGTCGTGAGCGCGAGCGCGATCTCCTCCTGCTCCTCGATCAGCAGCACTCGCGAAGGGTGCTGCTCGCTGTCGCGGGGCGCGAGCGCCTTGAGCAGGATGGCCGGATCGGCGCCGTACGCCGCCTCCCGCGTCGCCTGCCCGAGCCCCGCGGTCACCAGCACCGGCACCTCGGCGGCCACGGCGGCCTGCCGCAGCGACTGCAGGGCGGTCCGGGTGATCGGCCCGGTCAGCGGGTCCACGAACAGGGCCGCCGGGAACGCGGCGATCTGCGCGTCGACCTCCTCGCGCGAGTGCACGACGACCGGCCGGTAGCCGCGGTCGCTCAGCGCCTGCTGCGTGGAGACGTCCGGCGCCGGCCACACCAGCAGCCTGCGCGGGTTGTCCAGCGGCTCGGGCGGCAGCTCGTCGTCGACCGGCTGCGGCTGGGGCCGGTTGGCGACCTCGACCGCACCGCCGGGACCGTCCAGGGGCTCTGGTCCCTCGGCACCCTCGTCGGGCGCTCCGATCGCGTACGCGCGGCCCTCCGAGCGGTCGGCGGCCGGCAGCCGCGACGCGCCGGGGGCGGGCATCGGGCCGGGGGGCGGGGCCGGGGTGGGTGCAGGAGCGGGGACCGGTGCTGCCTGCGGCTGCGGATGCGGGCGGGGGGCGGCCTCGGGGAGGTCGCTGTCCGGACGCGTCCCCAGCTTGCGCCGGCGGCCGGAGCCGAGCGTCTGGTTCTGCTGCTGCGTGAGGTGCTGGGCAAAGGGCACACCCTGCCCGAGCGTGCGCACGCTGAACGCGCGGCCCTGCGTCGAGTCGGCCGTGGCAGGTTCCTCGGCGGGCAGCGGCTGGGCGGCGCGTGCCCGGGGCACAGCCGGCCCCGCCGCCTGGGGCCCCGCGGCCCGGGCCGGCTCGGATACCGGGAGCGCCGGCGGCAGCGGTACGGACACGGAACCGGTGTCCGGGCCCTTTCCGGGTACGGCCTCGGCCTCGGCCGCCGGTGCGGCGGCGGTCTGTCCCGTCGCGCCCGTGGCCGCGGGAGCCGCGGGCGTCTGTCCCGTCGAGCCCGTCGAGTCCGTGGAGCCCTGCGCCGCGGATCCGCTGTCGGTTGTGCTGCCGGACGTGCTGCCGGTTGTGCCGTCCACGCCCGCTTCCTGCGGAGCCGGCTGTCCGGGCTGCCGCACGGTGGCCTCACCGGCGGGCGGCTGCGCCTGGTTCCGGGCGCGCCTGCGGCCCGTGGGCGCCGGATGCTGCTGCGGCGGCGTGTGGTGTTCGCTGCCGGGGGCAGCGGCCACGGCGTCGTGCTGCTCGGCCGGCAACGCGGGGTCGGGCGCCGGCTGTACCCGGTCCGCCTCGGCGGGCGGCAGCGCGAAGGCGGTCCGCGCGGGACCGGCCGACGCGGGAGCGAGCGCCCGCCGGGCGCGACGCCCGGTCGGCTGGGTGGTCGGCTGGGTGGTCGGCTGTGCGGCGGGTGGTACGGCAGAAGGCGCGGCCGACAGCTCGGGCAGCCCGCTCTCCACGGCCCGCCGGGCCCGCCGACCCGAGGGGGCACCCGCCAGTCCGTGGGCGTCGACCGGCACGCCCTGCGGCGGCACCGTCTCACCGCGTGCGGCCCGCCCGCTCGCGCCCTCGGCGGCCATGACCACCGAGCCCTCGGCGGCCTGTGGCAGCGCCTGCGGGGCCTCGGCCTGCTCGGCGGGACTCGGCCGCCCACGCCGGCGCCCGGTCCCACCCAGGCCGTTTCCGTCGCCGATCCCGGCCCCGTTCGCGAGGCCGGTTCCGGTCCCGTCGCCGTTCCCGGCCTCGTCGCCGGTTCCGGTCCCGTTCCCCTTCCCCGAGGTCTCTCCGGTGTCCTGGGCGGGGACCCGTTCCGCTGCGGCCCGGTCCGCCTGCGCCGCTCGGCGCCGTCCGGTCGGCGGTGCGGCAACCGGGTCCTCCATCGCCACGGGGCTCTCCAGGAACGCGTCCGTGGAGGCGCGCCGGGCGCGCCGCCGCCCGCCGCCGGTCGTGACCGGGCCGGGCTCGGACGACGCCTGCACGGGCAGGGCGAGCTCCGCGGCCGGCGGCGGGGCCACCGTCCCCGCACCCTCGCCGAGCGGCACTTCCAGCACGTACGCGCTGCCGCTCATTCCCGGCACCTCGTGCGTCTGCAGCACTCCGCCGTGCGCCCGGACGATCCCGCGCACGATCGGCTCGTGCACCGGGTCGCCGCCGGTGAACGGACCCCGTACCTCGATCCGCACGACGTCGCCGCGCTGTGCCGCGGCGACCACGACCGTCGAGTCCGCGTAGCCGCCGCCGGGCACGACCCTCGCCTTGCCCGTCGAGTCGACGCCCGCGACGTCCGCGACCAGGTGCGCGAGCGCCGTCGCCAGCCGCGCACCGTCCACCTCGGCCTCTATCGGCGGCGCGTGCACCGCGAACTGGGCCCGTCCCGGGCCGATCAGCTCGACGGCGCCGTCGACACCCGCCGCCACGACGGCGTCGAGGAGCACCTTGGACTTGGCCAGCCCCTCCGCGCCCGTGTCGAGGCGCTGATAGCCGAGCACGTTGTCGACGAGCGTCGTCATCCGGGCGTAGCCCGCGGCCAGATGGTGCAGGATCTGGTTCGCCTCGGGCCACAGCTGCCCGGCCGGGTCGGCGGCCAGCGTGCCCAGCTCGCGGCGGAGTTCCTCCAGCGGTCCGCGCAGCGACTCGCCGAGTACGGCGGTCAGCTGGGTGTGCCGGGCGGCCAGTTCCCCGTACCGCTCGGCGCCCGCCTCGAGCTCGGCCGTGTACCGCTCGGTCTTGTCGGCCAGTTCGGCCTCGTACTTCTCCGTGGCGGCCGCGAGCTCGGCCGTCAGCCGCTCCGTGGTCCGCTCCAGCTCGTCGGTCAGGCGCTCGGTGGTCTCCGCGAGCTCCGCCGCGTGCTTTTGGACCTGCTCCTCGTACGGCCGCCGGTCGGTGAACGTCATCACGGCGCCGACCAGCTGGTCCCCGTCGCGCACCGGCGCGGTGGTCAGGTCGACGGAGATCTTCGCGCCGCTCTTCGCCCACAGCACCTGCCCGCGCACCCGGTGCTTGCGCCCGGACTTGAGGGTGTCGGCGAGCGGGGACTCCTCGTACGGGAACGGCTCGCCGTCCGCGCGGGAATGCAGGATCAGCGGGTGCAGCTCCTGGCCGCCGAGGTCGCTGGCGCGGAAGCCCAGGATCTGCGCGGCGGCCGGGTTGACGAGGACGACCCGGCCGTCGGTGTCGGTGCCGACGACGCCCTCGGACGCGGCCCGCAGGATCATCTCGGTCTGGCGCTGCGAACGTGCCAGCTCCGCCTCGGTGTCCACGGTCCCCGACAGGTCCCGCACGACCAGCATCAGCAGCTCGTCGCCCGTGTAGCCGTTGTACGAGTCGTACGCCTCGCGCCCGTCCAGGCTCGCGCTGGTCACCTCGACCGGAAACTCGCTGGCGTCCGTCCGTCGCGCGATCATCCGGGTGGGCTTGGTCCGCCCCCGCTCGTCGGCCCCGTCGGGTCGGCGCATGGAACCGGGGATCAGGCGCGAGTCGAACTCGGGAAGCAGGTCGAGCAGACCCCGGCCCACGAGAGCGGTGCCCGGCGACTCGAAGAGCTCGAGGGCGATGGTGTTGGCGTTGACGACCGTGCCGTTGGCATTGACGAGCACGAGCCCGTCCGGGAGGGCGTCGAGTATGGCTGCGAGGCGAGCAGCGCCTCGGGATGGCCTGCTGCTCACGACGACGGTTCCTCCCTGACCTACTGCGTATTGCGGACGGTCGATCCCATCTTGCCCCTCTGGCATCGGCCTGTCACTGAGGGAGTCTAAGGGCAGCGGCACACGCCCGGACGGCGGATGAGGGGGAGCTCTCACCAAGGTTGTGTGCGGACTGCGTACGCCTTCGGCCTATGACCTGGTATTCGGCAGCACCGGCTCCAGCATCTGCCAGCGCAAGATCTGGCAGCCGTCGGACCGCGTGAAGGTCGCGTCGACACGGCGCCCCTGCCAGGTGCCGGTGACCCGCGCGGTGGCCGGCCCGCCGAACTGCTGCGTGCACATCTGCCCCTCGGGCACCGGCGCGAACGGGTCGTGGTTCTCGCGGGCCAGCTCGTCGAGCCGCTTGCAGGCGGAGCGTGCGGCGGGGTGGGTGCCGCCCGCGGGGCGGCACTCCAGCTTGTACCGTCCGTCCGTCCGGGTGTTCCCAGTCTGGGAGACCACGACCATCAGCCGGTCGGGTGCGTCCAGAAGTGGTACGGGCAGCGGCAGCGGCGACGTCACGGCCCCGGCGGTGGGCACGACGCAGGCCAGTGCGGCGGCGGACACGGTGGCGGTGAGGACGAGGCGTCTGAGCATGTAGGGCTCCTGAAGAGTTACGGGTCCGTTCGGGGACCGCGGGCCGACAGGCCGGTCCCGACCGGACGCCGGGGCGGCCCCGGCATCTCTAACGCTGCGCACGCCACTCCGTTGCGCAACCGGAAGATGCTTTGCTCTGCGGCCCCGGGGGCTAGTACCGTGGACGGCGATTGGTGACAGGCCGCTGGGCTGTGTCATCATCTGCACGCACCACTCGCGCCCGCGCGGGTGTGCTGGAGGCGTCGCCTAGTCCGGTCTATGGCGCCGCACTGCTAATGCGGTTTGGGTCTTAAAGCCCATCGAGGGTTCAAATCCCTCCGCCTCCGCCATTTGATCACCGAAGCCCCGGCCCGACGGCCGGGGCTTCGGTCGTTCCCACCCCATCCGCCCCCGCCCCCATCACACGCGCCCGCTCCGCCCATTCGGGCGTTTATGCAGGTCAGGTGGGGTGCGGGTAATGGATTTCGCGTGACGGCGCAGGTCATGTAATGTTGTTCCCGCAACGCCGACCGGGCAGAAAAGCCCGCGAAGCACAAGCACTCGTAGCTTAACGGATAGAGCATCTGACTACGGATCAGAAGGTTGCAGGTTCGAATCCTGCCGAGTGCACAGCAGGCCGAGGCCCCCGGAGAGATCCGGGGGCCTCTGGCGTTGTACGGCAGCTGGTCGCCGGAGGTGTGGAGCGTGGCGTGGCGGTGTGCGGGGGTCGCGTGGCCCGTCGGGGCGCGGGTTGCGGTGCTGTGCTGGGAAGGCGGGCGGGTCAGTCCGCTCGGGGCCGGCCGGGAGATCGGCTTCCGGGCCGAGGGTGAGCGGCACTGCGTCGGGGCGCGGGGGAACGCCTGTCCGGTGCGGGCCCGGGTCTCCGCGCGGGTGATGCAGGCGCGCTGCGACGAATGTGCGCGGCTGGACCGGGCGCACTCCGTCGCGGCCGACGGCGTGCCCGACGACCCCCGGACCTACCGCGTGTACCTGGCCTGGTTCGGGCCCGGGATGGTCAAGGTGGGGATCACCGCCGAGGAGCGCGGCCCTGCCCGGCTGCTGGAGCAGGGGGCAGTGGCCTTCACCTGGCTGGGGCGCGGGCCGCTGATGGCCGCACGCCGGACGGAGGAGTTGCTGCGGGCCGCGCTGGGGGTGCCGGACCGGATCCCGTACGGCAGGAAGCGGGCGGTGCGGGCGGCTTTGCCGTCGGCCGGCGAGCGGGTCGCCGAGGTCGCGGAGCTGCATGCGCGGGCCGTCGCCCTCGGCGGGTGGGCCGGTTCCCTGGAGCGGATGGCCTGCGAGGTGGTCGATCACGCGGCCGTGTTCGGGCTCGACGGGCTGCCGCCCGCGACCGGCGTCGTGCGCGAGCTGGCCGGCGGCGGTGCGGTCGCGGGCCGGCTGCTGGCCGCGGCCGGGCCCGATCTGCATCTGCGGACCGCCGGGGACGAGGTCGTCGTGCTCGACACCCGGTTGATGACCGGGTGGTCGCTGGTGGGCGCCGACCCTGCGGCAGGGGTGAGTGTCCCGGTGACCTGGACGCGGGCCGGGGCCGAGCAGGAGGGTCTGTTCTGACCGCCCGCGCCGTACGGCAAAGGAACGGATCCCTCTCGGATCCCGTAAGGCAATGACGGTGGACAGCACCGGCGGCCGGACCGGAGGGTGACTGTCATGAGCATCAAGCCTGTCGGCGGCATAGAACCGCCCTACTACGCCGTCGTCTTCACCCCCGTCCGCCACGACGACCCCCAGGGATACGCCGAGACCGCCGTGCGGATGGACGAACTCGTCAGGGCGGTGCCCGGCTTCCTGGGGTACGAGTCGGCCAAGGCGCCCGGCGGGCTCGGCATCACCGTCGGCCACTTCCGGGACACCGACTCCATCGCGGCCCGGCAGCGCGACCTGGAGCACCGGGAGGCTCAGCGACGGGGGCGGGCCGAGTGGTACGAGAGCTACAGCGTCCACGTCGCCAAGCTCGAGCGGAGTTACGGCTTTGAGCGCGGCTGACCGGGCTGGCGTGTCTGACGCGACTGGCACGGCCGACGCGACTGACCGGGCCGGCGTGCCTCACGCGGCTGACGGCCGGGAGGCGCGGGAGGTACGGGAGTTCTGGGATGGGCTGGGGCTGCCGGGGCTCGTCGACGTCCACACGCACTTCATGCCCGAGCGCGTCCTGCGCAAGGTGTGGGCGTACTTCGACGCGGTGGGCCCCCTCACCGGCCGGGACTGGCCGATCGCCTACCGGCGTGCCGAGGACGAACGCGTCGCATTGCTGAGGCAGTTCGGGGTGCGGACCTTCACCTCGATGCTCTATCCGCACAAGCCGGGCATGGCGGTGTGGCTGAACAGCTGGTCGGCCGGCTTCGCGGCGCGCACGCCGGACTGTGCGCACACCGCGACGCTGTTCCCGGAGCAGGGCGTGGCCGCATATGTGCGGGAGGCGGTCGAGGGCGGAGCGCGGGTCTTCAAGGCACATGTGCAGGTCGGCGCGTACGACCCCGGCGACCCCCTGCTCGACCCCGCGTGGGGACTGCTCGCCGAGGCGGGAGTGCCCGTCGTCATCCACGCCGGCTCGGGGCCCGCGCCGGGAAAGCACACCGGGCCCGCGCCGGTGGGCCGCCTGCTGGCCCGCCATCCCGGGCTGCGGCTGGTGGTCGCGCACATGGGCATGCCCGAGTACACCGACTTCCTCGACCTCGCCGAGCGGTACGCGCACGTGCACCTCGACACGACGATGGCGTTCACGGACTTCAGCGAGGCCACGGTGCCGTTCCCGGTGCGGGAGCGAGGACGGCTCGCGGACCTCGCCGACCGGATCGTGCTGGGGACGGACTTCCCGAACATCCCGTACCCCTACGTCCACCAACTGCGTGCCCTGGAACGGCTGGGCCTCGGCGACGACTGGCTGCGGGCCGTCTGTCACGACAACGGCGCACGGCTCCTCGCGCCGGCCCGGGTTTCTCAGGGAATTCACAGCTTCGGGCAAGAAGGCTCTCAGGGCGGGCCCGCAGGGTGGTGAGCATGACCACCATCTCGCCCCAGGGGCGTACCGAACTGCTCAGGCCCGACGGCAGTCCCGTACGGGTGCTCGTCGTGGACGACGAGGCGCCGTTGAGCGAACTGCTGTCGATGGCCATGCGGTACGAGGGGTGGGAAGTGCGCAGCGCGGGCGACGGCGCGGCCGCGCTGCGCTCGGCACGCGAGTTCCGGCCGGACGCCGTCGTGCTGGACGTGATGCTGCCCGACATGGGCGGCCTCGCCGTCCTCGGGCGGCTGCGCCGCGAGGTGCCCGACGTGCCCGTCCTCTTCCTCACCGCGAAGGACGCGGTCGAGGACCGGATCGCCGGGCTGACGGCCGGCGGCGACGACTACGTGACCAAGCCCTTCTCGCTGGAGGAGGTCGTGGCCCGGCTGCGCGGACTGATCAGGCGGTCGAAGGCGGCGGCGGTGCGCAGCGAGTCCCTGGTCGTCGTGGGTGACCTCGCCCTCGACGAGGACAGCCACGAGGTGACGCGCGGCGGGCAGTCGATCCATCTGACGGCGACCGAGTTCGAGCTGCTGCGCTATCTCATGCGCAATCCGCGGCGGGTGCTGAGCAAGGCGCAGATCCTGGACCGGGTATGGAACTACGACTTCGGCGGCCAGGCGAACGTGGTCGAACTGTACATCTCGTACCTTCGAAAGAAGATCGACGCGGGACGGTCGCCGATGATCCACACCCGGCGCGGGGCGGGATATCTGATCAAGCCCGGTGAGTGAGGTGGGGGTGGCCGCGCGGCATCCGGGCGCCGGGCGACAGCCCGGGGCGACGCGACGCCGGCTGGTCGGGTGGCGTGGGCTGGTCGGGTGGCGGGGGTCGGCGGGGTGGCGCGGGGGGCCGTGGTCGCTGAGGACCCGGCTGGTGGTCTCGGCGGTGCTGCTGATCGCCGTGGTGTGCGCGGTGATCGGGACGGTCACGACCGTCGCGTTCCGCACCTATCTGTACGGGCAGCTGGACACCCAGCTCGGCGCTGTGGCGATGCGGGCCGCCGGTCCCCCGATGCCCATCGGGGAGCGGCCGCCGGACGACCTGCCCCACAAGGCGCCGCTGGGCTTCGTCACGGGCGGCGGCGCTCCCGTCGGCACGGTCGGGGCGCTGGTCGGCGACGACGGCACGGTTTCCGTGGCCGTCGCCAGCACCCAGCACGAGCCGGACGGGATCGGGCCCACCGAGGACCCGCTCACGGCGGCGCAGCGCGAGGCGCTCGCCTCCCTGGCCCGGGACGGCGAACCGCACACGGTCGAGGTGCCGGGCCGCGGCGATTACCGGGTGGAGTACGCCGACGGCATCCGCGGCTCGTTCCTGGTCGGCGTTCCTACGCAGAACGTGCGGGACGCGCTGCGAACTCTGATCGTCGTCGAGGTCTGCGTGACCGGGGCGGGCCTGACCGCCGCCGGCATCGCGGGTGTGTCCATGGTGGGTGTGGCGCTCCGGCCGCTCAGGCGGGTGGCCGCGACCGCGCGGCGCGTCTGTGAACTGCCGCTGCACAGCGGTGAGGTGGCGCTGCACGAGCGCGTGCCGGACGCCGAGGCCGATCCGCGCACCGAGGTCGGCCAGGTCGGGGCCGCGCTCAACAGGCTGCTGGGGCACGTCGGTTCGGCGCTGACCGCGCGGCAGGAGAGCGAGACGCGGGTACGTCAGTTCGTCGCGGACGCCAGTCATGAACTGCGTACGCCGCTCGCCTCGATACGCGGCTACGCGGAACTGACGCGGCGTGGCCGGGAAGGGGACGCGGTCTCGCCGGACACGCGGCACGCGCTCCGTAGGATCGAGTCCGAGGCGGTGCGGATGACGGGCCTGGTGGAGGACCTGCTGCTGCTCGCCCGACTGGACGCCGGACGCCCGCTCTCGTACGAGAGCACCGATCTCTCCTCGCTGGTCGTGGATGCGGTCGCTGACGCACGCGCCGCGGGGCCGGACCACGCATGGCGGCTGGAGCTGCCCGGGGAACCGGTGACCGTACGCGCGGACGGGGAGAGGCTCCAGCAGGTCCTGGTGAACCTGCTGGCCAACGCCCGAACGCACACGCCTGCGGGCACGACCGTGACGGCCCGGGTGCGCCCTGGGAGCACGGCCAGACCCTTCGTACGCCCAGGAAGCCCGCCCGGGCGGCCCGTCCTGCTGGAGGTCGAGGACGACGGCCCCGGGATCCCCGACGAACTCCGGCGGCGCGTCTTCGAGCGCTTCGCGCGTGGCGACGCCTCCCGTTCACGGCAGGCGGGCGGCACGGGACTGGGGCTGGCCATCGCGCAGGCCGTCGTCACGGCGCACGGCGGCACGGTGAGCGTGCGGTCGGAGCCGGGCCGCACGGTGTTCGCGGTCACGATCCCGGCCGCCGACCACCGGGCCGTGCTCGCGGACCCGGCCGTGCTCGCCGACCGGGCCGCGTCCGTCGACCCGCCCGTCGCCGCGTCCGTCGACCCGCCCGCCACCGACGACCCGGCCCCGACCGCGCCGGCCGTCGCACACGACTCACAGACGGATCACAGGCTGATCACACAGCCGTGACAGCGGCCCCGCCGAGGGTCGTCGTATGCGAACCGACACCCCAGGCGGGACCCTTCCGGCCCGTGAGCATCTGCTCGCCGGCACGGCCGGTCCACCCGTACTCGACGTCGTGGTCCCCGTCCACAACGAGGAGGCCGACCTCGAACGGTGCGTCCTGCGGCTGCACGAGCACCTCGCGAGGACCTTCCCGTACGGCTTCAGGATCACCGTCGCCGACAACGCGAGCACCGACCGCACGCCCCAGGTCGCGGCGCGCCTGGCCGACCGCCTGCCCGAGGTGCGTGCGCACCGGCTGGAGGAGAAGGGGCGCGGGCGGGCGCTGCGCACGGTCTGGTCGCACTCGGACGCGCCCGTGCTGGCCTACATGGACGTCGACCTGTCCACTGACCTCAACGCACTGCTCCCGCTGGTCGCCCCGCTGATCTCCGGCCACTCGGACCTGGCGATCGGCTCCCGGCTGGCGCGCAGCTCACGTGTGGTGCGCGGGCCCAAGCGGGAGTTCATCTCGCGGGCCTACAACCTGATCCTCAAGTCGTCGCTGGCAGCACGGTTCTCGGACGCGCAGTGCGGGTTCAAGGCGATCCGCCGGGAGGTCGCCGAGCGGCTGCTGCCGATGGTCGAGGACACCGGCTGGTTCTTCGACACCGAGCTGCTGGTGCTCGCGGAACGGGCGGGGTTGCGCATCCACGAGGTCCCCGTCGACTGGGTCGACGACCCAGACTCGAGCGTGCACCTCGTCAGTACGGCCACCGAGGACCTCAAGGGCGTCTGGCGGGTGGGCCGGGCGCTGGCCGTGGGCGCGCTGCCGCTCGACCGGCTGGCGCGGCCCTTCGGCGACGACCCGCGCGACCGGCGGCTGGCCGGGGTGCCCAGAGGGCTGACCCGTCAGTTGGTGGGCTTCTGTGTGGTCGGTGCGTTCTCCACGTTGCTCTATCTGTTGCTGTACTCCCTCTTCCGTGCCGGTACGGGCCCCCAGGCCGCGAACGCCGCGGCCCTGCTCCTCTCCGCGGTCGCGAACACGGCTGCGAACCGGCGGCTCACCTTCGGGGTGCGTGGCCGCGACCGCGTCGTGCGCCACCAGGCTCAGGGCCTGGTGGTGTTCGGCATCGGGCTCGCGTTGACCAGCGGCTCGCTCGCGGCCCTCGACGCGGCGGCGGGCAGCCCCTCCCACGGCACGGAGCTGGCCGTCCTGATCGGGGCGAACCTCGCGGCGACCGTGCTGCGCTTCCTGCTCTTCCGCGCCTGGGTCTTCCCTGAACGGCGGAGCCACGACGGCATGTCGAGCCACGACGACATGTGGGGCGGCCCGCGAGGCCACGACGACATGCCGAGCCACGACGACGTGCGAGACCACGACCACGTACGGGGCCACGAAAGCCCGCGACGCCACGACGACATGAGGTACACCCGATGACCACCGTCCTCCCCGGCGGGCTCGCCACCCCCGACGGCCCCGGCCACGCCCCCGACCAGAGCTCCGGTCACGTCCGCGCACGTCGTGGCCCGCTCGGGCGGCTGCTGCGCGGCCGGGAGGCGGACGGCCCCTGGGTGCGGCGCGCCTTCCTCGCCCTGCTGCTCGCCACCGCGCTGCTCTACCTGTGGAACCTGAGCGCGTCCGGTTACGCCAACTCCTTCTACTCCGCTGCCGCCCAGGCCGGCAGCGAGAGCTGGAAGGCCTTCTTCTTCGGCTCGTCCGACGCGGCCAACTCGATCACCGTCGACAAGCCACCGGCCGCGCTGTGGCCGATGGCCCTGTCCGTACGCCTCTTCGGTCTCGGCTCCTGGCAGATCCTGGTGCCCGAGGTGCTGATGGGCGTCGCCACCGTGGCGGTGCTGTACGCGGCCGTCCGGCGGCGCTTCGGCCCGGCGGCGGGCCTCCTCGCCGGCGGGGCGCTGGCACTGACGCCGGTCGCCGCGCTGATGTTCCGCTTCAACAACCCGGACGCGCTGCTCGCCCTGCTGATGACGGTCACCGTGTACTGCGTGCTGCGCGCTCTCGAAGGCGCGCGCACCGCGTGGCTCGTGTGGGCGGGTGTCGCGGTCGGCCTCGCGTTCCTGACGAAGACGCTGCAGGCGTTCCTGATCCTGCCGCCGCTGGCGCTGGTGTACGCGGTGTGCGCGCCGACGACCCTGGTGCGCCGGCTCGGTCAACTCGCCCTGGCGGGGCTCGCGCTCGTGGTGTCCGGCGGCTGGTGGGTGGCGGTCGTCGAACTGTGGCCGGCGTCCTCGCGTCCGTACATCGGCGGCTCCCAGAACAACAGTTTCCTGGAACTGACCTTCGGCTACAACGGCCTCGGCCGGATCAACGGCAACGAGACCGGCAGCGTCGGCGGGGACGGCGGCCGGGGCGGCGGTGGCTGGGGGGAGACCGGCATGGACCGGTTGTTCACCGGGAACATCGGCGGCCAGATCAGCTGGCTGCTGCCCGCCGCGCTGGTGCTGCTGATCGCGGGGCTCGTCCTCACCCGGCGTGCCGGCCGCACGGACACGGCCAGGGCGGCGTATCTGGTGTGGGGAGGTGCGCTGCTGATGACCGCGGCAGTCTTCAGCTTCATGGCGGGGATCTTCCACGAGTACTACACGGTGGCCCTCGCCCCGTACATCGCGGCGCTGGTCGGCATGGGCGGCACGATGCTGTGGGAGGAGCGGGCGAAGGTCCGGTGGTCGGCGGTGCTGGGCGGCACGGTGGCGCTGACGGCCTGGTGGTCGTACGTCCTGCTGGGCCGGAGCGCGGACTACCTGCCGTGGCTTCGTACGGCGTTGCTGGTCGGCGGACTCGTGGCAGCGGCAGGGCTGCTGCTGTCGGTGAGGGCCGGGCGCACGGTGGCGCTGGCCGCGGCCGGGCTGGGCCTCACGGCGTCGCTGGCGGGTCCGGCGGCGTATGCGCTCACCACGCTGAGCGAGGGGCACGCGGGCTCGATCGTCACGGCGGGACCGGCGGTGTCGGGTGGCCGGGGTGGACCGGGCGGTGGACCCGGCGGACCCGGCGGCGCCGAGGGTGCCCTCTGGACGCAGCCACGCGGCCAGGGCGGCGACGGCCGGACGAACGGCCGGACAAACGGGCGGGCGAACGGGCGGGGCAACATCGGCGGGATGCAGCCTCCGGGGCAGCCGGGCCAGGCCGGTGGCCGGAACCCCGCGCAGGGATGGGGGCAGGGGCAGGGACCGGGTCAGTCGCCCGGCCAGGGTCGTGGGCAGCTGCCCGGTGGCGGCCCCTCCCGTGGCGAGGGCGGTATGGGCGGGTTGCTCGGCGGCGCGAACGTCGACGCCGGGACCGCGGCCAGGATCGGACAGGACGCGGAGGACTTCACCTGGGCCGCCGCAGCCGTCGGCTCCCAGAACGCCGCGAGCTACCAACTGGCCACCGGAAGGCCGGTCATGGCGATCGGCGGCTTCAACGGCAGTGACCCGTCCCCGACCCTCGCACAGTTCAAGCAGTACGTCTCCGACGGCAGGATCCACTGGTTCGTCTCCTCGGGCGGCGGCATGGGCGGCCGCATGGGCGGCGGCCCCGGCGGGGGGACCAGCTCGCAGATCACAGCCTGGGTCGAGGAGAACTTCACCGAGGTCACGGTGGGCGGCTCCACCCTGTACGACCTGACCGCGGCGAAATAGCGCTCCGGCCGCACAGCGCGCCGACCGCGGCGGGTAATGCCCCGGGTGGAGGCCGGCCGGCCGTCCCCTGCCTGCCGTCCTCTGTCCCCGTGGCCCGCTTCCGCCGGGGGGACGGCTCGTCTCCGCCGGGAACGAGCAGCCGCCCGGAGGCTTTCGGACTACTCGTCAGGGTGGGCGGGTTCGATGTCGTGGCCGTCGACCCCGCGGCCGGTGACAGTTTCGGTGCGCGCCGTGACCGCAACCGCCGCGACCGCCGGTGCGACCGGGGCGGGGCGATCGTCCGACGGCTCGGGTGCCGGGGCCGGAACCTCGTGGGAGGAGTGACTCTTCAGAGCGACCTCCTTGATGAAGAGGGTGACGAGGAAGGCGAGCAGGGCGAAGGGCGCGGAGTAGAGGAAGACGTCCGCAACACCGTGCCCGTAGGCCGTCTCCATCACCGTGCGCATGGGGGCGGGCAGGGCGTCCAGGTCGGGGATGGAGCCGCCGCCGGTGCCGCCGTGCAGGGCCGCGCCCTGCGGGCCGAGTTCGGCGAGCCCGTCCTTGACGTAGTGGGTGACCCGGTTGGCCATGACCGCGCCGAGCGCCGAGACGCCGATCGCGCCGCCGAGTGAACGGAAGAAGGTGACGACCGAGCTGGCCGCCCCGAGGTCCGCGGGGGCGACCTGGTTCTGGGTGCACAGCACCAGGTTCTGCATCATCATGCCGATGCCGAGGCCCATGACCGCCATGAAGAGGGCGATCTGCCAGTAGTCGGTGTCGTAGCGGATGGTGCCGAGCAGACCGAGTCCCGCCGTCACCAGCACACCGCCGCCGACCAGCCATGCCTTCCAGCGGCCCGTCCTGGTGATGATCCGGCCGCTCACCGTGGAGGAGAGGAACAGACCGCCGATCATCGGGATCGTCATGACACCGGACATCGTCGGCGACTTGTCCCGCGCCAGCTGGAAGAACTGGCTGAAGAAGACCGTGCCGGCGAACATCGCGACACCGACGAAGAGCGAGGCGAGCGATGCCAGCGTGATGGTGCGGTTGCGGAACAGCCGCAGCGGGATGATCGGCTCGCTCGCCCTGGCCTCCACGAGGAGGAAGAGCGCACCGAGGACGACGGAACCGCCCACCATCGCGCAGGTCTGCCAGGACACCCAGCCGTACTTGTCCCCCGCGAAGGTGACCCAGACCAGTAGCAGCGAGACCGCGGCGCTGATGAGGAACGCGCCCGACCAGTCGACCTTGACCTGGCTCCCCTGGCCTTCGGCATGGGGGACCCCAACGACGGGGAGCTTGAGGGTCTTCTGCAGGACGATGAGGGCGATGACCGCGAACGGCACGCCGACGTAGAAGCACCAGCGCCAGCCGAGCCGGTCGGTGTCGGTGATGATGCCGCCGAGCAGCGGGCCGCCGACGGTTGCGACGGCGAATGTGGCGCCGAGGTAGCCGCTGTAGCGGCCGCGCTCGCGCGGGGAGATCATCGCGGCCATCACGATCTGTGCGAGGGCGGACAGACCGCCGACGCCGATGCCCTGGACCACGCGGCAGGCGATGAGCATGCCCGCGTTCTGCGACAGGCCGGCGACCACCGAACCCGCGACGTAGACGATCAGCGATATCTGGACCAGCAGCTTCTTGGAGAACAGGTCGGCGAGCTTGCCCCACAGGGGCGTGGTCGCCGTCATCGCCAGCAGCGAGGCGGTCACGACCCAGGTGTAGGCGCTCTGACCGCCGCCGAGATCGCTGATGATCTCCGGCAGCGCGTTGGTGACGATCGTCGACGACAGGATCGCGACGAACATGCCGAGCAGCAGCCCGGACAGCGCCTCCATGATCTGCCGGTGTGTCATCGGCGCGCCGCCGTCGGGGGCGTGCCGGCCCGTGTGCTCGGCGTGGCCGTCCCGCACACCGGTCGGTGTGGTCGGAGCCATGAAAGTCCTTTACGTCTTCTGTGCGGGTGTACGGGGGGCAGGGGCCCGGCAGTCCCCGACGGAATCCCGGAGGCGGGCCAGCATCGCGTTCAGCTGTCCGACGTCGTCGTCGGACCAGTCCTTGAGGTGGTGGGCGAACATGTCCGCCGTCCGGCGGCCGAGGTCGACGAGCAGGTCCGCCCCTGCCGGAGTGAGCCGCAGGATGCGGGAGCGCCGGTCGTCCGGGTCGGGCGAGCGCTCGAGCCAGCCGCGTTCGACGACATGGGCCACATGCCGGCTGGTCACCGACATGTCGACGGCGAGCAGCTCGGCGAGGCGGCTCATGCGCATCTCGCCGTACCGGCCGACGAGGGACAGCACGGCGGCGGATCCGGAGGGGCACTCGACGGGAAGCACCCGCGCGAGGCTCCGCTTCACGGCGCCGAGGGCGCTGATCTGCCGTGCCAGCTCTTCGTACCGACTCCGTTCGGCCATGGCGCCCTCCCGGGTCATCTCGTTGCTTAGGGCAATGATAGAAGAGATTGGTTGCTACAGGCAAATGAAAAGAAAGGGCCTAGCGGTTAAAGGAACCCAAAAGGCTTCGCATATGCACGGTCATGGTGTGGTCATGCCGCGGGGGAAGCGCGTCCGGCGGCTGCCCGGGGTTGGGCCCGACCCCCGGGTTCGCTAGGGTCCTGCCTCATGGCACACAACCCCCAAGCTCCGCACGGCCAGGGCCCCGAGGGCACCCACGACCCCGCGGGCAACACGCAGATGTTCCGCGCGTTCGTCGACGAGGGGACGCCCCAGGGCCGCACGGCGACCCCGGCCCAGTCGTCCTCCTCGCGGGTCGGCCTGGTCGTCGGCGTGATCGCGGCGATCGTCGTCATCGGCGCGGTGGCCTGGCTCGCCCTCGGCTGAGCGCTTCTGCGCGGCGCCTGCCGGTACGGCGGGGTGAGGCGGAGCGCTGCCCGCCCCGCTGACCTGTCCCAGTCTGCCGCCGGCGCCGCCACGCCGTCGTCGGTGTCGGTGGCGGCGTCCGGGCGTGCGACGACGGGACCGAGGGGCCGTACGAACTGCTCCTGGACTAGAGCCGACTCACCGGGGCGAACGGGGCCCCGTGCCCCCGTCATCACCCCGGGACGCCCAGGCGCGCCCCCACGCCGGCCCTCACTTCCACTCGGCCGTGACGTCCTGCGTCTCGATGTGCATCCCGAGCGGCACCCGCCACGCATCGACGCACACCGTGTACGCCTTCTTCCGTACGGCCCCGGGCGCGATCGGCGCGGGCAGCGGCTGTGTGGACTCGATGGTGCCCCAGTCGATCCCGAGCGCGCCGATGACGTGCGTGGCGAATTGGACCGTGCCCGAAGACGCCGGCCTTCCACCGGTATTGCGGAACTCCACGGTGACCCGCTCGCACCAGCGCTGGTCCAGCGCCTCGCGGACCGGTTCCGTGAGCTGGAGCAGGGCGGGGCCCGCCGAGGGTGCGGGGCGGCTCGACGGCGGCGCAGGCGTCGGCGCGGGGGCCGGTCCGGCGGGCGGGGCGTCGGTGTCGCCGCCGGGACCGCTCGGAGCGTCCGGCGGGTCGCCCGGGCCCGCGGCGGGCGCCTCGGCGGCGGGTGGCGTCCCGCTCCGCGGGGGCACGTCGTGGAGCGGCGGAGCGGCCGGCGCGCCGCTGGAAGTCCGCGGCGCAGCGGAAGAGTCCGGATCGTCCAGGGGGACCAGCACGACCCCGCCCTCGGGCGGGACCGCGGCGGTCGGCGACGGGCCGGAGCCCGCCGCGCCGAGCGGTACCCGCCCGTCGCCATTGCTGCCTGAGCATGCGGTCAGCGCTCCGCCGAGGCAGAGCGCCACCGCGACGATCCCGGTCCGTCGACGTCGCCGCATGGCGGCAGTGTCGCTGACGGGGCGTCAATGCAGAAGAGCAAAGACGGCTTTCGTGCCGCTCAGTCCGCGATGAGACCCTCGCGCAGTTGCGCCAGCGTGCGCGTCAGCAGGCGGGACACATGCATCTGCGAGATCCCGACCTCCTCGCCGATCTGCGACTGCGTCATATTGGCGAAGAAGCGCAGCATGATGATCTGCCGCTCCCTGGGCGGCAGTTTGGCCAGCAGCGGCTTGAGGGACTCGCGGTACTCGACGCCCTCCAGCGCACTGTCCTCGTAGCCGAGGCGGTCGGCGAGGGAGCCCTCGCCGCCGTCGTCCTCGGGCGAGGGGGAGTCGAGCGACGAGGCCGTGTAGGCGTTGCCCACGGCGAGGCCGTCGACCACGTCCTCCTCCGACACGCCGAGCACCGCGGCCAGTTCGGGCACGGTCGGGGAGCGATCGAGCTTCTGGGACAGCTCGTCGCTGGCCTTGGTGAGCGCGAGCCGCAGCTCCTGGAGCCGGCGCGGCACCCGCACCGACCACGACGTGTCACGGAAGAAGCGCTTGATCTCACCGACGACCGTCGGCATCGCGAACGTCGGGAATTCCACGCCCCGTTCGCAGTCGAAGCGGTCGATCGCCTTGATCAGCCCGATCGTGCCGACCTGGACGATGTCCTCCATCGGCTCGTTGCGGCTGCGGAACCGGGCAGCCGCGTACCGCACGAGGGGGAGGTTGAGCTCGATGAGCGTGTCGCGCACATAGGTGCGCTCCGGGCTGTCGTCGGCCGCCCCCTCGCTGTCCAGCGCGCGCAGCCGCAGGAACAGGGAGCGGGACAGAGTGCGGGTGTCGATGGCTTCCGAGCTGTCGGACACGACGGGTGCGGGTGCGCCGGGCGCACGCGTGAGCACCTTCGAGCTGCCCTGTTCTGCGGACATGCCACCCCCTTGAGGTCGCGGACGGTCGCGGTGGCCACGACCGACTGAGGAACGCAGCCTCCACCTGAATACCGGCGGCGGGCCTGCGGCAAACGCGGTTCCCGCAGAATGTCACATGTCGGCAACACGCTGTAGTGACATGTCGATAAGTATCGGGTGAAAATCCCCAGGAAGCCAGAGGGGTAAGGCTTTTGAGTGACCTTCAGGAAGTCGGGAGCGGTCTACCCGTTCTGCTTACGCTTCGATCCTGTTTGCGGATCGAAGCCGCGCGAAACTTCGGGCCAGCAGCCTTGACACATGCATCTGCGAGACGCCCAGTTCCTGGCTGATCTGGGACTGCGTCAGGTTGCTGTAGTAACGGAGCATCAGGATCCGCTGCTCGCGCTCCGGCAGCTGGACGAGCAGGTGCCGTACGAGATCGCGGTGTTCGACGCCGGCCAGCGCCGGGTCCTCGTAGCCGAGCCGGTCGAGCAGGCCGGGCATCCCGTCGCCCTCCTGCGCCGCCTCGAGCGACGTGGCGTGGTACGAGCGGCCGGCCTCGATGCAGGCGAGTACCTCGTCCTCGCCGATCTTCAGCCGTTCGGCGATCTCCGCGGTCGTGGGGGAGCGGCCGTGGGCCGTCGTGAGGTCCTCCGTGGCGCCGTTGACCTGGACCCACAGCTCGTGGAGCCGGCGCGGCACGTGCACGGTGCGGACGTTGTCGCGGAAGTAGCGCTTGATCTCGCCGACGACCGTCGGCATCGCGAAGGTCGGGAACTGCACGCCCCGGTCCGGGTCGAACCGGTCGATCGCGTTGATCAGCCCGATCGTGCCGACCTGGACGACGTCCTCCATCGGCTCGTTGCGGGAGCGAAAACGGGCGGCGGCGTACCGGACCAGCGGCAGGTTGGCCTCGATGAGCGCCGAGCGCACCCGGGCGTGCTCCGTGCTGCCCGGCTCCAGCGTCTTGAGGCGGCCGAAGAGGACCTGGGTGAGAGCCCTGGTGTCGGCGCCCCTGCCCGGCGGCCTGGCGGCGGCAGCGGGGGTCTCGTCCGGCCGCTCGTTCTGGGGTGGCACTTGAGGCGCAGTACTGGCCGGCACGGTCACGCCACCCCTTTGCGGTCGATTTCGGTCAACTCATTCGTCAAAAGCGGTCATAGCATCACAAGACATGTCCACTGTGTGCAAGCACCCGATAACACCGTGTTGACGGCGGGTTGGCGTCCGATGAGCCGCAAAACACAGGAACCCCTCGCCGTCACGGCGAGGGGTTCGGGGGTGCGGGGGCGCTCAGAACTCGTAGTCCGCGATCACCCAGGTGGCGAACTCACGCCACTGCGCGGCGGCCGCCTGGTGGGCCGGGTGCTCGATGTAGCGCTTGAGTGCGTCGCTGTCGGCCACGGCGGAGTTGATGGCGAAGTCGTACGCGATGGGCCGGTCGGTGATGTTCCAGGCGCACTCCCAGAACTCAAGCTCCGGAACGAGCCCGTCCAGCTCCTGGAAGGCCTTCACGCCGGCGAGCACACGCGGCTCGTCGCGGTCGACGCCTTCGTTGAGCTTGAAGAGGACCAGATGGCGGATCAAGGGGCACTCCTGGGGCCTGGGATCTGAGCGGGGGATGCGCGCCGGTCTAGTTGACGAGCTCGGTCATGAAATGTCCGACACCCTGGGCGGCGTCCGATATGCCCTCGAACCCTATCCCGACCAGGTCGGCGGCCTTTTCCGGAGAGGTGATGATCGTGTACAGGACAAAGACCACGACTATGTAAAGAGCGATCTTCTTCGCTTCCACCCTCGGCCCCTGTCTCCCCTGCCGGCCCTGTCCCTGCCTCTGCGTCGCGTGAGTCTAACCGAGGCTTGTTTTCCGGCCACCCGGGTCACGGACCATGCACGAAGGGCCCCGGTGGTGTCGGACGCTGTTGGTTAATTCGGGCCCTTTTTGCCCCGTCGAGCGTCAGCTCGGCGGGGCAAAGTGCTGCGAAGTGGCTGGTGCGGGTGCGGGCCCGGGCTGTGCCGGTGAGGTGGGCGTCGATGCGGGCGAGGTTGATGGCGGCGCCGGTGAGTCGGTGGTGGAGGCTGGTCTTCGCGAGGCCGCGGTAGCGGGATCTGCGCAGGCCGCAGCGCTGGACGCCTTGGGAGATGGTGCCCTCGACTCCGGCTCGGATCTTGTAGCGGTCCTTCCAGGTGTCGGTCCGCTGCTCGGCTCGGGCCGCCTGGACGACTTCGTGTTCGTCGCGGTGGCGCAGGTTGAGCTCGCGGCGTTCGGCTTTGGGCGAGTTCACGCAGTCGCGCAGGTGGGGGCAGGCACGGCAGTCGGCGGGGCTGAAGCGGACCCGGATGACGGGCAGGCCCTGCTGTGAGTGCCGGTGGTGCCACTGGGTGCTGGTGGTCCCGTTCGGGCAGGTCACCTGCTCGCCGTCCCAGTCGATGGTGAACACATCCTGCCCGAACGGGCCGTCGGCCGAAGCGGCGGTGTTGGCGGCCATCGGCCCGTGCAGGGCGATCCCGTGGTCCCGGCGGGCGGCGACGACCTGGCCGGCGGTGGGGTATCCGGCGTCCACCCAGTGCTCGCCCGGAAGACAGTGTCGCGCGGCCAGCCCCTCATGGACCGGCCCGCTCATCACGCTGTCGGGGACGGTGGCCTCGGTGGTGGCCACGTTCGTGATCAGGTTCGGGGCGTCGTTGTCGCAGGTCTCGGTGAGGTGGACTTTGTATCCGTCCCACATGGTGTCGCGATTGAGGCTGCCGCGGGGCTCGGTGTCATAGGGGGTGACCAGGCGCGTCGCGCCCGGCGGCCGGTCTTTTGGGTCCCGCCGCATCACCTCGCCCTCCACCAGGTGGAAGTGCTGGACCCAGACCTGCCGCAGGATCTCCACCTCATCGAGCGCGCGAAGCTGGTGCGGTGCACCGGGAGCGAAAACCGCTTCCAGCAGCCTCATCCCGTCCCTGCCGATCCGCAGGCCCACCTCGTCCCGCTTGGCGCGAGCCTTCGGGAACCGGGAGTCCTCAGCCCGGGTCGCGTAGTGCCGGAACCAGTCCGGCTCCGCGACACTCATCAGCCAGTCGGGGGCGGCCTGGGCCAGCGCGTTCAGCGCCGAGCGCAGCGTCTCCGCGACCAGCTCCAGCCAGTTCAGCTGCCGTGCCGACGACAAGACGTGCGTGGAGTCGGTGCGGGCCTTCCCGTCCGTGACCAGCAAGTTCTTCTCCCGGGCCGCGACCAGGATGCCGTCCAGCACCCGCCGTCCGGCATCCGCCTCCACCAGACGGTCCCGGAACTCCGAGAGCACCGAGAAGTCGAAGCCCGGATCGTCAAG
The DNA here is from genome assembly GCF_044390825.1 of Streptomyces sp. NPDC018833. NCBI lineage: Bacteria > Bacillati > Actinomycetota > Actinomycetes > Kitasatosporales > Streptomycetaceae > Streptomyces > Streptomyces sp. NPDC018833. The sequence goes on along the minus strand of NZ_JBIRZM010000007.1, from coordinate 210,014 downwards.
CTCCAGCCCGAGCGCGTATTTGAAGTCGATCCTCGCCCGCACAGCTTCTGCGGCCTGCCGGTCGGTGAGCCCTTCCACGAACTGCAACACGAGCACCAACGCGAGACGGCCCGGCGACCAGGCAGGCTTCCCCCGCACCGGAAACAGATCCGCGAACTCCTCATCCGTGAACAGAGAACCCAGCTCATCCCGGACACGGATCGCCAGACTCCCCTTACGGAAGGCCGCCCGAGCCACCCGCACCGTCTCCGCCGGAATCTCACCCGGCCCACTCGGCTGCATCGACATCGACACCCTCCCCAAACGACAACGTCGGCTCCCAAGACCACAACCGGGTCTCGGGAGCCGACGTCACGCACAGGCCCGAATTAACCAACAGCGTCCCTGGGGTGGCGGGGCCCTTCGACAAGAGTGGTAGCGGAGGGATTTGAACCCTCGGTGACTTGCGCCACACTCGCTTTCGAGGTCTGTTCCTGCTGGTCAGCGAGCAAGCCGGGGACTGACATAGGAGGGATTGTCTGGCGTCCAGACCGGTACGCCGAGCGACTGGAAGGCGTTCGCAGGCAAATTGGCCTTCGCCCAGCCGAACCAGTGGTGGGTCTCGTCCTTGGGTACCCGCAGCTCGAAGCGGATGGTCGGGCCTTCTCGGAAGGCCCAGGGAAGATCCTCTGGATCGCTGGACTCCATCACGTGCGGCAGGTTTCTGGTCGTAGGCGCCGGAGTGCAGCAGGTCCCAACGCCGCGCGGCAGCGCCGCTCACGTCCCCGAAGGCCGCGGCTGCTCCGGCGGAACCGAACTCTCGGCAACCGCCATCCACTGGTCCAGGTCGGCCTGGGTGAACTCTGCCCACGGTGGGATTCCGGGGAGCTGGCGGAGGAGGTCGTAGGCCTCGGGGATTTGGGGGCCGCGGAGGACCGGGCAGTGGCAGCCGGCGATGACCTCGGCGTTCAGGTGTTGGAAGTCGGTGACGACCGTCCCGAACTTTTGGGCGTCCAGCAAGGCGACCCAGGGGGAGACCAGGCTTCCGCCGAAGAACTGGCCGTCGCGGAATTCGTGTGGGGACAGCGTCGCCATTTCGGGCACAGGGGTCGGCACGTTCGTGGCGAAGGTGTCGACGGCCCACAGGACGTTTGCCTTCGGGTCGAAGAGGGCGCGGGTTGTGGGGTTGTCGTACAGGGGCGGTCGCTTGGCGACCAGGGTGCGGTCGCCCTCGTCGATCGTGTCGCCGTCGGTCATGAAGCGGCACCGGTTGATGGGAGTCTCCCACTCCTCGGCCATGCGGCCGATGGAGAACCATGTCGTCAGCAAGGTCGCGTTCGGGCATTCCGCGAGGACCGGCAGGAGGTTGCCGGCGTGGTCGCGGTCGTCGTGGGTGAGGAAGATCCACCGTACGTCCAGGGGGTCCACGACGGACCAGGCTGCCTCCAGCCACTGGGAGCGCACCGCGGGCGCCCCGGTGTCCACGAGGACCGGTTCGGCTCCCCGGATCACCATCGAGTTCATAGGGAAGTGGCCGACCGGCGGGGCCTCGAGGGCCCATGGGATGACGAACGTCTCCTCGGCGATCTTGTACGGCTGCAGAAGGTTGAACGTTTCCATGGTTGTCATCGCTGCTCTCCCTAGGGCAGAGTCGCCGCAGCGTCCATGAATCCAGTGCAGCCCCGTGCCCTGCCGTCGTCAAACGCAGAACTCGTGACGGTCGGCTTCGGTGAGCGACGAGGGGTGCGCGGTCGGCGCTGGCCGCTCGCGGGCCGTGCTTGGGTGGGCGGCCGTCAACGCCCGTGGGTGCAGTGCGGGGACTTTCAAAACCCCTGTCCTTGATCCATCCCCCCATCGTCTACCAGCGCTGGCGTGCTGGGCACTCACTTTGGGCAATGCTTCGCGGTCACAGAGACGGCGGGCAGCGCCGAGAAGGCTGGCCAGTTCGGCATGAGTTTCGCCGACGCATCTTCCTTGTGTGCAAGCAGTCTTCGACCTGGACAACACTCTGATCGACAGGCAGCGGGCCCTGTCAGAGTGGGCCCGCGGCTTCGCCGACTAGCGAGCCCTTCCGTCTGACGCCGCGCTGATCATTGGTGACCAGCTGCGGGATCGGGCGCATCCAGCGGACTTCGAGGGACCAAGGGAGGCCCTTGGGCTGCGCGACTCGACGGGGGACCTGTGGCGCGAGTACGTAGAGGGGATGGCTCGGGCCGCACGGTGTGTCCCCGCCGCGCTTGGTGGCTTGCACACGCTGAGGCGCGAAGGCTGGGTTCTCGGGGTGGCGACGAACGGAGCCAGTGACATACAGCGGGCCACGCTGGAGAGGACTGGGCTTGCTCCGCTCTTCCACGGGGTGTGCGTCTCCGAGGAAGCGGGAGCCCGGAAGCCGTCACGGAAGCTCTTCGAGGCGGCTGCCGCACGGTGCGGCGCCGATCTAGCGCTGGTGGATGGATGATCGGCGACAACCCGGCGACCGACATTGAGGGGGGAAGAGCTGCGGGGTTGCGCACCATATGGATCGCTGCCGGCCAACAGTGCCCACAGATGTGCGCAGCCCCGACGTGGTGGTGGAGGACGCCGCGGAAGCGATGTCCGCACTGTCAGCTCTCGCCCGTTAGCTCTGCGCCCCTGCTGCCTGCTCGCCTGTGCAACGCAGCGAGTGCCTGCTCGACCTCTGGAGGGTTGTCTTTAGAGTCGCTCCAAAACTCCATGACCGCGGCTGAGGCTGTCGCGAGCTCCGAAGGCAGGTCCACCTCGTCAAGGGCGTGGGCCACCTCGCGCATCTCCGGAGCCCACCCCTGAGTGTTGGTTCTGCCGTGCGCAGCTCCCCACGGAGCGACGCATCCCCCGACCGCCTGTCGCGCGGAATGGAAGCCCGATACTTGGCTCCCAGCTCGTCGAACTCCTCAAGGCGCTGACGCATCCAGTCACGATCCACGCACAAGAGTAGAGGTCCTCAGGGTCGCGCTGTCAGCGGATTTCCTTGCACTGGGGGTCAACTGAGACGAGAACCGAGACGGAAGATCACGAAGGGCCCGGTCCAACGGACCGGGCCCTTCGTCTACCTGCGGTAGCGGAGGGATTTGAACCCTCGGTGACTTGCGCCACACTCGCTTTCGAGGCGAGCTCCTTCGGCCGCTCGGACACGCTACCGGGAGAGAGCTTAGCCCAAGGTGGCCCGTACGCCGAAATCAGTATCCGGGCAGCTGCCGGCCGCGCGTCAGCCGCCTGTGGGGCGGTCCCGGAAGAAGGCCGTCAACTGGGTCGAGCACTCGCGTTCCAGCACGCCGAGCACCACCTCGGGCCGGTGGTTGAGCCGCCGGTCGCGCACCACGTCCCACAGCGAACCGGCCGCGCCCGCCTTCTCGTCGCGGGCGCCGTAGACCACACGGTCCACGCGGGACTGCACGATCGCGCCGGCGCACATCGTGCACGGCTCCAGCGTCACGACGAGCGTGCAGCCGGTCAGCCGCCACGCGCCGAGACGGGCGGCCGCCCGGCGGATCGCCAGCACCTCGGCGTGCGCCGTCGGATCGCCCGTCGCCTCGCGTTCGTTGTGGCCCGTGGCCAGGACCGTGCCGTCCGCGGCCAGGACGAGTGCGCCGACCGGCACATCACCGGTCAGCGCCGCGCGCTCGGCCTCCTCGAGCGCGAGACGCATGGGCGCCTGCCAGGGGCCGCGTACGGGGTCGTTCGGGTCTTCCATCACGTGATCGTCAGCGCACGGTCTCCAGGACCTCGCCCGCGCCGAGCGCTTCGGCGATCTCCAGCAGCGCGTCCGTGTCCAGCGCCAGCAACTCCTTCTCACCGAGTCCGAGGTCCATCAGGATCTCGCGGTCGCCGACCGGCCCGGCAGGGACGGTGTCGCCGCTCCCCAGTGCGCCGTCGTCGGCCGTGTCCTCGTCGTCCACTTGTGTCTCCCCGTCCTCGGTGCCGTCGAGGTCCAGGGCGTCCAGGTCGTCGGCAGGGTCGTCATCGTCCCGGCCGAGCAGTTCGTTGGTCAGGATCTCCCCATAGGAGGAGCGTGCGGCCGTGGCCGCGTCCGAGACGAAGATGCGAGGGTCCTCCTCGCCCTCGACGCGGATGATGCCGAACCAGGCGTCCTCCTGCTCGATGAAGACGAGCACCGTGTCCTCGTCCACCGAGGCCTCGCGGGCCAGGTCGGTCAGATCCGACAGGGTCTCCACATCGTCGAGCTCTGTGTCGCTCGCTTGCCACCCGTCTTGAGTGCGCGCGAGCAGTGCGGCGAAGTACACCGTGACTCTCCCACTGATCAGAGGTGTGACGACCGGCGGTGCGCTGATGTCTGCCCCGCCAATCGGCATCGTGGCAGAAACATCCGCGTTGCGAGAGGTCTTCCGTCGTTGCGTCGGCCACCAGTTCTGTGAGGCCGGCTCCTGGGGGAACCCCGAGGGGTCACCAGCGGAACGTCCGCATACGCATCTGCTGGCGCATCCGGGCCGCGCGGGCCCGTCGTGGCTGCACCCGGTCGCGCAGTGCCTTCGCCTCGTTCAGCTCGCGCAGGAACTGGGCGCGTCGCCTGCGGCGCTCCGCGTCGGTCTCCGGCTCCTCGTCGCGCTCCGGCTCGGGATCCGCCATCGGTCACACCACCCCACGAGTGCTCCGTATGCCCTCGTGCCTGCGGCCCGGGGGTACCCCACCACCTTCCCTCCGATACCCCCGTTGATGCGAGTGCGGGCTACTGTGGGGCCCATGCGGATCCACGTCGTCGACCACCCGTTGGTGGCGCACAAACTCACCACGCTGCGCGACCGGCGCACCGACTCCCCGACCTTCCGGCGCCTCGCCGACGAGCTGGTCACCCTGCTCGCGTACGAGGCCACCCGGGACGTGCGCACCGAACAGGTCGACATCGTGACGCCGGTGTCGGGCACGACCGGCGTCAAGCTGTCGCATCCGCGTCCCCTGGTCGTGCCGATCCTGCGGGCGGGCCTCGGCATGCTCGACGGCATGGTCCGGCTGCTGCCGACCGCCGAGGTCGGTTTCCTCGGGATGATCCGCAACGAGGAGACGCTGGAGGCGTCGACGTACGCGACCCGGATGCCGGAGGACCTGTCAGGCCGCCAGGTGTACGTGCTGGACCCGATGCTGGCCACCGGCGGCACGCTGGTCGCGGCGATCCAGGAGCTGATCAAGCGTGGCGCCGACGATGTGACCGCCGTGGTGCTGCTCGCGGCGCCGGAGGGCGTCGAGCTGATGGAGCGCGAACTGGCGGGCACCCCGGTGACGGTGGTGACGGCGTCGGTCGACGAGCGCCTGAACGAGCACGGCTACATCGTTCCGGGGCTCGGTGACGCGGGCGACCGCATGTACGGGACCGCTGTTTAGGGGCTCGGTTCTCCCCTGGCTTCGCCGGGGGGATCCCATCGGACGCCTGCGACGGCGCCTACGGTCGATCGTGCTCGACGCTCCCGCGGACGCCGTCCGGGGTTGCCCCCACGCTCCTCGGGACCTCGGCGGTTCTCCCCTTCGGCACCGCCGAGCCCCTTCGGCCCCCTCGCTCGGGCTGGAGGCCCTGCTCCGATTCAGCGACAAGAAGGTGAGGGCGCGGGTGCGGGCTCGGCCATCGCGGCCAGGGCCACGTCCGCGTCCTTCTTCGGTGACAGGGTCGTGAAGGCCGTCCCGATGATCAGGTCGACGTCCGCCGTGCTGCGGGTGTCGGTCTTGAGCTGAGTGCCGGCGAGCTGTGTACCCAGCACCCTGAAGTACCCCTCGTGGGCGGTCGGGCCGCCGACCAGCACCGCGGTCCCGTGGACCTTCTTGTCGTACTCGGGCGTCGCGTTGCCCACCTTGCCGACGGTGAAGCCGCGCTTCTTCAGCTCGTCGGCCGCGGCCTTCGCCAGACCGCTGCGCGGGGTGGCGTTGTAGACGTTCACCGTGACCTGGCGCGGCTTCGGTGGGAGGGGCGCCGCGGAGACGACGGGTACGGGTTCGCAGTCCCGGGCCCGGTCGCCCGCCGTGGTCTTCTTCCCGCCGCCGGTGAAGGCGTCGATGAGCTGCATGGTCCCCCAGCCGGCCAGGCCGAGTGCGACCACCACGGCCACCACCGCAAAGACGATTCTGCGGCGGCTCCGGGAGCGTCGCATACGTGGGTATTTGTCGCCCGTGATGCGGTACTTTCCGCCCATGCCGGGGGGAGTGAGCATGCTCATGGGCGCAGCGTAGTGGGGCCCGGTCGTTATGCCTACTAAACGATCAGTCCGTTGCGTCCGTACGGTGCCGATTTGACCCCGAAAGGATCAGTCGGCACCGGCCGCCGCGGGCTTCAGCCCAGCTCGAGCACGCGGGCGTGCAGCACCTGGCGCTGCTGAAGGGCCGCGCGCACGGCGCGGTGGAGCCCGTCCTCCAGGTAGAGGTCGCCCTGCCACTTCACGACGTGGGCGAAGAGGTCGCCGTAGAAGGTCGAGTCCTCGGCAAGCAGCGTTTCGAGGTCCAGCTGGCCCTTGGTCGTCACGAGCTGATCGAGGCGGACCGGGCGCGGCGCGACATCCGCCCACTGTCGGGTGCTTTCCCGGCCGTGGTCGGGATACGGCCGCCCGTTGCCGATGCGCTTGAAGATCACACGGAAAGCCTACCGGTCAAGAGGCTCCGGGCGCAGCTGCGGAGCGGCGGTGCGATCCTGTCGAAAACTGGGCAAAGCGGGAAACGGGGGTCTCTCATGACAGCAGGAGCCAGTGCGACAGGGCGCCGCCGAGGAGATCGGGACCGCCGCGGCCCTTCCGCGGCCCGCTGTGGAGATCGCCTCGGGGTACGCCTTCACCGGCCCCGCGCTCGATCTGGGTGCCCTGCTGTGGGACGGGCAGTGCCTGCCCGGCGCGCGGATCCGCATCCCGCTCTCGATGCTCAACCGGCACGGCCTGGTCGCCGGGGCGACCGGCACCGGCAAGACCAAGACGCTCCAGCTGATCGCCGAACAGCTGTCGGCGCACGGCGTGCCGGTCTTCCTCGCCGACATCAAGGGGGACGTGTCGGGGATCTCGGCCCCCGGACGGGGCGGCGAACGGGTCCAGCAGCGGGCCCGGCAGGTGGGGCAGCGGTGGTCGGCCGCGGGCTTGCCCTGCGAGTTCTACGGGCTCGGCGGCATCGGCCCGGGCATCCCGCTGCGCGCCACGGTCACCGACTTCGGCCCGCTGCTCCTGTCGAAGGTGCTCCAGCTCAACCGGACGCAGGAGCAGTCCCTCGGGCTGATCTTCCACTACGCCGACAGCAAGGGCTTGGAGCTGATCGACCTCAAGGACCTGCGGGCCGTCGTCGCCTTCCTCGTGTCGGACGAGGGCAGGGCGGAGCTGAAGAAGATCGGCGGTCTGTCGACCGCCACCGCCGGGGTGATCCTCCGCTCGATCACGGCCTTCGAGCAGCAGGGCGCCTCCGGCATCTTCGGCGAGCCCGCCTTCGACACGGCCGACCTGCTGCGCACCGCGGCCGACGGTCGGGGGCTCGTGTCCGTACTGGAGCTGCCGGCGGTGCAGGACCGGCCGCAGCTGTTCTCGACGTTCCTGATGTGGCTGCTGGCGGACCTGTTCCACGATCTGCCGGAGGCCGGCGACCTGGACCGGCCGAAGCTGGTCTTCTTCTTCGACGAGGCGCATCTGCTGTTCAACGGGGCGTCCAGGGCGTTCCTGGAGTCGATCACGCAGACCGTGCGGCTGATTCGCTCGAAAGGGGTCGCATCTTCTTCGTCACGCAGACCCCCAAGGACGTGCCGGGCGATGTGCTGGCCCAGCTCGGCAACCGGGTGCAGCACGCGCTGCGTGCCTTCACGCCCGAGGACGCCACGGCGCTCAAGGCGACGGTGAAGACCTTCCCGAACTCCCCGTACGACCTGAAGGAGGCCCTGACCGGCCTCGGGACGGGCGAGGCGGTGGTCACCGTGCTGAGCGAGGGCGGCGCGCCGACGCCGGTCGCCGTCACCCGGCCGCGTGCTCCCCAGTCGCTGATGGGGCCTGTCGAGGCGGCCGTGCTGGACGCCGCGGTCGAGTCCTCGCCGCTGTACTGGCGCTACGCCGAGGCCGTGGACCGCACGTCGGCGTACGAGAAGCTGTCGGCCGAGCAGCAGGCGGCGGAGGCGGCGGCCGAGCGGGCGGCGCGGGAGGCCGAGCCGCAGCCGACCCGGCGGAAGGGACAGCAGCGGGAGGAGTCGCTCGCCGGGCAGGTCATGGGCAGCGGCGTCTTCAGGTCGCTGGCGCGCTCGGTCGGTATGCAGCTCGGTCGTGAGATCACACGCTCGCTGTTCGGAACGGCGCGCCGCAGAAGGTGATTCCCGCGGCGCGCCGGTCCTGCTCTCAAGGGGCTGTTACTCGGTCACCTCGTGGTCGTGACCGTCGTGCAGGCCCCCGCCGCTGCCCGCGTCACCGTCCGTGGGGACGGACTCGACCGGCTTGCGCAGCGAACTCAGGTCGTGGGCGTAGGTGCCGACGGCGTTGGCGATGACGCCGATGTTGATGGCGAAGGCGTCCATGTCGATGTTCTCGATGGTGTCGCCCTCGGCGTGGTAGTTCGGGTCGTACGCGACGCCCGCCTCGCCGCCGAACTTCGCCGCCTGCGCCTGCGTCTTGATGCCTTCGGCGCCCGTGAACGTGCCGCCGGAGGGGATACCCACCTCGATGAACGGGCCGTAGTCGGAACGGCCGGTGAAGTCGGTGCCCTCGTGCGGGGTGCCGTTCCGGTCGAGGAACGCGTTGATGTCGCGCTCCAGTTGGGCAGAGCCGGCAGGGCCGGGGCCCGCGCCCACACGGTCGGAGTCGTCGCCGTCGTAGACGAAGACGCCGTAGTTGGGCGAGGCGATCATGTCGAAGTTCAGGTAGAGCTTGATCTCCTTCTTGCCCAGGTCGCTCAGGTTCGCGACGTAGTGCTCGGAGCCGAGCAGCCCGTTCTCCTCGGCCGACCACCAGGCGAAGCGCACCTTGTTGGCGGGGCGCGGCTCCTTCTTGGCCAGTTCCTGGGCGACTTCGAGCAGACCGGCCGAGCCGGAGCCGTTGTCGTTGATCCCGGGGCCCGCCGTGACCGAGTCGAGGTGCGCACCGAGCATCACGGTGTTGGCCGCGTTGCCGTGGCGGGTCTCGGCGATCACGTTGTTGGTGGAGCGCGTCTCCTGGAGCTGGCGGATCTCGAAGGAGACGTTCACCGGCCCCTTCGCCAGGTCGGCGACGAGCTTCTCGCCGTCGGCCTGCGTGATGCCGCCGGTCGGGATCTTGCCGGCTGCGCTGTCGCCGAGGGTGCCGGAGAGCACGCCCTCGGTGTTGTTGTAGACGATGGCGCCGGTCGCTCCGGCACCTGCCGCGGCCGCCTGCTTCTCGGCGAAGGTGCAGCCGCCGCGCTTGATCAGCGCGATCTTGCCGGTGAACGTCGAGGAGGCGTAGTCACTCGCGGTGCAGCCGGTGGTGTCGTCCACCGGCACGGCGGCCAGCGCGGCCGTGACACCGCCCACCGGAGTGGACTTGGTGTACGTCATCGCCTTGATGGTGAGGTCGCGCGGCGACGGCGAGAGAACCGACAGCTTCTCGGCCAGCGTCTGCGTGTAGACGAACTCGAACTTCTCGTACGAGACGTCGTACCCGTACTTCTTCATCTGCTGGTACACGTACGCGGCCGATGCGTCGTGCCCGAGCGAACCGGCGGCGCGGTGGCCGTCGGCGGAGTCCGCTATCTGCTGGAACTTCTCCAGGTGTGCGAAGGCGTCGTCGGCCGACGCCCGGGCGACCAGCTTCCTGGCCAGCTTCGCCGCGTCCTTGGCCGCCCGGTCGGCGGGGTCGTGACGGTGCGCTGCGGAAGGGGAAGCGGATGCCAGCAGGAGCGGGGTCGCGAGTGCGGCTGCGGCCAGGGTGGCCGCGGCTCTGCGATGGGTTGCGTTCACAGAGGTCCTTCCCGGTGCGAACTTGGTGGAAAGGAAGTTAGCGATCATCCGTGTTTCTGTGAACACTTCCGCCACAACTCACGGCGCATTTCCGACCATTGACACCGGACGTATTGGTTCCGCCTCTGTGCGCCCCCATCAGGGATTTTTCGGGGCCGTCTTCTTCGCCTTGGCCGCCGCCTTCTTCTCCTGCTTGTACGCCCGCACCCGGGCCAGCGAGTCCGGGCCGGTGATGTCGGCCGCCGAACGATAGGAGTCCTTCTCGCCGTACGCCCCGGCCGCCTCCCGCCACCCCTCGGGCGTGACGCCGTACTGCTTGCCCAGCAGCGCCAGGAAGATCTGCGCCTTCTGCTCGCCGTAGCCGGGCAGCGCCTTCAGCCGCGCCAGCAGCTCGTCGCCGCTGCGCACGTCCCGCCACACGGCGCTCGCGTCCCCGTCGTACTCGTCGACGAGGAACTGGCACAGCTCCTGCACCCGTTTGGCCATCGACGCCGGGTAGCGGTGCACGGCCGGTTTCTGCCGGAGCAGCTCGCCGAAGGCGTCCGGGTCGTAGGCGGCGATCTGGGCGGCGTCCAGATCGTCGGCGCCCAGGCGCTGCGCGATCGTGAAGGGGCCGGTGAACGCCCACTCCATGGGGATCTGCTGGTCGAGCAGCATGCCGACGAGGGCGGCGAGCGGGCTGCGGCCGAGCAACTCGTCGGCCTCGGGCTGCTGGGCGAGGTGAATGGTGGCATCCATGCCCCGATGATCGCCCGGCGGCGTACCGGCCGCCAGCGCCGATGGGCCGTGTGTCAGGGCGTCAGCCGGGCGGCCCGCATCTGGAGGTAGCGCGCCTCCGGCAGGCTGAGCGTGTGCCGCGCCGCCGACTGGTAGGCGGCCAGGGCGCCTTCCCTGTCACCCGCACGCTCCAGCAGGTGCGCCCGTACGGCGTCCAGCCGGTGATGTCCCTTCAGACGGTGCTCCACTTGCGCCACTTCGCCGAGTCCTGCGCGCGGGCCGTGCACCATCGCCACCGCCACCGCGCGGCCGAGCTCGGCCATCGGCTCGGGAAAGCGGCCGACAAGGACGTCGTACAACGCGAGGATCTGCGGCCAGTCGGTGTCCTCGGGGCGGTCCGCCTCGTCGTGCAGGGCCGCGATGGCCGCCTGGAGCTGGTACGCGCCCGCCGGGCCCTCGTGCAGGGCCTCCTCCACCAGGGCGGCGCCCTCGACGATGGCGTCCCGGTCCCAGAGCGTGCGGTCCTGTTCGTCGAGCGGGACCAGTTCCCCGTGCGGGCCGGTGCGGGCCGGGCTGCGCGCCTCGGTGAGGAGCATCAGCGCCAGCAGCCCGGTCACCGCGCCGTCGCGCGGCAGCAGCCGGCGCACCGCGCGGGTCAGCCGGATCGCCTCGCGTGCCAGGTCGGCGCGGTGCAGTGCGGCGCCCGAGGTTGCGGTGTACCCCTCGTTGAAGATCAGGTACAGCACCTGGAGGACCACGGCGAGCCGGGCGTCGCGGTCCTTCGGGCCCGGCCGGCGGAAGGGCAGCCCCGTGATCTTCTGCTTGGCCCGGCTGATCCGCTGCGCGATCGTCGCCTCCGGCACCAGATGCGCGCGGGCGATCTCCGCCGTCGTCAGGCCGCCGACCGCCCGGAGCGTGAGCGCCACCTGCGCGGCCGGCGTCAGCGCCGGGTGGCTGCACAGGAAGAGCAGGGTGAGGGTGTCGTCCTCGGCCGGTGCGCGGCTCTCACCGGGCGGCGGCGCGGTGAAGGCGTCCCGGGGGGCGAGCTGCACGGCCGTCTCCTCCCGGCGCCGCCGCGCCTCCTCGGCGCGCAGCGTGTCCGTGAGCCTGCGGGCGGCGACCCGGATCAGCCAGCCGCGCGGATTGTCCGGCACCCCGGCGGCGGGCCACTGCCGCGCCGCCGCCAGCAGGGCCTCCTGCACCGCGTCCTCGGCCAGGTCGAAGTGGCCGTAGCGCCGCACGAGCGCGCCGAGGACCTGCGGCGCGTGGCGGCGCAGCAGGTCTTCGGTCCCGTTCGCGGGGTTCAACACACATCGCCTCCACCGTCGAGGATGGGACGGATGACGACCGGATACTGCGTGGTGCCCTCTGGGGTGGGGCACTGCACCACACGTGCGGCGATCTCCGTGACCCGCTCCAGGCTCTCGCAGTCGAGGACCCAGTAACCGGCGAGCAGCTCCTTCGTCTCGCCGTAGGGGCCGTCGGTGATCACCGGACGGCCGTCGGGGCCCGCGGTGACACAGCGGGTCTGCGCGGGCTCGGCGAGCCCCTGCCCGTCGACCAGCTCGCCGGACTCGGCCAGGTCGTCATTGACGGACTGCATGAACGAGAACATCGCCTGCAGTTCCTTCTCACTCCACGCGGGGGCTCCCGGGGACCCCTTGCCGCGCATGGCCTCGTAGTCGGCCTGCGTGCCCTGAATCATCACCAGATACTTCATGGTCTCGCTCCCTCGCCCTCGTGCCCTTGTGCTCGTGCGGGGCCTTCGCCCCTCGGTGCCGCCCGCTTGTGGGCAACTCTCACAGGGGACGTCGGAGCCGACGACGGATTCTCGACAGGCGCGCCGGAATTTTCTCAGGCGGGCGTGGCGGCGGCCACGGGTGAAGCCGAGATCCGTCGGCGCAGACGGCGGCCGGTGGCGTCCTGTCACGCGGTGGCTTCACGAACAAGGGGCGCCGGGCGCCGGGCGGCGCGCTCAGCGCGCGGCGCGCGGCGCGGCGCACGCACTTAGACGACCATGCGTCACACCGGGCGCGCCCGGACGCGCGGTGCACGGCGTTTCGACGACCGGGCGGCGCACTGCGGTGACGGCGTCCGGCGGCCACCTGTCGCACCGGGGCGCCGTGCGGGGTCACATCAGCGAGACTTCACCGCGGAGGCATGTGACCCATGGACGACAGCGACTTCCTGGCGGAGCGTTTCGAAGCGCACCGGACGCGGCTACGGGCGGTGGCCTACCGGCTGCTCGGCTCGGCCGCCGAGGCGGACGACGCCGTGCAGGAGGCGTGGCTGCGGCTCAGCCGTACGGGCAGCGGCGAGATCGAGAACCTGGGCGGCTGGCTGACCACGGTCGTCGCCCGGGTGTCGCTGAACATGCTGCGCGCGCACGAGACCCGGCGCGAGGAGTCCCTCGACGCGTCCCTCCCTGAGACCCCCGGCGCCGGGCCCGACCCGGCGCAGCAGGCCGAACTCACCGACTCCGTCGGGCTCGCGCTGCTCGTAGTGCTGGACACGCTGTCGCCCGCCGAACGTCTCGCGTTCGTGCTGCACGACATGTTCGTCGTGCCGTTCGACGAGATCGCCCCTCTCGTGGAGCGCAGCCCCGTCGCGGCCCGTCAGCTCGCGAGCCGGGCCCGTCGCCGGGTGCAGAACTCGGGGGTGGTCCCCGAGGCGGCGCCGGAGCGCCGGCGCCAGGTCGTCGAGGCGTTCCTCGCCGCGTCGCGCGGCGGAGACTTCGAGGCGCTGCTCACGCTGCTCGATCCGGATGCGGTGGTGCGGGTCGACGGCGTGGCGGCGCTGACGGGCGCGGCCGGGGCGCACGGGGCGGCGGCCGTGGCGCGGACCTTCGCGGGCCGGGCCAAGGCGGCCCGTCCCGTGCTGGTCGACGGCGCGGCGGGACTCGTGTGGGCGGTGGGCGGCACACCGCGGGTGGTCTTCGACTTCACGGTCACGGACGGCCGGATCGCCGCGATCGACATCCTGGCCGATCCGGAACTGCTGGCCGCGGTGGAACTGGAGCCGGTGGGCGAGTGAGGTCCACCGAGGGGCCCGCCCCAGGCCGGCCCCTCGCCGCGGTGGCGGTTCAGGCGGCCGGTGCCTGCGCGAGGCCGATGATGTTGCCGTCGCCGTCCTTCACCATGGCGGTCAGCTTGCCGCCGCCGACGTCGCGCACGCCCTGCAGCGTCTCGCCGCCCGCGTCGGTGAGTGCCTTGAGCCGGCCCTCGATGTCGTCGACGTCCCAGAAACAGACGGGACCGGTCATGCCCTTGCCGTGTCCGTGGGGGTCGAGACCGAAGTGCTGTCCGGCGACGGCGAAGGCGGCGTAGTACGGCTCGTTCATGGAGGGATCGACCCCCAGCAGCGCCCTGAACAGGGACTTCGCCGCCTCCAGGTCGCGGACGGGGTAGATGACGGTCTTCATGGCCTCGGTGGTGGCGCTCATGGCGTGCTCCTCGCTGACGGGTCGTCCCGGTGGGCTTTCACTGTGGTGACCCGGCGCGCGGGCAGTGTGTGACCGCCACGCCGGATTTCTCCCGTAACTCTCAGCGCGGCCGGTGCCTGTGCGTGCCTGCCCTTCAACGCGGCCTGTCCATGCGGGTGTCCTTCAGTGCGGCCGGTGCCTGTGCGTGCCTGCCCTTCAACGCGGCCTGTCCATGCGGGTGTCCTTCAGTGCGGCCTGTCCATGCGGGTGTCCTTCAGTGCGGCCGGTGCCTGTGCGTGCCCCTCAGCGCAGCCCATGTTTGCGGGCCACCATGCGCTCGACGGCCGCCCGTGGCAGCAACCTGCGCAGCGCGAACACCACGGGCGCGTTGCTGCCCACCGCGTAGAGCGGCCGGGGCCGCGCGGCCTCGATCGCCCGTATCACCGTCGAGGCGACGCGTTCCGCGGGGACACCCCTGGACTCATTGGCGTTGAGCGCGGCGAGCATCGTCCGGTACTCCGCCAGGAACGGCGAGTCCTCGGCCACGTACTGCGTGCGGCGCTCGCTGATGCCCGTGTTGACCGACCCGGGCTCGACGGTGGTGATGCCGACGCCGTACGGGGCGACCTCGCGCCGTGCCGCGCTCGCGAAGCCCTTCAGCGCCGCCTTCGAGGCGACGTACGAGGACCGGTACGCGAGCGGGAAACTGGCCAGCATGGAGCCCACCATGACCACCCGTCCGCGGCGGCGGGCCCGCATTCCGGGTAGCAGGAGCTGGGTGAGCCGTACGGCCCCGAGCACATTGAGCCGGAACAGTCTCTCCAGCGCCTCCATGGGGAGTTCCTCCAGCGGCCCGTTCTGGCTCTCTCCCGCGTTGTTGACCAGGACGTCCACCGCTCCGGCCGCCGCGGCGCACGCCTCGACGGAGGCGTCGTCGGTGAGGTCGAGCGCCAGGTACTCCACGCCGGGCACGGGGTCGGCGACCGAAGCCGGATCGCGGCTCGTGCCGTAAACGCGGTAGCCGCGCCCGACGAGCGCGGCGGCCACGGCGGCGCCGATACCGGACGACGCTCCCGTCACCAGGGCCGTGCCCCGGGCCGTCATGCCAGCCGCCGGGCGATCGCGAGACCGGCGGCACGGCCGGAGAAGACACAGCCGCCGAGGAACGTGCCCTCCAGCGCGTTGTAGCCGTGCACCCCTCCGCCGCCGAACCCGGCGACCTCACCGGCCGCGTACAGGCCCTCGAAGGCGGCTCCGTCGGGGCGGACCACCTGGGAGTCCAGCGTCGTCTCCAGGCCGCCGAGCGTCTTGCGGGTCAGCAGGTGCAGCCGTACGGCGATCAACGGCCCCTGGTCGGGGTCGAGGAGGCGGTGGGGCTTGGCCACGCGGGTGAGCCGGTCGGGCCAGTACGCCCGGGCATTGGTGACGGACATCAGCTGGAAGTCCTTGGAGTACGCGTTGCCCACTTGGCGGTCGCGTGCGAGGACCTCCCGTTCGACCTGCGCGAAGTCGAGTTCGCAGTCGGGCGAGAGGGCGTTCATGCCCTTGACGAGCTCCTTGAGGGTCGGCCGTACGACGAAGTCCTCGCCGCGGTCGAGGAACGCCTGCACGGGCCCGGGAGCGCCCTTCTTCACCCGGGACAGCACGAGCTTCAGGTCCTTGCCGGTGATGTCGGGGTTCTGCTCGGAGCCGGAGAGCGCGAACTCCTTCTCCACGATCGCCCGCGTCAGCACGAACCACGAGTGGTCGTGGCCGGTGCTCACGATGTGCTTCAGCGTGGCGAGCGTGTCGTGGCCCGGGAACAGCGGCACCGGGAGCCTGCGCCCGTTCGCGTCCAGCCACAGGGAGGAGGGGCCGGGGATGATGCGGATCGCGTGGTGGGGCCAGATCGGGTCCCAGTTCTTGATGCCCTCGGTGTAATGCCACATCCGGTCGCGGTTGACGATCGAGCCGCCCGCGGCCTCGGTTATCGAAAGCATCCGGCCGTCGACGTACGCGGGAACGCCTGTGATCATCGACCGCGGCGCGGGTCCGAGCCGCTCCGCGGGCCAGCTGTCGCGGACCAGCTGCTGGTTGCCGCCGATGCCGCCGGAGGTCACCACCACGGCCTGCGCGCGCAGTTCGAACTCGCCCGCGGGCCTGCGGGACGAGGCCACGCCGCGCGGCTCGGCGGACGGTTCGAGCACCGTGCCGCGCACGCCGACCGCCGCCCCGTTCTCGACGACCAGCCCGTCGACGCGGTGACGGTGGCGGAACGTGACCAGCCCGCGCGCGGCCGCCGCGAGCACGGGCTCGCGGAACACCCGGACCACCTCGGGGCCGGTGCCCCAGGTGATGTGGAACCGCGGCACCGAGTTGCCGTGCCCGGTCGCCGCGCCGGCGCCGCGCTCGGCCCAGCCGACCGTCGGCATCACATGCAGCCCCAGGCGCTGCAGATAGTCCCGCTTCTCACCGGCGGCGAAGTTCACGTACGCCTCGGCCCACCGGCGCGGCCAGTGGTCCTCGCGCTCCCGGTCGAAACCGGCCGAGCCCAGCCAGTCGGACAGGGCCAGTTCGACGGAGTCCTCGATGCCCATCCGCCGCTGCTCGGGGCTGTCGACGAGGAACAGCCCGCCGAGCGACCAGAACGCCTGGCCGCCGAGATTGGCCTCGTTCTCCTGGTCGACGACCACCACCCGCCGCCCGGCGCGGGTGAGTTCGTACGTCGCGACGAGACCGGCCAGTCCCGCGCCCACGACGATGACGTCGGCGTCCTCGCTCACGCTGCCTCCTCGGTGGCAGGCGTGCTGTACGCCTGCAGAACGACTCTGAACAGCTCCTCGCGGCGCCGGTGCGGCACCTCGCTGCCCGGTTCGAGCAGCACCTGTACGGCGGTGCCGTCGTGCACGGCGACCAGGGCCTGCCCGAGGGCCACCACATCGGGGACCCGCCGCCCGGTCCGCCCGAGCGCGTCGACGACGACCGGCAGGATCGTGTCGAGGATTGCCTGCTCGCGGGCCGCCATCACCCGCCGCAGCGGCGGATTGCGCAGCGCGTGCGCCGTGAACTCGGCCGTCACCCTGTACCAGGCGTCGTCCACGGGAATCGCGCGGAGCGCGGCCCGCAGCGCCTCGTCGGGCGCCGCGCCGGAGACCTCGGTCAGGGCCTCGCGCAGGTCGGCGAGCATGCGCTGCGAGCGCTCCTCCCACATGGCCAGGAACAGCTCGTCGAGGGAGGAGAAGTTCGAGTAGAAGGCGCCGCGCGTGTAGCCGGCCCGCTCGCAGATGCGCTCCACGGTCGAGCGGCCGAAGCCCTCGTCCGCGAACACCTGGAGGGCGGCGTCGAGCATGCGCCGCCGCGTCCGCGCGCGGCGGGCGGTGACACGTCTGGGTGCGGATGCGGTGGTGGTCGTCATGGCCGGTCCCCTTGTTCGATGCGCGAACGTATCGGATGCGTTCGTGTATCGACAAGGGTGCGGACGCGGCGGGGCGGGTGTCCAGGACGGCCGGGTCCGGCGGATGGGGGCCGCCAGGCAGTCGGACGGGCGGCTGGCAGGCGGGCGCGTGCCTGGGGAGGCGGGGCCTGGCAGGCGGGCGGGCCTGGGGAGGCGGGGCCTGGCAGGCGGATGCCTGGCGCTTATGACCTGGTCGGTTCGACGGCGTACCGGACGAGCACGAGCCCCGAGCCGTCCCAGGTGCGGGTGCCGAGGAGCCGCAGGGAGACCGGCGGCCGGCTCTCGAAGGCCCGGGTGCCCTCTCCCAGCACGCCGGCGCCGATCATCAGATGCAGCTCGTCGACGAGGCCGTGGGCCAGCAGGTCGTTCCACAGGGTGTGGCTGCCGAAACGACGATGTCGCGCCCCGGGCCGTTCTTGAGCTCGGCGATCCGGTCGTGCGCCTCGGCACGGCCGATGATGCGGGTGTTCTGCCACGGGGCCGCGGGGTCCGGCTCCAGGGTGTCAGAGACGACCACTTTGTCGATGTCGTTGTTGCGGCGGGAGATCTCCCGCTCCAGCGGTGGGGCGTCGGGATCGTCGGCGATCGCCGGCCAGTAGCGCCGGAACCCTTCGTACGACGTGCGGCCGAGCAGCAGGGTGTCGGCGGCCCGCAGCCGCTCGGCGTTGTACTCGGAGAACCCGTGGTCGAACGGCATGGCCATGACGTCTCCGCCCGGGCCCTCGAAGTAGCCGTCGAGCGAGACGATGTTGCAGACGATCAGCTTGCGCATCGGGCACCTCTTCCGGGCGGGCGTGGTGGTGTTCGGTCCTGTAAAGGCAGACGGCATCCGCGCCCTGAATTCATCGGACACGGCACTTTTGCATCACCTGTGCCCCGAACCGGCGAAGAAACAGACATCTGGCGACATTCGCCCCCGCTTTCCCCCTGGTCTGGTTCGTCACGAATAGGCGGACAGACGTGCAGGTCAGTTGTCGTAGTCGTGAAGAAGTATTCACCGTCAAAACCGGAACGTTAGTTGCTAGTTGGTCTCCACGCGTGATCTCATCCTGGGGTGCGGGAGTCGTGATCATTGACGCCCGTTCCGGGCGTCGGGCGAGAATTTCCGCCGGCCTGTTTCCATTGATGCCCATTCCATCGGCATCGGTTCCGGAATTCCCCCCAGCATGGAAAGGGAGAGAAAGTGCGTAACGACTTCACCCCTGTTGAGACCGCCGAGATTTCCGACAGCGAGCTGGACAACATCTCCGGCGGTATCGCCAGCGCCCACGCCGGTGTCAACGGCTACGGCGCTGCCGTGAACGTCGGTGACGTCGTCGGGACCGCCCAGTCCCTCGCGTCCGTCGTGCCGGCCTCCACGGTCACGGGCCTCGTGTCGGTGCACACCACCGGCGTCTGAGAACGCCCTGCCGCACGGCCTTCCCGGCCACGCGCACTCCCGGCCCCGCCCCGCGCATCGTCATGCCGCGAGGGCCGGTCAGGACCCCGGAATTTCCAGTTCCGGGGTCCTGCGCATGTGCGGAGCCTGAAGGGACGCGCCCCTTTTCCCACGCCGCTCGACGGCGACGAAGGTGACCTCGGCGGGCGCCCGGTGTGGCGAGTGACCCGGTGACCCCGGCGTGCGCGTGACCCCAGTGTGCGTGGCGCGCTCCAGGCCGAGGACGAGCAGCACGATGGCGGCGGTCACGGTGAGGGCACCGGTGACTGAACGGTCCGCGCCTTCGTCCGCACGGCACACGAAGCAGCGGGAGCCGCGGTCTGAGCGGTGCTCAGCCCGGAAGCTCCGTGCGCTCCCACCACTCGTAGACGGGCAGCGCCCCCTCGGCGGTCTCCTGCTGCCGTGAGGTGGCCTTGAAGTGCTCGTAGCCGCCCCGGAACGGAATCTTGAGATCGCCCCCGGGCGTGGACAGGTCGACGATCCGCTCCGGGAGATCGTCGGGTCCGCCTTCGAGGACTGCTTTCGTGTTGTCGTTCATGGCGGAAGTCTCCCCAAAGCCCGTTATCCACTCCCCGATGACGCGCCGGTGGCCCGCCGCCACATGAGAGGCAGCCGGCGTCCGGTTACGTCGAAGGGCCCCACCGCGAACGGTGGGGCCTTTCGGTTGATCCCGACTCGCGCGGTCGTGCGCTTTCGGTTGTGCTCAAATACCGAAGGGTGCCGGGGTAGGCATTGCCGAACCAGGCGAGACAACGGGTGAGTTCGTCGGCGATGCCGGCGAGTGTGCGACTCACGTCGTCGTGCTGATCGAGGGCGGCCATGCGGGCCTCTGGTGGTCGGGTGTTGTGGGCGGCGTGCGCCGCTACGGGTCGCTGCCCTGCGTGGTCCGTTGAGCGGAGTGCTGCTCGCGGCGCCTGCGCAGAAGTAACTGTGGTGTGGGCGCGCACCGGTGCCGATGCGCGCCCACACCACGGTGCAGGTGACCCGCCGTCAGAAGGACGTGAGTCCGAGCAGACGCTCCTTGGTGCTGTCGCCGTCCTCGGAGGGCCAGGTCCAGTCGACGCCTCCGGCGTCCTGCAGGGCCGTCTTGACGTTCTGGGGCAGTGCGTCGGGGTGGGTGGCCCGGTACAGCGCTGCGCCGCCTGCGACGTGGGGCGCGGCCATCGAGGTGCCGGACAGCGTGGTGTAGCCGCCACTGCCGGAGGTGGAGCGGATGCACACGCCGGGCGCGATGAGGTCAATATCCGCGCCGTAGTTGGAGAAGTCGGCGAAGGTGTCGTCCTTGTCGCTGCGGCACGTCGGTTGGCCGAGACCCCCCGGCTTGCCGTCGAAGTCGGCCAGGGCGCTGACCGTGATCACTTCGTCGTACGCGGCGGGGATCATGTTCTTGGCGTCGCCGTGGTCGTTGCCGGCCGCCACGGTGTAGGTGACGCCCTTCGCGACGGAGTTGCAGATCGCCCGGTGCATGGCGTCGTTGTTGCTCTTGCCGCAGTTGCCGTCGTCGGTGCCCGAGCCGCCCAGACTCATGTTGGCGACCTCGATCTCGTCGGCGTGCTGGGTGACGTGGTCGATGCCGCAGATGACCGCCGCGGTGGTGCCGCTGCCCAAGGGGTCGAGCACCTGCACCGGCCAGAGCCGGGCACCCGGTGCCGTACCGACCACACCGGTGTCGTTGTCCAGGGCGCCGATGGTTCCGGCGACGTGCGTGCCGTGACCGTGCCAGTCGGTGGGGGGCAGGAAGGGCAGCCAGCAGTTCTTGCCGCCGGCCCGGTACACATTGAGGTCGCGGTGGCTCGCGTTGATCCCGGTGTCGATGACGGCGACATCGGCGTCCACGCGGGTGTCGGTGCCGTCGATGGCCGCTGTGGGGCTCTTGTCGGCCTCTACCCGGTCCACACCGGTCGGGACCGACTGAGCGGTGGCCTGTACACGCCGGTTGGGCTCCACCGAACGCACCCGCGGGTCGTCGGCGAGCTCGGCCGCGACGCTCGGGCTCATGGACGCGGCGTAGCCGTGGACGGCGTAGCGGTACACGTGCTGCACATCGGCACCCAGGGTGGTGGCCTGCTCGACAGCCGCTTCCACAGCCGCGTCCATGCCGCCACCCTCGGGAGCGGCTGTGTCCTTGAGGGTCACGATGTACCCGCCGGGGATCAGGTCGGACTGCGGAGGCGCCTCGGCCGCCGCCGGGGTCAGTGGTGCGGCGGCAAGAACGAGCGCGAGGAGAGCGACAGGGAAGATTTTGCGCATCCCGGACCTTTCTTGAGGACACTGGAAACGGAGAGTCAACGAGGTGTTTTCGGATAATTTTTCGTAGCGTGTACGCTTCGCTACCGCGCTCACAGCTAGCAGGTTCGCGGCGGTGGCGGCGGGCCGACATCCGGCGTTCACCGGATTCCCTGACCATCTGTCAACCATGTGGTCCTGTGCGGCCCACGCTCCCGGTCGCAGCCCGCCCCCTCGGCCTCGTTGCGAGGATGCGCCGCCCACCGCGGCGCCGACACCGCATGTGATGCCTCTGCGAGCCGACAAGACGTGGAGCGGCGTAGGGCCGGCGCCGGCCGCACCGGGCCGGCACCTCTGATCTCGCGTCGGACGGGATCGCCGTTCACGGGACCGCGAACGCGGCCGCGGACGCCCGAGCGTTGCCGGTCATCGGGATGGAGCGAGCTGGGATGCGCCGGGGTGGGGCAGCGTACTGCTCGGGGCGGTTGTTGATCAGGAGCGATCTCAGCTCCTGTCGCTGCTTGCCGCTGCGCCCAGGGGTCTCGGGCACACAGGCCTTGATAGGCAAGTAGATGCTGGCAAGTAGATGCTTGCCTATCGTTGGGGAGTGGCAGACGAGGTCTTCAAGGCAATGGCGGATCCCACCCGGAGAAAGATCCTCGACGAGCTGACCGAGCGGAACGGGCAGACGCTGTTCGAGATCTGCGCGCGGCTCACCACGAAGCACGGGCTCGGGTCGTCCCGCCAGGCGATCTCGCAGCATCTGGCCGTGCTCGAGGCCGCGGGCCTGATCGAGACCCGACGGGAAGGCCGCTGCAAATTCCACGACCTCAGGACAGAGCCGCTCGAGCGCATCGCTACCCGGTGGCTCAGGCGCGACCGACCGGAGAGCTGATATGCGGATCAACCTGTGCAGCGTCCTTGTCGACGATCAGGACAAGGCCCTGCGCTTCTACACAGAGGTGCTGGGTTTTGTGAAGAAGACGGAAGTCCCACTCGGCGAAGATCGGTGGCTGACCGTGGTCTCGCCCGACGACCCCGACGGCACAGAACTCGTCCTGGAACCGGATGGGCACCCCGCCGCCAAGCCCTTCAAACAGGCGCTGGTCGACGACGGGATCCCGTACACGTCCTTCGCCGTCGACGACGTCCGCGCGGAGTTCAAGCGGCTACGCGAGCTCGGTGTGCGGTTCACGCAGGAGCCGGTCGAGATGGGGAGGGTGACCGTGGCCGTCTTCGACGACACATGCGGCAACCTGATCCAGATCGCGCACCAGGGATAGCGAGCCAGACTGCTCATGAGGGCGGTGCAGCGGGTATGGCCGGTGGCCTGCCGGGGCTGAGGTCGAGCATGACCAGGCGGCCGTAGGCTGGTTCGCACAGTCCGGCACCACCTTGGCACGGAACGGCACGGAACGCCTGGACCGGTCTGGACCGGTCTGGACCGGTCTGGGCCGACGGAGTCCGGAGTCTGCCATCGCGGTGCTCCGTCACCACCTGGACCGGATCTTCGCGACCACCCAGACGTCGGCGGCTGGGTAGGGCCCGATCCGGCTGTTCAGTTTCCGCGCCAGGCGGTGACCAGTTCTTCCGGGCCGTACGTTGCCTGGAGCCCGGCGCAGCTGACGCCGCTGCGGGAAACCGCGATCAGCGGCACGGGGTCATTGGTGACCGCTGCCCGGTGTTTGTGCAGTGCGGCGAGATCGTGGCTGTCGAAGGCCGATTTCTCCAGCCACTTGACCGATCCGAGGAACAACAGCTGTCTCGCCACCGGCTGACGGTCGGCTCCGACCAGGTCGATCTCGACGTCATTGCTGCGGGTCCAGTATCCGCCGATGGCCGGGGCGGCGGGCAGGTCGCCGTCGGGCAGGAGGCGCGCAAGGGATTCGCGTACGAGCGGCTCGACGGCCCGGCCGCGCCAGCTTGTCCATCGTTCTTTGATCCGGCTCAGGGTCAGGTCGCCGCGCATGCGCTCGATCTCCGCCATGTGCGGATCGAGGAACGCCAGCCAGAAGCGCAAGTACGGGTCGGCCACCCGGTAGCGGCGCTCCTTGGACGGCCGGAGGGAGACGGGCAGTTCGGCCGCGACCACTCGCTTCTCCGTCAGGACGTCCGTGGCCCGGGTGAGGGTCGTGTGGGCGATTCCGCCGGCTGCCCGGGCGATGTTGGTGAACGTGCGCTCGCCGCTTCCGATCGCACGCAGCACTTCCCGGCTCATCGCCTGGGGAGGGAACTCGGCGGCCAGTGACCGTTCGGCGGAGACCAGGAGTGCGGAGATGGGATTGTCGAGCGCGGTCCGGAGGAACTCCCACAGCGTGGCCCCCTGCGGCCACTCGGCGCAGATGAGAGGCAGACCGCCGGTGACCAGTGCCGCGTCGAAGGCGGCCGCCGGTTCCAGGCCGAGCATGTCGCTGATGTCTGCGGGATTGAGCGACCCGAGGACCATCTCGCGCCCGCGCTGGTGGAAGGGACGGTCGTAGCTGTTCAGCGCCTCCATCATCGACAGATCGGAGCCGACCAGCAGCAGGAGTACCGGCTTGCGGCTGAGCAGCCGGTCCCACGCCCGCTGCAGCATGCCTTCGAAGGCGTCGATCCGGTCCATGAGGTACGGGACCTCGTCGATCACGACCACGCTCGGGCTGTCGTCGGGCAGGATCTCCGCCAGCAGCCGGAACGCGGCGTTCCACTGGGTCGGAGCCTCTTCGGCGAAGAGAGACCGCTCCGGCAGGGTGGAGGAAGCGACGGCGTCGAGCAGTTCCGTCAGCTCGTCCTCCGCTGATCCGCCCGCTGCGGTGAAGAAGAGATACGGGACGTCGGCCCGGCTGAGGAACTCCTCGACCAGGCTCGACTTTCCCACCCGTCGCCGCCCGCGCAGCAGGACGCACTCGCCGGGCTTCTGGGAACCGCTCCCCTCGCGGACCTTGTCGAAGGCCGCGCCCAAAACCCGCAGCTCCCGCTCCCGCCCGATGAATCGACGCACGGCCACTACTCCCAACAAAGATAGTATCGACAGCAATACTATCGTGTCTGGCAGTATCTGATCCGGGCATTTCGCTCGACCCGTGGCCCCGTGGCCCCGTGGCCCCGTGGCCCCGTGGCCCCGTGTCGCCCCGGATGCCGGCAAATTGATCGCTTGACCGAACTCACTGCGGTGATCAGCCACGTATGACAGCCGGAAGGTGCGGGGACCTCTGGAAGGTCTGGATGATGAAGCGGGCGCAGGTGGCTGACCTGGGCCTTTCTTTCGAGAGTGAGTGACGGGCATCGAACCCGCGCTCTGAGCTCGGGAATCGTGGGTCACGGCACCGGTGGCCGTTCAGGGGCGCGCGGACCGTTGAATCCATCCCCACGACGTCACCACGCGTGACGTAAGGTGCCGTTAGGGGTAACGTGCGCCGTACACTTTTCAGCCTGCTGGCCGATACGCAACCAGGGACTGTGATGCAGGAACGTCTGATGTTGCCCGCTCATGCCCACCAGGAGAGGGTGCCCGCCGACTTTCAGGCGTGGCATGTTCCTGACATTCTGGGCGGACGTGGCAAGGCGGTTGAGCGCCACATGGTGCTTCTGGCGGTGTTGCCGGCCGTGCTGGTCGCGATCATCGGAGCCGCAGGCGCTGCGCTCCTGTTCACCGCAGGAGTGGGCCATGTCGACAAGAGCGCCTTCTGGGGTCTGCTCAATGGCACGCTGCTGCTCGTCTGCGTGATCCTCTCGGGCGCAGCGTTCATCGCCGCCGGGAAGGCGCGGGCCGTGGCACGCAGCCACATCGAGCTGAGCTCGTTCGCGGCACGGAGCCAGGCCGAACTGGCCGAGCTGCGACGGCAGATGGAGCCTGGCCAACAGCTGGCAGAAGATCAGCGGCATCGGACCAGCCCCTTGCCCACGGGTGATGCGCTGGATCCGCCGGGGCAAGAGATCGCATCCGCCCAGCGCGTTGCCGAGACGACTGTGGTGGAGCTCGGGGCACGGGAGCGTGGCGGCGAGCACTTCGAGGTCTTCGCCAATCTGGCCCGAAGGCTGGAGTCTCTCGTGCACCGCGAGATCGGGCTGCTGGACGACCTGGAGAACGAGGTCGAGAACCCGGACCTGCTCAAAGGCTTGTTCCATGTGGACCACCTGGCCACCCGTGTCCGGCGATACGCCGAGAATCTGGCCGTGCTCGGCGGCGACGCCTCCTACCGCCAGTGGACCCGACCGGTCAGCATGGCTGATGTGATGCGTTCCGCGGCTGCCGAGATCGAGCAGTACTCGCGGGTCAAGATGGTGCCTCCGGTGGATGGGACGGTGAGCGGGCACGCGGTCGTCGACGTGGTCCACCTGCTGGCGGAGCTGGTGGAGAACGCCACGGTGTTCTCCCGTCCCCAGACCCAGGTGCTGCTGCGTGCCGAGCACGTCACCGCCGGGCTGGCGATCGAGGTCGAGGACCGAGGTCTGGGCATGACCTCCACCGAGCGGGACCAGATGAACGCCCTGCTCGCCTCCCCTGAGAGGATCGCCTTGGGCGAGCTGCTCCAGGACGGTCGCATCGGCCTGTACGTGGTCTCTGTGCTGGCCCGGCGGCACGGCATCGTCGTGCAACTCCAGAGCAATGTCTACGGCGGTACACAAGCGGTGGTGGTGCTGCCGCACGAGCTGCTGGGCCGGGGCCCGGACGTCGTGGAGTCACAGCGACAACAGCAGCCGGACCTCACTCCTGCCGCCCCTCATGGACACGCCGTCGACGCGACGGAGCAGGCACTTGAGCCGGACACGTCTGTCGCTCTGGATCCGGTACCCGCACCGGCGGCCCAACCACTACACGCCCCCGTCGCGGCCCCCAAGCAGGGAGATGCTCCCCCCGTGCTGCCCCAGCGGCGCCGTCAGGAACACCTCGCCCCGGAATTGCGGCAGTCTCCCCAGGCTGCCGTGGCGCCCAAGGAAGACGATCACGATCCCGGCCTGATGGCCGCGTTTCAGAGCGGCGTCCGCCTGGCTGAGGACTCCGAGGAAACTGACACCTCCCCGTCCCTCGGCGGGGAGATCCGACCGGACCCGGCCCCCTAGCAGTTTCACGTCATTGAGGAGAAGTGGGCAGTTGTGGTGAGTGAAGATCTCTCTTGGCTGTTGAGCGGCCTTGTGCAGCGCGTACCGCACACGCGCAGTGCACTGCTGTTGTCCTCGGACGGTCTGGTGATGGCCTCGGACGGACTGGACAAAGACGCGGCGGATCATCTGGCGGCCCTCGCCAGCGGGCTCCACTCTCTGGCGCGCAGTGCCGGCAAGCGATTCGATGACGGCGGTGATGTGCGACAGGTCGTGACCGAACTCAGCAGCTCGATGCTTTTTGTCTCCGCGGCCGGGCAGGGCGCCCTGTTGGCAGTGCTGGCCGGACGCGAGGCGGATGTGCCGGTGCTGGGCTACGAGATGACCATGATGGTGAAGAGCGTCCGCAGCCACCTGGGGGCCGCTCCCCGTCAGCCGGCGGGGCAGTGAGAGATGCCGGATGATCCGGACGATCCGCATAGGCCGTTGCTCGATGATGCCCTGGGGCGGCTGGTTCGGCCCTACACCTTCAGTGACGGACGCACCAGACCCACCTGCCAATTCGACTTGATGACCATGGTGGTGGCCACGGGTACCGTGCTGCGGACCAACCTCGGACTGGATCACGGACATGTGCTCGACCTGTGCCGGACGCCGGTCACGGTGGCTGAGATCGCGGGACACACGCGGATGCCGGCAACGGTGATCAAGGTGTTGCTGTCCGACTTGATGGAGCGTGGGGCGGTCGTCACACGGCGCTTCGACACGGGAACACCGGGGTCATATTCTCCCCCCGATCGAGATCTATTGGAGGCGTTGCGGGATGGGCTCCTCAAACGGCTCTGAGACACCCGGCGCCGACTCCCTTCCGATGGGGATCAAGGTTTTGGTCGCCGGGGGTTTCGGGGTGGGCAAGACCACCTTTGTGGCAGCAGTGAGCGAGATTGAGCCGCTGAGCACGGAAGAACTGCTGACCGAGGTCAGTGCTGCCACGGACAGGTTGGAGGGGGTGGAGAACAAGGCCACCACCACGGTCGCGATGGACTTCGGCCGGATCACCCTCAGCCCCCACCACGTGCTTTATCTGTTCGGCACGCCCGGTCAGGAGCGTTTTTGGTTCATGTGGGACGAGATGTCCGCCGGTGCGCTCGGTGCGATAGTGCTCGCCGACACCCGTCGGCTTGACCACAGTTTCGCGGCGGTCGACTTCTTCGAAGCGCGAGGCATCAACTTCGTCGTCGCGGTCAATGAGTTCGACGGAGCGCACCGCTATGAGCCGGAAAAGGTGCGGGCGGCGCTGGACCTCAAGCCCGAGGTCCCAGTGGTCCTTTGTGATGCCCGCCTGTCCAGCTCGGGTATTCGGGTTCTGCTTTCCCTCGTGGAGCATCTGATCACTTCAAGGAGTTCGCATGGCTGAGATGGTGTACAAGTCTCCCTTCGGAGGGGAGATAGCGATCGCCGTGCGTCATCTGCTTCTCCCTCCGGAGGACCCTGAGGCAGAGGCGCGGACACGCCGGCTTCGGGAACTGGGGATCGAGGACAAGCCCGTTCCGGAGTTCGATGACTTCGCGCGTGAACTCGCGCAGCGCACCGGGGGGTGTTACGCGGGGGTCAACTTCCTTGTCGACCAGAGCCGTCAGTACTACGCGGGCTTGTACAGCGCGGCAGCCGACACGACCGTGAACCTGGAGTCCCCCCTTCTCGACGATCCCGTGCCCGGCCGGGTGATGCCTCGTTCCTTCGACATCGGTTTCTGCCCGCATGTGGTCAAGCGGCGCAAGGCTCTGGTGCTGGAGGATGTCCGCGACTACCCACGCTTCGCCGGGAACCACGTGGTCGATGCCATTGGGATCCACTCCTACCTGGGCGCTCCGCTCATCGACAACACGGGCATGGTGCTGGGCACGATCTGCGTGGTGGACCAGGATCCGCATCCCTGGGGTCAACAGGGGCTGGAGACCATCAAGACGATGGCTGCCGACCTGGTGGAGCGCATCCAGCGGCGGGCGCACGGCTCGTGAGGAAGCCTGTTCGAGAGAGGATCTTCGGCCGCCGGCAGGAGCGGGCACGTCTTGTCAGCGGCTGTGCCCGGCCGATTCACCCGCAGCGCTGACAAGACCAGGTGGACGCGTGCGCGGGGGACGTGTGGACCATGGCCGGCCGCGATCCGCCGCCCGATCTGGTGCGCACCGGGTGCAGAACTTGTGGAGTGCTTGCCGTACTGACGGTGCGGACGGTGCCCTGCGCGTCGCACACCTGCGGATACGATGTGAACGCTGCCCTGTCTGGTGTGTATCTGGTGCGCTCGCCGTGCAGGCGCGTCCTGCGTCATTGCTGAGCTGGTGGCGCTTCCCCCGGGCCCGTCGTCTTCGCTTTTCCCTTGGACGGCGGAAGTTGGCACCCGGCTCTGACATCTGACGTCAGCCGAGACGCACGGCCAGGGACCACCGTGCGCGCCATGGGCGCCAACCCTGATGGGCAGCCACATGCTTGCGCACGGCCGCCGCCTTTTCCTCACGCCCCTGCCTCTACCCTTGAGGACTTCGGATTGATGGTTCACGAACAACCACGGAACGGAGCGTGCGGTGACCGCGGGGGAAGCGCATGGGGGAGAGCTGACGGGCAAGGTACTCGGCGGGCGTTACCGGGTGACCTCCGTGATCGGGCGCGGCGGCATGGGAGTGGTCGCCCGGGCGGTGGACGAACTCCTGAACCGAGAGGTCGCCGTCAAGGTCCTGCGGGCTTTCACCGACACCTCCGCAGCCGAACTGGCCGGCGTGCGGACCCGGATGCAGCGGGAGGCGCAGGCCGCCGCCCGTATCCGGCACAGCGGCGTGGTCACCGTGCACGACGTGACCGAGGAGCAGGGCCTCCCGGTCATCGTCATGGAACTTGTCGACGGACCCTCGCTCGACGACGTGCTGATGGAGCGCGGCACACTGGAGCCGCACGAAGCCGCCGCGATCGGCGCCAAGCTGATGGACGCGCTCGACGCCGCACACCGGGCCGGCGTACTCCACCGGGACGTCAAGCCGGGAAACGTACTGATCGAGCACGGCGGCAGGGTCGTGCTTACCGATTTCGGCATCGCCAGCATGGAAGCCTCCGGCGACGACGCCATGGCCAAGCTGACCCAGAGCGGGCAACTCGTCGGTTCCCTCGACTATTTGCCGCCGGAGCGCGCGCAGGGCAGGGAGCCCGGTCCCGCGTCGGACATCTGGTCGCTCGGCATGACGCTCTACGCGGCCGTGGAGGGCACTTCGCCGTTCCGCCGCACGTCCGCGTGGTCCACCCTTTCGGCGATCGTCACCGAGCCCCTGCCGGAGCCCCGCCGGGCGGGACCACTCACGCCGGTGCTCCAGGCGCTGATGGCGAAGGAGCCGGAGAACCGGCCCACCGCGGAACAGGCGCGCGGCATGCTCGAGCGCGTCGCCTCGGGCGTAACGGTGCGCCTCGCATCCGCCGCTCCGACGCCGACACCCGCTCCCGCTCCCACGGTGGGTCCCGGGGCTGCGGCCGCCGCCGCACCGGCCCCCGGGTTCGGTCCCCCGCTGTTCCCCCAGCCCGCCCCGCAGTCTGAGCCTCCGCACGATGGCTACGCGCAGCCCGACCTGCCGCAGCACGGCGCGCCGGTCGCCGGCCACGCCGGAGTCCCCGCTCCCGAGACGAGCCGGACGGCAGCCCGTCGCACACGGCGCCGCAGCAACCGCACCGTCGTCGCGGCAGCGGCCGCCGTCGTGCTCCTCGCCACAGGCGCCGGCATCACCTACGCCCTGACGTCCCAACAGGGCGGCACGACCACGGACCGCGCACAGGCGACGCCGCCCGGCGTCGGCTCCCCGACGGACAGCCCATGGTCGCCCGGGGGCAGCACCCCGTCGTCCGCCGGTTCTCCCGGCACGCCCTCGAAGTCGTCGACCTCGGAGGAGCCGGACGGTCACGAGGGCGAGGAGCCGGGCCCCACGAAGAAGCCCGGCGTCGAAGGCGACAAGCCGACCGAGAGCCCGTCGGCGTCCCCAGAGACCAAGCCCAGCCCGACGGTGAAGGAGCCCACCCCGGTGTCGACGGCCTGCACCGGCTGGGGCCACGAGAACCGCAGCAACGGCTACGGCTACCTGGCCGAGACGTCCCACCTCTACACCGGGCCGTACGCGGAATGCCAGTACGTGACCGTGGTCAAGACCGGTGTGAAGCTTTACTACCACTGCTACATCACCAACGCCCACGGCAACAAGTGGATCTACGCCCGTATCGATGGGACGAACACCGAAGGCTGGGCCCACAGCACCAAACTCACCAAGGAGAGCGGCACCCTGCCCCGCTGCTAGGCGTTCCCAACCAGTGCTGTATGGGGGCGCAAGCCGCCACCGTGGTAACCCCGCGACGGCCCGGGACCGCTTCAGAGGCGGTCTTTGGCGGCCCGCACCAGCCGGCTCGACGGGGACGGTTGTCCGCAGTTGCGGTACTGCGCTGCTGCAGCCGCGTGCTCAGTGCAGTCGCTCCGCCTGGTCGCCCTCGTAGGGCCCCGAGACTGCCCGACGATGCCGCATTTGTTACTCAGGCCGGGGCTCGCAGTGCTCTGCTGGTTTGCTGGAACTGATCTGGCGGCCTTGATCGGCAGCCCTCGCCAGCGCCGCGGCAACCTTCGCGGCGTCTTCGGGTGAAAGCAGGATCTCCTGCGTCCACAGAATCGAGAGCCGTACGGCTCCGGTCAGCAGATTCGTGGCTACGTCGACCTCGGTGCCGTTGCCTGTGGTGTCCCGCACGTCATCGAGTGCTGCGTCGCTCGCGAAGGCGCTCATCGGTCGTCGACCTGCTGTCAGCTCTCGTGACCGGCGATGCGCCAGAGTGGGGCTGCGTACTGGTCCGGACGGCTGCTGATCAGGAGGGCCCTCAGGTCCTCGCGCTGCTTGCCGCTGAGTCCAAGCGCCTCCGTGATCCGGCGGAACGTCGTGTGGCTGACTCCGCGGGAGCGGGCTTCGGCCTCGAACTGGTCGAGCCGGCGGAGCGTGGCTTCCGGGTCGAGCTCTTGCTCGGGCTGGCTGCCGAGCCAACTGACCTTGTTGCGCTCGTAGTCGATCTCCGAGTACCCGCAGATCTCGCGGCTGTGCTGCTCGGCCTCGTCGAGCGTTTCCGTCGGCAGAAGGGCTCGTGCGAGCTCGTTCCGCTGGAGGGCGTCGTCCAGGTCCGCTTCGTGGACAGTGGGGCCCTCGTCGGTGAGAGGTACTGGCAGGCCGGCGTCCCTGACTTCGCACAGACCACGGATGCCTCGGGCCGTCGCCGCGAGCATCGCTGTTGCTTCGGACGGATGCCACTCCAGTACGGTGCTGACCGGCTGGACGTGCTCGGCGTGGAGCGTCAGGACTGATGCGCCCAGGCGGTCCCGCAGGTCCTCGGCTGGGACTTCACCGTCCAGTCCGGGGCCGGCGACCAGGAGCCGTACCGGCGCATTGAGTTGGCAGCATGCGGCGAGCGTGAGCGCGTCCGCGAGTGGGCTGCGGAGTGTGGGCTCGTCGCCCTTGGCGAGAATGTCTCCGCCGACGTCCAGAAGGTCGATGGACTCGGGGGCCAGGTGCTGGACGAGCTCTTCGAGCTGGCGCGTGATGCCCTCGGCGCCATGGTGCGGATCGATCAAGGCGAGGGTCTGCGGTAGCTCTGCGGCGAGACGAGGAAGCGTAGATCCTGCGGGGGCGATTGGCTTCGCGTCGGAGGGCACGGCCTGGACGCTTCGGGTGATGGGGCGAAGGCCCGTGAAGCCGGCCGAGCCTCGTGGACCTGGCACGGGGTCGATCAGCAGTCTGTCCCACGCGTAGGTGAGAACGAGCGCCGGACTCTCGTCGCCGTAGAGGGCGGCGTCCAGCATTGCGGCGGCGACAGCGTCGCCTCCTCCACCTGCAGCCACGATCAAGCGCGTCACCCGCGTCAGGGTACGGGTTCCGGGCGTAGCTGCGGCCGGCGGTGACTGGGAGGACAAGGGGTACGTGTTCGCTTCACCCACAGGCGGGCCGCTGAGCCCGAACACCGACTACCACGTGCGGAAGCGGCTCCTGCGGGACGCCGGCGTACGGGACGGGCGGCTGCATGACGCTCGCCACACCGCGGCGACGGTGCTTCTCCTCCTCGGCGTCCCGGACGTCGTGGTCGACTCGATCATGGGCTGGGAGCCCGGGGGAGCGGCCAGGATGTGCGCCCGGTACATGCACATCACCGGGCCCATGCTGCGGAAGGTCGCCCAGCAAGTCGGCGACATGCTCTGGGAGTCGCCGAAGGACAACTGAGACGGAAAAATGAGATGGACGATGTCGAAGGGCCCCACCGCGAGCGGTGGGGCCCTTCGACATCGTGCCCGGTGAGGCACTGGCGGAGGATACGAGATTCGAACTCGTGAGGGGTTGCCCCCAACACGCTTTCCAAGCGTGCGCCCTAGGCCACTAGGCGAATCCTCCGCCGCAAACAATACAAGACGTTGAGGAGTGCTCGCGAACCCGTTGCCCTCGCCTCGGAACCGGGGTCCGATCATCCCCGTCCATCGGGTAACCTGGGCGCAGCCCCTCACGTGGCGCTATCTGACTGAACTCCCCCAGGGCCGGAAGGCAGCAAGGGTAGGTCGGCTCTGGCGGGTGCGTGGGGGGCGCTTGCGTGTGCGGGCGGCGGTGCGTGGTCGCCCCGGAGAGCAGGCGGTCGCGGTATCTCGGGGCGGCTTCGATTGTCGGTGCGTCCCGATAACCTCGTAAGCGTGTCGTCCCTTGCGCTGTACCGCCGCTATCGCCCCGAGTCGTTCGCCGAGGTCATCGGGCAGGAGCATGTCACCGACCCGTTGCAGCAGGCCCTGCGGAACAACCGGGTCAATCACGCGTACCTGTTCAGCGGACCGCGCGGCTGCGGCAAGACGACCAGCGCCCGCATCCTCGCCCGCTGTCTGAACTGCGCGAAGGGCCCGACGCCGACGCCCTGCGGCGAGTGCCAGTCCTGCCTCGACCTCGCACGCAACGGCCCCGGTTCGATCGACGTCATCGAGATCGACGCCGCATCCCACGGAGGCGTGGACGACGCCCGTGACCTGCGCGAGAAGGCGTTCTTCGGGCCGGCGAGCAGCCGCTACAAGATCTACATCATCGACGAGGCCCACATGGTCACCTCGGCGGGCTTCAATGCTCTGCTCAAGGTGGTCGAGGAGCCCCCGGAGCATCTGAAGTTCATCTTCGCGACGACCGAGCCCGAGAAGGTCATCGGGACCATCCGGTCCAGGACGCATCACTACCCGTTCCGCCTGGTGCCGCCCGGCACGCTCCGGGAGTACCTCGCGGAGGTGTGCGGCCGCGAGGGCATCCCCGTCGAGGATGGCGTGCTGCCGCTCGTCGTGCGTGCCGGAGGCGGGTCGGTGCGTGACTCCATGTCCGTGATGGACCAGCTGCTGGCGGGCGCGGCGGAGGACGGTGTGACATATGCCATGGCGACCGCCCTCCTCGGCTACACGGACGGGTCGCTGCTCGACTCGATCGTGGACGCCTTCGCCTCGGGCGACGGCGCCGCGGCCTTCGAGGTCGTCGACCGCGTCATCGAGGGCGGGAACGACCCGCGCAGGTTCGTCGCCGACCTGCTGGAGCGGCTGCGGGACCTGGTGATCCTGGCGGCCGTGCCGGACGCGGGGACGAAGGGCCTGATCGACGCGCCCGCCGACGTGGTGGAGCGCATGCAGGCGCAGGCGTCGGTCTTCGGCGCGGCCGAGCTCAGCCGCGCCGCCGACCTGGTGAACACCGGTCTGACCGAGATGCGGGGCGCCACGTCGCCGCGGCTCCAGCTGGAGCTGATCTGCGCCCGCGTGCTGCTGCCCGCCGCTTTCGACGACGAGCGGTCCGTGCAGGCCCGGCTGGACCGGCTGGAGCGCGGCGCGACGTTCTCGGCGGGCGGCCAGGGGCCGGCGATGGGGTACGTCCCCGGGCCCGAGGCGCAAGCGCATGTGCCCGCCCCGTCCGCCGGCGGCCCGGCCGCGGCACGCGCCGCCGTACGGCCGGAGGCAGTCCCAGCCGCCCCGGCACCGACTCCCGCACCTACCACGGCACCGGCGCCCGCCGCCCAGGCCTCCGTACCCGAGCCCGCCGCCCAGCAGGCCCCGCAGCCGCCCGTACCGACCTCTTCCGCGCCCGCCCGTCCCGGCGCTTGGCCGGGCTCGGCCGGTGCCGGCGGAGGACAGGAGACCCCGCGGCGGCCCGGCGGCTGGCCCACGACTTCGGCTCCCGGCCAGGGCCAGGGCGCGCCGCCCGCCGCGGCGTCCCAGGCCTCGGCCCCGCAGCCCGCGCCCGCCGCGGCTCCCGCCGCTGCCGTGCCCGCGCCGGGACCGGTCATGTCCCAAGGCGCCGGCCAAGTGCGGAACATGTGGCCGGACATCCTGGAGGCCGTCAAGAACCGCCGCCGCTTCACCTGGATCCTGCTGAGCCAGAACGCGCAGGTGGCGGGCTTCGACGGCACGACCCTCCAGCTCGGCTTCATCAACGCCGGAGCCCGGGACAACTTCGCGAGCAGCGGCAGCGAGGACGTCCTGAAACAGGCGCTCGCCGAGCAGTTCAACGTGCAGTGGAAGGTCGAGGCGATCGTCGACCCGTCCGGCGGCGCGGGCGGAGGCCCGGGCGGCGCCCAGCCCGCCGGCGGCTCCGGAGGTTACGGCGGCCAGTCCGGTCCCGGCGGCTACGGCGGTCCGGGCGGCAGCGGCCAGGGCGGCTACGGTCAGGGCAGGCCGCCTGCCGCCGCACCGGCCGCACCCTCCCCGGCAGCTTCCGCACCCCGGCCCGCCGAGTCGGACCGGCCCGGGCAGGCACCCGCCCAGGCGGCCACGGCACCGCACCCCGCCTCCGAGCCCGC
Source organism: Streptomyces sp. NPDC018833 (assembly GCF_044390825.1). NCBI lineage: Bacteria > Bacillati > Actinomycetota > Actinomycetes > Kitasatosporales > Streptomycetaceae > Streptomyces > Streptomyces sp. NPDC018833. Next base: position 175,042 of record NZ_JBIRZM010000007.1, on the reverse strand, counting down.
GCGCCCGGAGGAGACGTACAGCCCGCCTCCGCCCCCGCCGGTCTCCCTGGAGGACGACGTCCCGGAGGAGGACGATCCGGACCTCGTCGACTCGGCGCTCTCCGGGCACGACCTGATCGTGCGCGAGCTCGGCGCCACGGTCGTGGAGGAATATACGAACGAGTAGCGGGCCTGCCCTCGGAGGCCCGTACGACGACTTCGGGCGGACGGCGGTTAGGCTGGCGCCCGTGAAGGTCCTCGTCATCGGCGGCGGCGCCCGCGAACATGCCCTGTGCCGCTCTCTGTCCCTCGATCCCGACGTCACCGCTCTGCACTGCGCGCCCGGAAACGCCGGTATCGCCGAGGTCGCCGAGCTGCACCCGGTCGACCCGCTGGACGGCCCGGCCGTCGCGCGGCTCGCCGCCGTTCTCGGTGCCGATCTCGTCGTGGTCGGCCCCGAGGCGCCGCTGGTCGCCGGTGTCGCCGACCACGTCCGTGCCGCGGGGATCCCGTGCTTCGGCCCGTCTGCGGCTGCGGCGCAGCTGGAGGGCTCGAAGGCCTTCGCCAAGGACGTGATGGCCGGGGCCGGAGTGCCCACGGCCCGCAGCTACGTCTGCACGACCCCGGAGGAGATCGACGAGGCGCTCGACGCCTTCGGTGCCCCGTACGTGGTCAAGGACGACGGGCTCGCCGCGGGCAAGGGAGTCGTCGTCACCGGCGATCTGGCGCAGGCCCGCGAGCACGCGCTCGCGTGTGGCCGGGTCGTCATCGAGGAGTACCTCGACGGACCCGAGGTCTCCCTCTTCGCCGTCACCGACGGCGAGACGGTCGTTCCCCTGCGGCCCGCCCAGGACTTCAAGCGCGCTCTCGACGGCGACGAGGGCCCGAACACCGGTGGCATGGGCGCGTACTCCCCGCTGCCGTGGGCCGACCCCAAGCTGGTCGACGAGGTCATGGCGACCGTTCTCCAGCCGACGGTCGACGAACTGCGCCGCCGCGGCACGCCCTTCTCCGGGCTGCTGTACGCGGGCCTCGCGATCACGTCGCGCGGTGTGCGGGTCATCGAGTTCAACGCCCGCTTCGGCGACCCGGAGACCCAGGTCGTGCTCGCCCGGCTGAAGACTCCGCTGGCCGGGGTCCTGCTCGCCGCGGCGAACGGCACGCTCGACACCCTTCCGCCGCTGCAGTGGCGCGAGGACGCGGCCGTGACCGTCGTCATCGCCTCCCACAACTACCCGGACACACCGCGTACCGGTGACCCGATCGAGGGCCTGGACGAGGTCGCCGCCGAGGACGCGCCGCACGCGTACGTGCTGCACGCCGGTACGAAGCGGGACGGCGACGCGATCGTGAGCGCGGGCGGCCGCGTGCTCTCAGTGACCGCTACGGGCAAGGACCTGGCCGAGGCCCGTGAGCGCGCCTACCGGGCGGTGTCGCGCATCCGCCTGTCCGGCTCCCAGCACCGGACGGACATCGCCCGCGCGGCAGCGGAGGGCTGACGACCACAGCCGGCGGGCCGGCCGGTCCTCCCGGCGCCCGAACGCGCCGCACCTTCCTTCCGGACGGGGCCCGGGGCACACGGCGCCGGGCCCCGTCCGCGGCCGTACGCCCGGACCCGTTCTGTCGGGCTTCTCAGCGCCGCCTCAGACGTTCCGTCCGCGGCCGTACGCCCGGACCTGCCCGTGGCCGTACGCCCGGACCCGTAGGCCCGGGAACCGGCCGGGTCGGCTCGCCGGCAGGGCTCGTCCACATGCCCGGACCCGTACGCCCCGTCCGCGTCCATACGCCCCCGGAAACCGGCCGATCCTTTGCCCAAAGCCATTCCATCGAGTGATGGCTGAGCCATCCGGATGACGGTCGCCAAAGCCCCAACTAGGGTGCGGCGCAAGGGTTCCGGCACTTGGCCCACCGGCATTGCGATGTCAGTGGGCGGTGCCACAGTGGGGGAGTGACCAACACCGTCGCAGGGCAGAGGGGGTGACGTCCGGTCGTGTCCGGTACCGCTATCGGGGAGTCGGTGGGCGCTCGGGGCGCCCGTTCCAAGGCCCTCGCCGTGCTGCGCGTCCGCGGTTGGGCGACCGCCGTGGCGCTGCTCCCCGCCGCCTCGGCCGTGGTCCTGCTCGCCGGCGGTGCCATGGGGCGGATGACCGGTGGCGGCTGGGACGTCGCGCGCTGGACCGTGACGGTGTGCGCCGTGGTCGTGCTGCTCGCCACCACGGCGGTCGCCGCAGTCATCACCCGGGCGACTCCCGCGCTCAGCCCCACGGTGGAGCTTCCGGAGCGCTCGGCCCCCGATCTCTACCGGCTGGTCCATGACCTCGCCGAGCGTCTCGACGTGCCCGCGCCCTCCGCCCTCGCCCTCACCCCGGACTGCGACAGCTGGCTGGAGGACCGTACGCACCCGGCGCACTCCATATCCGGTGCCCGGCGGCGTTCGGGCAAGGCGCCGGTCCTGGTCATCGGCTCACCGTTCCTGTGGTGGATGCGGGTCGCCGAGCTGCGGGCCGTACTCGCCCCGGTCGTCGCGGGCACCGGCCTCGCCGCCGATCCCGACATAGCCGCCGCCCGCCGCTTCGTGCGCGGCCTGGACGCCGCGGTCGCCGACGCCGCCGACACAGGGCAGCGGCCCATACGCAGGCCGCTGTCGCTGCTGACCGGCCGGATGGCCCGGGCCCTGCTGCGCGCCTGTCAGATGCCTGCGGCCGAGATGGAGCGCTGGGTCGCGGCCGCCGCGTCCGAGCGTGCACAGGATGTGGACTACGGCCTGCGGATCGTCGCCCAGGAGCAGGTGGGCCTGGCCTATGCGGGCTGGGACCGGCTGCTGACCAGGGTCGCGCTGCCCGCCTGGCGCATGGGCCGCTGGCCCTCGCGGCTGGACGCGGGCGTCGTGTCGGCGCTGACCGAGCTGTCCCGGCGCGACCGTCTGGCCGAGGGGTTCACTTCGAGGCTGGGCGAGCGTCCGGCCTGTGACCTGCTGGAGGAGCCGGGGGCGGTGGACGAGGCGGCGTCGCTGCTCGCGGCGAGGCTGTTCCACGGCGGCCCGGCCGGGAGCGGCCCCAATTGGTCCCCGGTGGACTGGCAGCAGTATCCGGACGAGGTGGTGGACCGTAAGTGGCGTACGGAGGCCGCTCGTATCCACCAGGTCCTCGACGAACTGGGGGTTCCGCCGTCGGCCGGGCCAGACGGGCCGACGCTCACCCGCGTGATGGAGCACCTGTCGCAGCGGCCCGGCGGTGCTGCGAGCGAGGACTTGGCCGCCGCGCTCACCGCCCGTGCGGCCCGGGAGGAGGCCGGCCGTGAGGCCGGCGCCGCCGGGCAGTCACATGCCGCGCGGGAGGGGGTGGGTGACGCTCTGGCCCTGTGGGGCGGCGATCCGCTGCCCCTGTGCCCGCTCCAGCCCCCGCGCACCGGCCGTGAGCTGCTCGCGGACCATGTCGTCGCGATGGTGTGCTGCACCGCGGTCGACACCGTGGGTGCTGCGCCGGGCCTGGACTGGCTGGACGGGCCGGCGCTGCTGATCGACGGCGAGCGGCGTGGCGATCTCATGGCACCGGTGCTGAGCCTCGTCGAGGACGGTGACGCGCAGCCTCTGCGGGTGTGGCTCGGCTCCCTCGGCGTACGGCCGGAGAAGCCCGTCCGCCTCGCCTGAGCCGCACCACGCACCCCCGCTCGCCGCGCGCCCGCGACGACGCATCTCCCGGCCGGAGCCGTAGCTGCCCGCCACGACCGCGTCTCCCGGCCCGAGACGAGCCGTATCCCCCGCGGCAACCGCATCTCCCCGCCCCCAGGACTCGCTGCCCACGCCCCATCCGGAACGATCCCTTCCCCTTCGCGTCAATTCGCGACGAACGGTGACGGAGTGAGTGCGTTATGTGATGTGCTGGAGACCGGCGCTGAACAGGTCGGCGCGCAACCGTGGACCGGGGGCACCGAGGGAGGGCGAAGCATGGGGGCGGAGCAGATCCGGCGATGGGAATCGGGAGCCCTCGCACACGCCGTCAGCGACCCCTTCGGGCAGGGCCCGCTCCCCTGGCTGCGCGGTGGTGAGCACTACTTCGGCGACACCGGCCAGGTCGTCCCCTGGTACGCCGACCCGGCCCTTGCCCGTGGCGGATCCTGCGGTTCCGGCGGCCCGCGTACGGCGGACGACGTGCACCGCCAGATCAAGGGGTTCGTGTCGCCGGGGGCGGCTGCGCCCGGCGAGGCGATCGATTTCCACGTCACCGTGGACCCGCCGCAGCAGTTTTCGGTCGACATCTATCGCATCGGGCACTACGGCGGCGACGGCGCCGCGAAGATCACCACGAGTCCGCGGCTGTCCGGCATCGTCCAGCCGCCCCCGCTCACCGCCGACCGCACGGTCTCCTGTCACCACTGGTGGCTCTCGTGGCGGCTCCAGATCCCTTCGTACTGGTCGATCGGCGCGTACGTCGCCGTGCTGACCACGCTCGACGGCTACCGGTCCCACATCCCCTTCACGGTCCGCGACGACCATCCGGCCGACCTGCTGCTGCTCTTGCCCGACGTCACCTGGCAGGCGTACAACCTCTATCCGGAGGACGGTCGCACCGGCGCGAGCCTGTACCACGCGTGGGACGAGACCGGCCGGCTCCTCGGCGAGGAGGACGCCGCCGTCACGGTCTCCTACGACCGCCCCTATGCGGGTGCCGGCCTGCCCCTGCACGTCGGCCATGCCTACGACTTCATCCGCTGGGCCGAGCGCTACGGCTACGACCTGGCCTATGCCGACACCCGCGATCTCCACGCGGGCCGCGTCGATCCCTCCCGTTACCGCGGCCTGGTCTTCCCCGGCCACGACGAGTACTGGTCGGCGCCCATGCGCCACGCCGTCGAGGCCGCCCGCGACCGGGGCACCTCGCTGGTCTTCCTCTCCGCCAACACCATGTACTGGCGGGGCGAACTCGGTCCGTCCCCGTCCGGGAGGCCCGAGCGCCTGCTGACCTGTCGCAAGCGCCGCGGCCCCGGCAAACCGGCCCTGTGGCGCGAGGTGGACCGGGCCGAGCAACTGCTGCTGGGCATCCAGTACGCGGGCCGTGTTCCCGAGCCCTCGCCCCTCGTCGTGCGCAACGCGGACCACTGGCTGTGGGAGGCGACCGGCGCGGGCGAGGGCGACGAGCTGCCCGGCCTGGTCGCGGGCGAGGCCGACCGCTACTTCCCGCGCACCGCGCTGCCCGAGCACGTCGGCCGCATCCTGCTCGCGCACTCGCCCTACGAGGACGGCGACGGGGTACTGCGCCACCAGGAGACGTCGCTGTACCGGGCGCCGTCGGGCGCCCTGGTGTTCGCCTCCGGCACCTTCGCATGGTCACCCGCCCTGGACCGGCCCGGTCATGTGGACCCGCGCATCCAGCGGGCGACGGCCAACCTCCTGGACCGCATCTGCAAACGCGACTAGGCCGCCCGGTCCGCCGCGTCCGGCACCCTGCCCGGGAGAGTCCCGCCCGGATACGGGACAATCGGATCCGTTGTACGTAACCACGCGGAGGAACCGTGTCCGGATTCGTCGAAAAGCCCGAGCCGACCCAGGTGCCCGGCCTGGTGCATCTGCACACCGGCAAGGTGCGCGACCTGTACCGGAACGAGGCGGGCGACCTTGTGATGGTGGCCAGCGACCGCATCTCCGCCTTCGACTGGGTGCTGCCCACCGAGATCCCCGACAAGGGCCGGGTCCTGACCCGACTGTCCCTGTGGTGGTTCGAGCGGCTGGAGGACCTCGTCCCGAACCATGTGCTGTCCACCGAGCTGCCCGCCGGTGCCCCGGCCGACTGGGAAGGCCGCACCCTGGTCTGCAGGTCGCTGAACATGGTCCCGGTCGAGTGCGTCGCCCGCGGCTATCTGACCGGCTCCGGCCTGGTCGAGTACGAGCAGACCCGTACGGTCTGCGGCCTGGCGCTCCCCGAGGGGCTGCGCGACGGCTCCGAGCTGCCCGCCCCCATCTTCACGCCGGCCACCAAGGCGGCCGTCGGCGACCACGACGAGAACGTCAGCTACGAGGAGGTCGCCCGCCAGGTCGGCGCGGAGACCGCCGCCCATCTGCGCCGCACGACGCTCGACGTGTACGCGCGTGCCCGCGACATCGCCCGGGAGCGCGGCATCATCCTGGCCGACACCAAGTTCGAGTTCGGCTTCGACGGGGACACCCTGGTCCTCGCGGACGAGGTGCTGACCCCGGACTCGTCCCGCTTCTGGCCCGCCGCCTCCTGGGAGCCGGGCCGCGCCCAGCCGTCGTACGACAAGCAGTACGTACGCGACTGGCTGACGTCGCCGGCCTCCGGCTGGGACCGCAGGAGCGAGCAGCCGCCGCCCGCGCTGCCGCAGGACGTCGTGGACGCGACCCGGGCGAAGTACCTGGAGGCGTACGAGCTGCTGACGGGGACGACCTGGAGCTAGTGCCTCCCGGCAGGCTTCGGCCTGCCGCGCCGCACGCCCTCTCACGGCCTCCCGCAGGCCTCCACCCCCGCAGGCCCCCCGTCGTAGCCCTTCGGCCACGGGGGCCCGGCGCTGTGTTGGTCAAAGGCCAGTGGCTCCGCCACGAGGGCTTCCAGCCGCTCGCCGGTCTCCACCGTGGCCCTTCGGTACGGGAGGAGCCCCAGCCACCGGACGATGCTCCTCGGCGGGCACACACGGCCTGTCGCGGCACAGGAAGCGCACGAGAAAGCCCCCGGCGAGATCGCCGGGGGCTTTGTGTCGAGCGGACGACGAGATTCGAACTCGCGACCCTCACCTTGGCAAGGTGATGCTCTACCAACTGAGCCACGTCCGCATGCGCCGTAGCGCGGGGACCACTATACCCAAACTCGGAGGTGGATGAGACATACGGCCGTACAGATCTCCGGGACGGTCTCCGCCAGGCCGCCAGGCCGCCCGGACCGCCCGGAGCGTGGGACCCGCCGCCGAGGTTCGGGATACGCGGCGAGCGGCATCGGGAGCAGCACCCTGTATGCGGGGATTCCTGTGGCAATCGTCACAGGGCCGGATATCCGGTACCGGAGAACGGCGAAGGCCCCGGTCATATCGACCAGGGCCTTCGCTCTCTGAGCGGACGACGAGATTCGAACTCGCGACCCTCACCTTGGCAAGGTGATGCTCTACCAACTGAGCCACGTCCGCATTGCTGCCGCTCGGCTCTCACCGGGCGGTGCGTTGACCACTGTACCTGATCCACATCGGTGGACGGTAATGATGGTGCAGAGCGGGTGACAGGAATTGCACACTGCGCCTTCCCCCTGGAAGGGGGATGTTCTGCTACTGAACTACACCCGCATGCTCGGTGGGCCGGGCCTTTCGGCCTTGCCCTTCGGCGTGCTCCAGACTCTAGCCGATCACCGGGGGTGCGGTGCAACTCGGTTCGGCCCGGTCCTCGCGCGCGGGCCGGGCCCCGGCCCCGGGGGGCCGGCCGCTCAACTGGCCTCGCGGAACGCCTCGTACACGCGCTTGGGGATACGGCCCCGGGCGGGCACGTCCATCTTGTGCGACTGTGCCCAGGCGCGGACCGCGGCCGGGGAAGGCTCGAGCGAGGTGTGCCGGTACGAGATGCGCGCCTTGTCGCGCTTGGTGACCTTCGTCAGCTTTCGGCCCGCGGCCACGTACGGGGCCAGGGCCTTGCGCAGTTTCTTTGCATTGGATGTATTGAGGTCGATCTCGTACGACTTCCCGTCGAGACCGAACATGACCGTTTCCGCCGCTTCTCCGCCGTCGATGTCATCGGAGAGCGTGACCACTACTCGCTGAGCCACGGATATCGGTCCTTTCCCTGCGGTATCACCGGTTCTGACGTGCGGCGATACCGGCTTTACGGCCGTTGAGGGGCAATGCTGCTTTCCTCTGTATTCCTTTGTACAGCGCGCGACCACGCATTGTGAAGCCCCAGCAATTTTCCGCGCGTCTCCGCCGCAAAGGCGGCAGAGATTCTTTCCGGGGATTTCCGGTGGGTGCGGCGTATATCTACTCGCGTAGATTTTCGAGCCGGGTACGCTGAGGGAACCGCCCTCGCAACACACCACCGGGAGTGCCCGTGGCTCGCGTCGTAGTCGACGTCATGCTCAAGCCCGAGATCCTCGACCCCCAGGGGCAGGCGGTGCAGCGTGCACTGCCGCGTCTGGGATTCGCCGGGATCGCGGACGTCCGTCAGGGAAAGCGCTTCGAGCTGGAGGTGGAGGGGCCGGTCGACGACGCCGCCCTCGCCCGCATCCATGAGATGGCCGAAACGTTCCTCGCCAACACCGTCATCGAGGACTTCATCGTGAAGGTGGAGTCGTGACCTCTCGTATCGGAGTCGTCACTTTCCCCGGAACGCTCGACGACCGGGACGCTCTGCGTGCCGCCCGCCTCGCGGGCGCCGAGGCCGTTCCGCTGTGGCACCGCGACAAGGACCTCAAGCAGGTCGACGCGGTCGTCCTCGCCGGCGGCTTCTCGTACGGCGACTACCTGCGTGCCGGTGCCATCTCCCGCTTCTCGCCGGTGATGGGCACGATCATCGAGCAGGCGAAGGCCGGTATGCCGGTCCTCGGCATCTGCAACGGTTTCCAGATCCTCACCGAGGCCCATCTGCTGCCGGGCGCGATGCTGCAGAACAACCACCTGCACTTCATCTGCCGCGACCAGAAGCTGCGCGTCGAGAACGCGGACACCGCCTGGACCTCGGACTACGAGGCGGGCCAGGAGATCTCCGTCCCGCTGAAGAACATGGACGGCCGTTACGTCGCCGATGAGCGGGTGCTCGACGAGCTGGAGGCGGAGGGCCGCGTCGCCTTCCGCTACCTCGACGTCAACCCCAACGGTTCACTGCGCGACATCGCCGGCATCACCAACGCCGCGGGCAATGTGGTCGGTCTGATGCCGCACCCGGAGCACGCCGTGGAGCCGTTGATCGGTACGGGTCGTACCGACGGGCTCGGATTCTTCACCTCGATCCTGAAGAAGTTGGTCGCAGCATGACTCTGGACACCGTCAAGCACGCGGGCGAGACCCCGGATGCCGAGCAGCCCTGGAAGGAGCTCGGCCTCAAGGAGGACGAGTACGCGCGGATCCGCGAGATCCTCGGCCGCCGTCCCACCGGCGCCGAGCTCGCGATGTACAGCGTGATGTGGTCGGAGCACTGCTCGTACAAGAGCAGCAAGGTCCACCTGAAGCAGTTCGGCGAGAAGGTCCCCGAGAACGACGCGATGCTCGTCGGCATCGGCGAGAACGCGGGTGTCGTCGACGTCGGCCAGGGGTACGCGGTGACCTTCAAGGTCGAGTCGCACAACCACCCGTCGTACATCGAGCCCTACCAGGGCGCGGCGACCGGCGTGGGCGGCATCGTCCGCGACATCCTCGCGATGGGGGCGCGTCCGGTCGCGGTCGTGGACCCGCTGCGCTTCGGTGCGGCCGACCACCCCGACACCAAGCGCGTCCTGCCGGGCGTGGTCGCGGGCATCGGTGGCTACGGCAACTGCCTGGGCCTGCCTAACATCGGCGGCGAGGTCGTCTTCGACGCGTGCTACCAGGGAAACCCGCTGGTCAACGCCGGGTGCATCGGTGTGATGAAGCACGAGGACATCCACCTCGCCAAGGCGTCGGGCCCGGGCAACAAGGTCATCCTGTACGGAGCCCGGACCGGCGGCGACGGTATCGGTGGCGTCTCCGTGCTGGCCTCGGAGACCTTCGAGTCGACCGGTCCGGCCAAGCGGCCGGCGGTCCAGGTCGGTGACCCGTTCCAGGAGAAGCTGCTGATCGAGTGCACCCTTGAGATCTTCAAGGAGAAGCTCGTCGCCGGTATCCAGGACCTCGGCGGCGCCGGTCTGTCGTGTGCCACCTCCGAGCTGGCGAGCGCCGGCAGCGGCGGTATGCGGGTCGAGCTGGACACCGTGCCGCTGCGCGATGCGACGCTCTCGCCGGAGGAGATCCTCATGAGCGAGTCGCAGGAGCGCATGTGCGCGATCGTCGAGCCGCAGCACGTCGAGCGCTTCATGGAGATCTGCGAGAAGTGGGACGTCACCGCCACCGTGATCGGTGAGGTGACGGAAGGCGACCACCTGGAGATCTTCTGGCACGGCGAGCTGATCGTGGACGTGCCGCCCGGCACGGTCGCCCACGAGGGCCCGACGTACCACCGTCCCTTCGCGCGTCCGTCGTGGCAGGACGCCCTCCAGGCCGACGACGCGGGCAAGCTGCCGCGTCCGCGGACCTCCGAGGAGCTGCGCGAGCAGGTCCTGAAGCTGGTCGCCTCCCCGAACCAGGCCTCCAAGGCGTGGATCACGGATCAGTACGACCGGTTCGTGCAGGGCAACACCGTGCTCGCCCAGCCCGAGGACGCGGGCATGGTCCGCATCGACGAGGAGACCAACCTCGGCGTGGCCATGGCGACCGACGGCAACGGCCGGTACGCCAAGCTCGACCCGTACACGGGTGCGCAGCTCGCGCTCGCGGAGGCGTACCGCAACGTCGCCGCCTCCGGCGCGAAGCCGCTCGCGATCTCGGACTGCCTGAACTTCGGCTCCCCCGAGGACCCGGACGTGATGTGGCAGTTCGCCGAGGCCACCCGCGGTCTCGCGGACGGCTGCCTGAAGCTTGGCACGCCGGTCACCGGCGGCAACGTCTCGCTCTACAACCAGACCGGTGAGACGGCGATCCACCCGACGCCGGTCGTGGCCGTGCTCGGTGTGATCGACGACGTCAACCGCCGTACGCCGATCGCGTTCGCCGAGGAGGGGCAGCTGCTCTACCTGCTCGGTGACACCCACGAGGAGTTCGGCGGCTCGGCCTGGTCCCAGGTCGTCCACGACCACCTCGGCGGTCTGCCGCCGAAGGTCGACCTCGACCGGGAGAAGCTGCTGGCCGAGATCCTGATCTCCGCCTCGCGCGACGGCATGGTCGACGCCGCGCACGACCTCTCGGACGGCGGCCTGATCCAGGCCGTGGTCGAGTCCTGCCTGCGCGGCGGCAAGGGCGCACGCCTGGTCGTCCCGGACGGCCTCGACGCGTTCACCTTCCTGCTGAGCGAGTCGGCCGGCCGTGCGGTCGTCGCTGTCCCGCGAAGCGAGGAGCTCCGCTTCACCGACATGTGCGGTGCGCGTGGCCTGCCCGCCACCCGCATCGGCGTGGTCGACGGCGACGCGGTGGAGGTCCAGGGCGAGTTCGGCATCCCACTGAGCGAGCTGCGTACGGCGCACGAGGAGACCATCCCGGGTCTGCTGGTCTGACGCACGCCTCGTCCGACACACGCCATGTCGGACAGACGCGCTTCGAAGCCCCCGTCCGGACCGACCGGACGGGGGCTTCGGCGTTTCCCGGTTGAACGATATTACGTAGTTACGTAATATCGCTTCCATGGATCTGGAAGAACGGGTCACCGCGCTCGAGCGGCGGCTGGCGGCACTGGAGCACACCCCGTCCGCAGCCACGAGCCCGGCCGAGGGCGACTTCTGGGCGCTGGAGGGGCTGAAGCAGCAGCTCGCATCGGCCGGCGAAGCGGCGGCGGACGGCGGCGTGCTGTTCACCGGAGCCGTACGCCTGCCGACCGGGGAACGGTACGAGTGGCAGTACGGTGCGCTCACCGCGGGGCTCCTCGGGGAGGACGCCGGCGGCCCGGGGCGGACCGCCGAGTCGCTGGCGGCTCTCGGCCACGCCGTCCGCCTGCGCCTGCTGCGCGAGATCCTCGGCGGCCGCCGCACCGCCGCCGAGCTGGCCGAGCTCGAAGGGCTCGGCACCACCGGCCAGATCTACCACCATTTGCGCCAGCTGACCGGTGCGGGCTGGCTGCACACCACAGGGCGCGGCCGCTACGAGGTGCCGGGGGGCCGTGTGGTTCCGCTGCTCGTGGTGCTGACCGCCGCATGCCCTTGACAGCTCGTGACGCAGCGCCCGTGACAGAGCAAGGGGGAACGACCATGTCCGTCCGTAAAGCACTCCTGATCATCTATCGGTCGAGCTGGGTGGTGTTCTTCGCGCTCGTCGCCCTCGGCGTCTTCGTCGGACTGCCGTTCGCGTGGTTCTGGATCTGGCTCCCTGCGGTGCTCTCCCTCGCGATATTCGTGACCGGTTCCGTCCGCACCGCCCGGCTCGTGCGGCGTCAGCACCCGCGCGAGGCCGTCGAGGTCGATGCACCCGTGCGCGGTCGCTGGTCCGCCCTGAACAGCCCGGCCGACCGGACCCCCAGCCACGGCACCCACGGCTACGGGCAGACGTACGCCATCGACCTCGTGGCCGAGCCCGCCGAGGGTGCCCGGCCCGGCTTCCGGGCCCTGTGGCCGCTCGTCCGCCGCAGCAAGGACTTTCCGGCCTTCGGCGAGCCGCTGTTCGCCGTCGCCGATGCCACCGTCGTCCACGCCGAGGACCGTCAGCGCGACCATCTCAGCCGCAACTCGCTGCCCGCGGTGCTCTACCTGCTGATCGTCGAGGCGTCGTTCCGGGACCTCGGCGGAGTCCGCGGGATCTTCGGCAACCATCTCGTCCTGGACCTCGGTGACGGGGTGTTCGCCGCGTACGCACATCTCCAGCGCGGCTCGCTCGCCGTGCGGCCGGGGGACCGGGTCCGGGCGGGCCAGCTGCTCGCCGGGTGCGGCAACTCGGGCAACTCCTCCGAACCGCACCTCCACTTCCAGCTGATGGACGGCCCGGACGCGGACACCGCGGTCGGGATCCCGTTCCGCTGGCGCGGCCTCGAAGTCCCCAGGAACGGCGAGTTGTTCACTGTCGGTGAGACGGTGCCCGGCAGCCTGCCCACCCCGTAGGGTCGGCCCCATGCCGCCCGCGAAGAAGCGCCTCCGCGCCTACGACCCCGTCCGGACCCGTGCCGCCGTGCTCGCGCAGTTCCAGCAGGTGCGCGAGGTCGTGGGCGGGCTCGGCGAGGAGCAGCTCGCCCTGCCCACCCGGCTCGGGGAGTGGACCGTGCGGGAGCTGGCCGCGCACATCGCCATGGCGGTGGCGGCCGTCCCGCGGTATCTCGCGATGCCCGAGCCGGCGCGCCAGGAGGTCGCGCTGCTCGACTGGCCGTTCGCGACCGTCACGGCCGCCGGGCAGGTGGACGAGGACACCCGGGAGTTCGCCGCGGGCGCCGGTCTCCACGAGCTGTACGCGCGCACGGCCGAGCGCGTCGGGGAGCTGCTGCCCCTGGTGCCGGACGACCGGCTGGTGCCGACCCGGTTCGGTGCCATGAGGCTCGGGGACTTCCTCGTCACACGGACCGTCGAGCTGATCGTCCACACCGACGACCTGGCCGACGCGACCGGTCTGGACATCCCGTACGACCGGCAGGCACTCGCCGCCTGCACCCGGCTGCTCGCCGACGCGCTCGCGGTCAAGGCGCCCGGGGCGTCGACCGAGGTCAGGATTCCGCCGTTCGCCGTCGTTCAGTGCGTGGCCGGCCCCCGGCACACCCGGGGCACGCCGCCCAATGTCGTCGAGACCGATCCGCTGACCTGGATCCGGCTCGCCACCGGGCGCACGGGCTGGCCGGAGGCCGTGGACGCCGCCAAGGTCAGGGCCAGCGGCGAGCGGGCTGACCTGGGAGCGCTGCTGCCGATCCTCGGCTGATCGCGCCGGGCCGGGCGTCGGGGCCCCGGGCCGTACCGGCCTTGGAGACGGGGAACCGCTGTCGGGGCCGTCCCGTCCCAGGGGTATGCGCTACCAGCTGAGCATTCCTGTCACCGCCGTGGCCCTCCTGGCCCTGTCCGCCTGCGGCACGGAGCCGGGAGGCGGCTCCGGGAACTCCGTGGCGCCGGACGTCCCTCTCACCGGCGTGCGCTGGTCCGTGGACAGCGTGAGTGTGGACGGCAAGAAGACCGCGGCGCCCACCGACGCGTATGTCGAGATCACCGACAAGGGCCGGGCCATGGGCAACTACGGATGCAACCACTTCGGCGCCGACATCACGATCAAGGGCGACACCGTCACGGTCGGTCCCGGCGAGATGACCGAGATGGGCTGTGACAAGAAGGTCCAGGGCTTCGAGGACACCCTGCGCGCCGCGTTCTCCGGCAAGCTCAAGGCGAAGGTCACCGACGGCAGGCTCACCCTCACCACCGAGAAGGGCGACGCCATCGCGATGACCGCCGAGCAGCCCGCCCCGCTGATCGGCACCAGGTGGACCGTGGACTCCCTGGTGTCCGGTGAGACCGCCACCTCCCTGCCCGCCGGCACGGAGGGCAAGGCTCACTTGACCATCGCCGAGGACGGAACCGTCGGCGGCAGCCTCGGCTGCAACCGTTTCTCCAGCACCGCGAAGGTCTCCGGCGACTCGATCACCCTCGGCCGTCTCGCCTCCACCAGGAAGCTGTGCCCGGGGCCGGAGATGGATCTGGAGCGTGAGCTGGTCAAGGTCCTCGGCCAGGGGACGGTGAAGTACGAGGTGAAGCACCGCACGCTGACCCTCACCGCGTCGAACGGCAAGGGTCTGGCGGCGTTCGCGGACATGCGCTGATCAGGCGTGGGCACACCCCTCTGAATCGGGTGCGGCGAGGGGCCTGAGAGGCGTTGCGGCATGCCCGGAATGCCCCGTAAAGGAACCGGACGCCGACAGCACCGGATGTGAACTGGCGCACGCGGCCGCAGGCGGCGCTCGCCCCGCCGACCAGGGCGGCAGGGCGGCGCTTCCACGCACGTGACAGCACGGTCGCCGCAGGGACTGCCCACCGGGAGCTCGGCCGGTCCCGGCCAGGTGGGTCGACGTTCGTCTCAGGATGCGGACGTGCCGACGGACACGCTGCCGATCTCCGTGCAGCGCACGGACGGCCGCCGGAGCCACGAGAATTCCTGCCCTCGGCGTGTCATGAGCACCGCCCGCCGGGCTCCCGGAAACCGGTTGCGTGGCATCCCCAATTCGGACCAGTGGTCGATCTCGCCTACACTCGGTGGCGTGCCACGTGGTGACGGACGACTCAACCACGACCTGCTCCCCGGCGAGAAGGGCCCCCAGGACGCTTGCGGCGTCTTCGGTGTCTGGGCTCCGGGTGAAGAGGTCGCGAAGCTCACTTACTTCGGGCTCTACGCCCTCCAACATCGAGGCCAGGAATCCGCGGGAATCGCGGTCAGCAATGGCTCTCAGATCCTCGTCTTCAAGGACATGGGCCTGGTGTCCCAGGTCTTCGACGAGACCTCTCTCGGCTCCCTGACCGGTCACATCGCGGTCGGTCACGCCCGCTACTCGACCACGGGCGCCTCCGTGTGGGAGAACGCGCAGCCGACGTTCCGGGCCACGGCCCACGGCTCGATCGCGCTCGGCCACAACGGCAACCTGGTCAACACGGCGCAGCTGGCCGAGATGGTCGCCGAGCTCCCCAAGGAGAACGGCCGGTCCACCCAGGTCGCCGCGACCAACGACACCGATCTGGTCACCGCTCTGCTCGCCGGACAGGTCGACGACGACGGCAAGCCGCTGACGATCGAGGAGGCGGCCGCCAAGGTCCTTCCCGAAGTCCGGGGCGCCTTCTCGCTCGTCTTCATGGACGAGGGCACCCTCTACGCGGCCCGCGACCCGCAGGGCATCCGCCCGCTGGTCCTCGGCCGTCTCGACCGGGGCTGGGTCGTCGCCTCCGAGAGCGCCGCGCTCGACATCTGCGGCGCCAGCTTCGTCCGCGAGATCGAGCCCGGTGAGCTCATCGCCATCGACGAGAACGGCATCCGCACCTCTCGCTTCGCAGAAGCGAAGCCCAAGGGTTGTGTCTTCGAGTACGTCTACCTGGCGCGTCCCGACACCGACATCGCCGGCCGGAACGTCTACCTCTCCCGGGTCGAGATGGGCCGGAAACTGGCCAAGGAAGCCCCGGTCGAGGCCGACCTCGTCATAGCGACGCCGGAGTCCGGAACGCCCGCCGCGATCGGCTACGCCGAGGCGAGCGGCATCCCGTACGGCTCCGGCCTGGTGAAGAACGCCTACGTGGGCCGCACCTTCATCCAGCCCTCGCAGACCATCCGCCAGCTGGGCATCCGCCTGAAGCTGAACCCGCTCAAGGAAGTCATCCGCGGCAAGCGGCTGGTCGTCGTCGACGACTCGATCGTCCGCGGCAACACCCAGCGGGCCCTTGTGAAGATGCTCCGCGAGGCCGGTGCCGCCGAGGTCCACATCCGGATCTCGTCCCCGCCGGTCAAGTGGCCGTGCTTCTTCGGCATCGACTTCGCGACGCGCGCCGAGCTCATCGCCAACGGCATGTCGATCGAAGAGATCGGCAAGTCCCTGGGCGCCGACTCCCTCGCGTACATCTCCATCGACGGCATGATCGAGGCGACCACCATCGCCAAGCCGAACCTCTGCCGCGCCTGCTTCGACGGCGAGTACCCGATGGAGCTGCCCGACCCCGAGCTGCTGGGCAAGCAGCTTCTGGAGACCGAGCTGGCGGGCGGCGCCGATGCCGCCGACGCGCTCCGTCGCCCGTGATCCCTGCAGTACGACACGAAAGCTCTCAACCTCATGAGTGAGACTCCCAGTGCCGAGGGCGGCGCCAGCTACGCAGCCGCTGGTGTCGACATCGAAGCGGGTGACCGCGCCGTCGAGCTGATGAAGGAGTGGGTGAAGAAGACGCAGCGCGCCGAAGTCGCGGGCCTCGGCGGCCTCGGTGGATTCGCCGGCCTCTTCGACGCCTCCGCCCTCAAGCGCTACGAGCGACCGCTGCTCGCCTCCGCGACCGACGGCGTCGGCACGAAGGTCGACATCGCCCGCCGGATGGGCGTGTACGACACCATCGGCCACGACCTGGTCGCCATGGTCATGGACGACATCGTCGTCTGCGGCGCCGAGCCGCTGTTCATGACCGACTACATCTGCGTCGGCAAGGTGCACCCCGAGCGGGTCGCCGGCATCGTCAAGGGCATCGCCGAGGGCTGTGTCCTCGCCGGTACGGCGCTGGTGGGCGGCGAGACCGCCGAGCACCCCGGCCTGCTGGGCCCGGACGACTTCGACGTCGCCGGGGCGGGCACGGGCGTGGTCGAGGCCGACCGGCTGCTGGGCGCTGATCGCATCCGTACGGGTGACGTGGTCCTCGCGATGGCGTCGTCGGGGCTTCACTCCAACGGGTACTCGCTGGTGCGCCACGTCCTCTTCGATCGGGCGAAGATGTCGCTGGAGACGCAGGTCGAGGAGCTCGGCCGGACGCTCGGCGAGGAGCTGCTGGAGCCCACCAAGATCTATTCGCTGGACTGTCTCGCGCTCACCCGGACCACCGAGGTGCACGCGTTCAGCCACATCACCGGCGGCGGGCTCGCCAACAACCTGGCCCGGGTCGTCCCGGACCACCTGCACGCGACGGTCGACCGCTCCACCTGGGCCCCCGGCGCCGTGTTCGATCTCGTCGGCACGGCCGGCCGGGTCGAGCGGCTGGAGCTGGAGAAGACGCTCAACATGGGCGTCGGCATGATGGCCGTCGTCCCGGCGGCCTCCGTCGACGTGGCGCTGACCACGCTCGCGGACCGCGGTGTGGACGCCTGGGTCGCGGGCGAGATCATCGAGCGCGGAGACCACGGCACGGGCGCCGCGCTGACGGGTGACTACGCGATCTGAACAGCACAGAACCCGGTCCGGGGCCTGCCCCGGACCGGGTCGGTGAGTACTGCGTCAAGCGCCGCGGCGCTGTGACGACGGACCGGACTCGTCGTCCTCGTCCTCGTCGTCGTTGTACATGTCCGCGTACCGCGCGTACGGGTCGTCTTCCTCGTCGTCGTCCTCGAACGGCTCGCCGTTCGGCGGCTGGCTCGAAATCGGACTCGAAGTCGATGCGCCCAGCTCGTTGGCCAGACGCGACAGGTCAGTCCCGCCGCTGTTGTACTTCAGCTGGCGGGCGACCTTTGTCTGCTTGGCCTTGGCCCGGCCGCGCCCCATGGCTCGACCCCCTCGGTGACGGGGCTCGACGGCCCCAGAGTCTTGACACGCGTTCATGAGTCGGAACGGGCTCTCCGTGAAGAGCTCGGTCCGTAGGGCTTCAACGGTACCTGCTTCCGCGGCCATACGGTACGCCGCCCGCATCAGGTGCCGCTTCACACAACCCGCGAGGAGCCCTGTCCTCGCTGGTCAACTGCGATTTTAACCTCTTCCAGGCGTCCGACCCGCCGACCGGGGTGAGTCTTGTCTCCCCGGTCGGGGCGGGCCGGACGGGCGCGCGGGTCAGCGACGGCGGGCGTCCGCCATGCGCTGCTCGGCGATCCGGTCGGCGGCGGCGGCCGGCGGAATACCGTCTTCCTTCGCACGTGCGAATATCGCCAGCGTGGTGTCGAAGATCTTCGACGCCTTCGCCCTGCACCGGTCGAAGTCGAAGCCGTGCAGCTCGTCGGCGACCTGGATGACGCCGCCGGCGTTCACCACGTAGTCGGGGGCGTAGAGGATCCCGCGGTCCGCGAGGTCCTTCTCGACGCCCGGGTGCGCGAGCTGGTTGTTGGCCGCACCGCAGACGATCTTCGCTGTCAGCACCGGCACGCTGTCGTCGTTGAGGGCGCCGCCGAGCGCGCAGGGGGCGTAGACGTCCAGGCCTTCCGTGCGGATCAGGGCGTCGGTGTCCGTTACCGCGATGACCTCGGGGTGCTTGTCGAGGATCCGGCGCACGGACTCCTGGCGCACATCGGTGATCACGACCTGGGCGCCGTCGGAGAGCAGGTGCTCGACCAGATGGTGGCCGACCTTGCCGACACCGGCGATGCCGATCTTGCGGCCGCGCAGCGTCGGGTCGCCCCACAGGTGCTGGGCGGAGGCGCGCATGCCCTGGAAGACGCCGTAGGCGGTGAGCACGGACGAGTCGCCCGCGCCACCGTTCTCGGGGGAGCGGCCGGTGACCCAGCGGCTCTCGCGCGCGACGACGTCCATGTCGGCGACGTAGGTGCCGACGTCGCAGGCGGTCACGTAACGGCCGCCGAGGGAGTCCACGAACCGGCCGTAGGCCAGCAGCAGCTCCTCGGACTTGATCTGCTCGGGATCGCCGATGATCACGGCCTTGCCGCCGCCGTGGTCGAGACCGGCCATGGCGTTCTTGTACGACATGCCCCGGGAGAGGTTCAGCGCGTCGGCGACGGCCTCTTCCTCGGAGGCGTACGGGTAGAAGCGGGTGCCGCCGAGGGCCGGGCCCAGGGCGGTGGAGTGGATGGCGATGACGGCCTTCAGGCCGGACGCGCGGTCCTGGCAGAGCACGACCTGCTCGTGCCCTCCCTGCTCCGATCGGAACAGGGTGTGCAGGACGCCGTCTGTCACATCGGTCACGGTGGTGACTCCCAAGTACGAAGCGGCGGATGCGGGCCTTCCTGCGGGTGGGGAAGGTCCGTCTGGGCAAGAGAGTAAGTCCTACGCGTGCGTAGATCCGACCTGGTGCCGGAGATCACCCCCCGGCGGAGTACGGGCATGGAAGGATTTGCGGCATGCCAGCGCTGTCTTCGGTCCTTGTCCCGTACGCGGCCTATCTGCGGATCTACGAGCCGCTGGCGGCCTTCCCCGAGCCCGAGCGCAGCCACTGGGCGCGCTACGCCCACAGGGATGACACCCCGACCGCGCAGGACGAGCTGCGACGGTCGCTGGCCGACCTGCTGCCCACGCCCCCCGTCCCGGTCCCCGTCCACGAGAGCGCGGACGCCTTCGTGACCGACATCGACGGCGTGGTGTGCGTGTGCCCGTGGCGGACGCGGCTGCGGGGCTGGCTGGCGCTGGAGGAGCTGCCCGACCAGTTGCCGGCGCCGCTGCTGGACGCGGTGCTGCCGCCGGTGGTGCGGGGACAGGCCGCCGCCGACTTCGAGCAGTGGCGCGAGCGGAATCCCGACGCCCGCCCGTGGATCAGGACGGCGGTGTGGGGCGTGCCCGTGGGATGGTTCGTGCTCTTCGCCGACGAGGAGCGCGAGTACACCGCGACGGCTCCCTCGCTGCGCTACCGGACGCCGATGGTCCAGGCCCGCCGACGGCTCGCCCGGGCGCTGCGAACGCTGCGGGAGACGATCGACGAGGGGCCGCTGACCGAGAGCCTGGTGGATGTGGGGCGCTGGCTGGAGGAGTTCCATCCGCGCTCGCTGGTCGAGCTGGACTACGGCGGTCTGGTGCACGCCCTGCCCGGCGATCTTCTGGCCGGGGACCGGTCGGCGGCCGACGCGGCGCAGGGGATCGCGGCGCTGCGGGCCGGGGACGGCAAGGGCGCGGCGGAGGCGTACGGGCGTCTGACGGATCGTTGGAGAGCCGTGAAGGATCGTCAGTTCGCCAATTGACGAAGGTGTGCGGCGGGGGGTGGGGACGAGGAGGGGACGTAGGTTCCGATCCGGGCGATTGCCTCAAGCGTGACGGACAGCACTAACCGCTCTCTTGCGCCCATCACCTACCCTCGTGTCAAAATAGGACAAGGAGTCCGGGGAGGGTTCCTTCCGTCCGAGTTCGGGCGGATCGCTCAGCATTGCACGCTATGGGGGGTCTGAGGACTCCTGATCGCTCTGTGACTGATCGTCACTGTGACGTGACTGTCCGTTATGGCATGGTCCATCGGCCTTCCGCCGTTGATGGACACCTGAGAGGGCAATTCCATCGGTTTGGCCGACGTGGCTGGACAGATGGTGTAGTTGTAGTGCCGAGGACAAGCCGTTCGTCCTATAACCGACTCGGCCCGCGTCCGCCATTTCGGGCAACGTGGGTCAAGGTGCAGAATTTAGAGGAAAGAACCGAGAAGGTTCGGTTCTCCCGAGGAGGCCGCTCATGACCGCTCGCACCCCTGATGCCGAGCCGCTGCTGACCCCGGCTGAGGTTGCCACGATGTTCCGCGTGGACCCGAAGACGGTCACCCGCTGGGCGAAGGCGGGCAAGCTCACGTCCATCCGCACGCTCGGGGGGCATCGCCGCTACCGCGAGGCAGAGGTCCGTGCACTGCTTGCGGGTATTCCGCAGCAGCGCAGCGAGGCCTGAACCCCGTCTGACCGGGCATTTCCGGGGCCCCCACCTCGGATGCGTCCACCACTTGCTCCACAGGCGCGCGTCTGCCCCAACAGGCCTTCGTCTTCGATCGCGCTGGACTCCGCCGGGTCCAGCGCGATCTTTTTGTGTCCGGAAACGTGGCTGAGGGGCACCGGGGCCGGCCGTCCGCGGGGTCGGGGGTGACATCGCTGTCGACCTATGGGACTCCTGGGGCGGTGGTGCAATGGCACATATTAAATGGGGGGCTTGTAGGGAGTGGTTAAGTTCAGCCCTTCAGGAAACCCGTTCGGTGACACCCATCACAGTGCGCGCGTCTTGCCAAACGCCGGCCCGTCACTGAAAGGGGCATGATGCGCTGGGTGTTGGTCACTCCTGGGAAAGGCCTTCGTCCCGGCCCGGCGCGGGGATGCCGTCGGCAGGTGGGCTCGGCGGTCCGGCCGGTGGAGTAGGTCCGGCTGGTGGAGTTCCGGCGGCGGGAGCGGCCTGTGGAGTGTCCGCGGCTGGGGTGGCGGGCGGTGCGGCCGGCTCGGCAACTGGTGTTGCCCGCGGTGCCGTCGGCCCGCTCTCGGGGCGCTCCATGGCGAGGCGCAGGAGCCGATGGCAGATGGGGCAGGTCCTCGTCAGATGGCGGTAGCTCGTGGCGGCCGCCAGATGGGCGCGCAGCAGCGCGCGCGTCTCGTACCGTCTCGCCGTCGACGCCGCCATGTACGTCACCCCCTGGACCCTGGGTACCGGTGGCTGATGGCGCCGTCAAGACGGCCTGCGCGCGCATACGACGAAGGCCCGCATCGTGATGATGCGGGCCTTCGTCATCTGGCGCGGTCCTGACGGGATTTGAACCCGCGGCCTCCACCTTGACAGGGTGGCGAGCACTCCAAACTGCTCCACAGGACCAGGTTTCGCAGCCGATGTTTCCTGGCTGCGAGAGAGACTGTACAGCAGGTCTGCCGACCGGGTCGAACTCACCCAGGGCGACCGCGCCGTCACGGTGCCGCCGCGTCGATCGCCTTCACGATCCGCTTGTCAGAGACGGGGTACGCCGTGCCCAGCGCATGCGCGAAGTAGCTGACCCGGAGCTCCTCGATCATCCAGCGGATGTCCAGGACCTCCTGCGGCACCGGCCGGCCCTGGGGCAGCTGCTCCAGCAGCCAGGCGTACTCGTCCTGCATCTCGTGGACCTTCTGCATGCGCGTGGTGTCGCGCTGGACGGCCGTCGGCATCTGCTGGAGCCGGCGGTCCACGGCGATCAGGTAGCGCATCAGATCGGGGAGCCTGCGCAGGCCCGTGCGCGTCACGAAGCCGGCCGGCACGAGGGCCGCCAGCTGCTCGCGCACGTCCTGGACGTTGTTGATCAGGGTCAGGCTGTTCGTGGCCTTCAGGCGCCGCTCACAGGCCTGCCAGGCCGCCAGGATCTGCTGCACCTGATCGATGGTCCGGACGGTCAGCTCCACGAGGTCCGAGCGGACCTTGTCGAACAGCTTCCGGAACGATTCCTCGTCCCACGCCGGGCCGCCGTGGTCGGCGATGAGCCGGTCCGCCGCCGCCATGGCGCAGTCGTCGAACAGCGCCTGGATCGAACCGTGCGGATTGCGGGACAGCGCCAGCTTCTGCTGGTTGGTCAGCCTGTCGGAGGCGAACTTCGCCGGGTTCACGGGGATGTTCAGCATGATCAGACGGCGGGTGCCCTGCCACATCGCCCGCGTCTGCTCGGCCTCGGTGTCGAAGAGCCGTACGGAGACGCTGTCGCCCGCGTCGACGAGCGCCGGGTACGCCTTGACCGGCTGGCCGGCCCATGGGGCATCCCCAGGGCGGAGCCCGAGGGGAGGTGTTTCGAACACCCTCGCCAGCGTGCCGATCGTCCAGTCCTTCAGGCCCGTGCGCTCCAGCGCCTCACCCGACGGGCCGGAGGAGGCGGCGGCCCTGGACAGCGCCTGACGGGCCTTCGGCCGCAGCGCCAGCCGCAGCGCCTCCAGGTCCTTGTCCTCGGCGAGCTTCTTGCGGCGCTCGTCGACGATCCGGAACGTGATCTTGAGGTGGTCGGGGATCCTGGAGAGATCGAAGTCGTTCGCCGTGACGGGAACGCCGACCATACGCTGGAGCTCACGCGCCAGGGCGACGGGCAGCGGCTCCTGCAGCGGGACGGCCTTGTCCAGGAACGCCTTCGCGTAGTTCGGCGCCGGCACGTAATGGCGGCGGATCGGCTTCGGGAGGGAGCGGATCAGTTCGGTGACGACCTCTTCGCGCAGGCCGGGGATCTGCCAGTCGAAGCCCTCGTCGGTGACCTGGTTCAGCACCTGGAGCGGGATGTGGACGGTGACACCGTCGGCGTCCGCGCCCGGCTCGAACTGGTACGTCACCCGGAACTTCAGCCGGCCCTGCCGCCACGAGTCCGGGTAGTCGTCCTTGGTGACCGCCCCGGCCTTCTCGTTGATCAGCATCTCGCGCTCGAAGTCGAGCAGTTCGGGCTGCTCGCGGCGCTTGTGCTTCCACCAGGAGTCGAAGTGGGCACCGGACACGACGTGGTCGGGCACGCGCCGGTCGTAGAAGTCGAAGAGGGTCTCGTCGTCCACGAGGATGTCGCGGCGGCGGGCCCGGTGCTCCAACTCCTCGACCTCGGTCAGAAGTTTGCGGTTGTCCGCGAAGAACTTGTGGTGGGTGCGCCAGTCGCCCTCGACGAGGGCGTTGCGGATGAACAGGTCACGGGAGGTCTCCGGGTCGATGCGCCCGTAGTTCACCTTGCGCTGGGCGACGATCGGCACGCCGTAGAGCGTCACCTTCTCGTACGCCATGACGGCGGCGGCGTCCTTCTCCCAGTGCGGCTCGCTGTACGTACGCTTCAGCAAATGCTGGGCGAGCGGTTCGATCCACTCCGGTTCGATCTTCGCGTTGACGCGAGCCCACAGGCGTGAGGTCTCCACGAGCTCGGCGGACATCACGAAGCGCGGCGGCTTCTTGAAGAGCGCGGATCCGGGGAAGATCGCGAACTTGGCGTTCCGCGCGCCCAGGTACTCGTTCTTCGCGCCCTCCTTCACGTCCTTCATGCCGACGTGCGAGAGCAGGCCCGAGAGCAGGGACACATGGACGGACTGCTCGGGGGCGTCCTCCTCGACCAGGTGGATCCCCATCTGCTTCGCCACCGTGCGCAGCTGGGAGTAGATGTCCTGCCACTCGCGGATGCGCAGGAAGTTGAGGTACTCCTGCTTGCACATGCGGCGGAAGCTGGACGAGCCGCGTTCCCTCTGCTGTTCGCGGATGTAGCGCCACAGGTTGAGGAAGGCGAGGAAGTCGCTGGTCTCGTCCTTGAAGCGGGCGTGCTGCTGGTCGGCCTGCGCCTGCTTCTCGGCCGGGCGTTCGCGCGGGTCCTGGATGGACAGCGCGGCCGCGATGACCATGACCTCGCGCACGCAGCCGTTCTTGTCGGCCTCGATGACCATCCGGGCGAGCCGGGGGTCGACCGGGAGCTGGGAGAGCTTGCGGCCGAGCTGGGTCAGCTGCTTGCGGGGGTCCTTCTGCGCCGGGTCGAAGGCGCCCAGCTCCTGGAGCAGCTGTACGCCGTCGCGGATGTTGCGGTGGTCCGGCGGGTCGATGAAGGGGAACTTCTCGATGTCGCCGAGCCCGGCCGCGGTCATCTGGAGGATGACGGACGCGAGGTTGGTGCGCAGGATCTCCGCGTCCGTGAACTCCGGGCGGGTGAGGAAATCGTCCTCGGAGTACAGCCGGATGCAGATGCCGTCGGAGGTACGGCCGCAGCGGCCCTTGCGCTGGTTGGCGCTGGCCTGGCTGATCGGCTCGATCGGCAGCCGCTGGACCTTGGTGCGATGGCTGTAGCGCGAGATACGGGCCGTGCCCGGGTCGATCACGTACTTGATGCCGGGCACGGTCAGCGACGTCTCCGCGACGTTCGTCGCGAGGACGATCCGGCGGCCGGTGTGCGGCTGGAAGACGCGGTGCTGCTCGGCGTGCGAAAGGCGCGCGTAGAGGGGGAGCACCTCGGTGAATCTGTACTGCTTCTTGTTGAGCGCGTCCGCGGTGTCGCGGATCTCGCGCTCGCCGGAGAGGAAGACGAGGATGTCGCCCTTGCCCTCGCCCATCAGCTCCTCGACGGCGTCGGTGATCGCGGTGATCTGGTCGCGGTCGGAGTCCTCGGAATCCTCTTCGAGGAGCGGGCGGTAGCGGACCTCGACCGGATACGTCCGGCCGCTGACCTCGACGATCGGGGCGTCGCCGAAGTGGCGGGAGAACCGCTCCGGGTCGATCGTCGCGGAGGTGATGACGACCTTGAGGTCGGGGCGCTTCGGCAGCAGCTGTGCGAGATAGCCGAGCAGGAAGTCGATGTTCAGGGACCGCTCGTGGGCCTCGTCGATGATGATCGTGTCGTAGGCGCGCAGCTCGCGGTCCGTCTGGATCTCGGCGAGCAGGATGCCGTCCGTCATCAGCTTGACGAAGGTGGCGTCCTGGTTCACCTGGTCGGTGAAGCGGACCTTCCAGCCGACCGCCTCGCCGAGCGGGGTCCGCAGCTCCTCCGCGACGCGCTCGGCGACCGTACGGGCCGCGATACGGCGGGGCTGCGTATGGCCGATCATGCCGCGCACGCCCCGGCCGAGCTCCAGGCAGATCTTGGGGATCTGGGTCGTCTTGCCGGACCCGGTCTCGCCCGCGACGATCACGACCTGGTGGTCCCGTATCGCCTGGAGGATCGTGTCCTTCTTCTGACTGACCGGGAGCTGCTCCGGGTACGTGACCTCGGGCACGCGCTCGGCACGCCGCGCGGCACGGGCCGCGGACCTCTCGGCCTCGGCGGCGATCTCGTCCAGCACGGCCTGCCGCGCGTCGGGCTTACGGATGCGGCGGGCGCCCTCCAGACGGCGGCCGAGCCGGTGGGCGTCGCGCAGGGACGCCCCGGCCAGCAGGGTCTGGAGGTCGGCGAAGGAAGTAGACATACGGAGTCCAGGATCGCACCCTCCGCAAACCACTGGCGAACCCATTTCGTCAGCAAGCTGGTGCAGTATGGAGCGAATCGTCTCCGCCGCCCGAGATCCCGAACATCCCGAACGTCCCGAGGGGGAAAGCGCGCCCATGCCGAACGGCGGCGACCGCCGGCACCGTGTCGCGGTGACCACGAGCCTGCTGCTCGGACTGCTCAGCGCGTTGCTGGGATGCGCGACGGGCACACCGGCGGCGGACACCCACCCGGACACCTTGCCGGCCGCGCGTGCGGCTCATGCCGCTGACGGCGCGGATACGGGGACGGGCTTCGGCCGGGGCTTCGGTCGGGGCTTCGGCCGCGGTGAGGCCCTCGCGGGCACCGCCGCTGGGGGCAGCGCCCCGGCCGAGGCCGTCGGCACCGGGGACATGGCACCCGCTGTGGTGGGTCCGGCGCCCCGGTCCAGGTGCGGGCAGCGCACCGGCGGTGAGGACAGCGGAGCGCACCCGGGAGTGCCGCCACGCGGCGGATCCGCGTACGAGCTTCTTCCCGCCCTGTCCCAGGCTCACGGCCCCGCCGGCTCGGCACTCGTCTGCGACCAGGCCGTGCCGGCCGTGACGCCCCTGCGCGGCCCGCCACCACTCGCGCCGCCCTCCGCGGTCGATCTGACCGTCCTGCGCGTATAGGTCCGCCGGTCCCCTCCACCGGTATTCGTTCCGTTCGGCCTTCTCGCTCAGGAGCTCCTCCATGTCTTCCGCCACGTCCCCCTCACGCAAGCCGCTCGCCATCGGAGCGGGTGTGCTCGTCGCCGCGGTGCTGCTCGGCTTCGCCTCGTACACCGCCACCGAGCCCGACCGTGCGCCGTCTGTCGGCTCGTCGTCCGCCGCCGACGTCTCCGCCGAACCGCGGGCGGGCACCTACCCCGAGCTGGAGAGGCTCGCCCGCCGGGACGCCGGGGACCCCCTGGCCATGGGCCGCGTGGACGCGCCCGTCGTGATGGTCGAGTACGCGGACTTCCAGTGCGGCTACTGCGGGAAGTTCGCCCGCGACACCGAGCCGCAGCTGGTGAAGAAGTACGTCGACGCGGGTGTCCTGCGGATCGAGTGGCGCAACTTTCCGATCTTCGGCGAGGCGTCCGAGGCCGCGGCACGCGCCGCCTGGGCGGCAGGGCAGCAGGGCCGCTTCTGGCAGTTCCACGCGGCGGCGTACGCCGACGACGCCAAGGAGAAGGGCTTCGGACCGGACCGCCTCACCGCGCTGGCCCGCGAGGCCGGGGTCGGCGACCTCGACCGCTTCGCGCGTGACCTGCACAGCGATGCCGCGCGCCGGGCGGTCACGAAGGACCAGGAGGAGGGCTACGGTCTGGGCGCCACGTCCACGCCGTCCTTCCTGATCAACGGCCGGCCCATCGCGGGGGCCCAGCCCATGGAGACGTTCACCGAGGCCGTCGAGGCGGCGGCCCGGACCGCGAAGCAGGGCTCGTGACGCAGGACATCGGTTATCTGGCGGCCTTCCTCGGCGGGCTGCTCGCCCTGATCAGTCCGTGCAGCGCGCTGCTGCTCCCCGCGTTCTTCGCGTACTCGATCGACTCCACGGGCCGGCTGCTGGCGCGTACCGGCATCTTCTACGCCGGCCTGGCGACGACCCTGGTCCCGCTCGGCGCGGCCGGGTCCTTCGCGGGGCGGCTCTTCTACGGCCACCGTGACCTGCTGGTCCCGGCCGGTGGCTGGCTGATCGTCGTGCTCGGGGTCGCGCAGATCCTCGGGACGGGCTTCGCCTCGCGCCGTATCGCCGAGGTGTCGGGCCGTATCCGTCCGACGACGGCCCTGTCGGTCTACGCCCTGGGCCTGGTCTACGGGCTGGCGGGCTTCTGCGCGGGCCCGATCCTCGGCAGCGTGCTGACCGTGGCGGCCCTGAGCGGCAGCCCGGTCTACGGCGGTCTGCTGCTCGCGGTCTACGCCCTGGGCATGGCGGTCCCGTTGTTCCTGCTGGCCCTGCTCTGGGACCGCTTCGACCTGGGCGCGCGCCGATGGCTTCGCGGGCGCGAACTGGGCGTAGGCCGGTTCCGGCTGCACACGACGTCGCTGGCGTCGGGGATGTTCTTCGTCCTGCTGGGCGCCCTGTTCCTGGTGTTCGACGGCACGACGGCCCTGCCGGGCCTGCTGTCGGTCGACGACTCGTTCGCGGTGGAGGAGTGGGCGGCGGGCATCGGGAGGGCGATCCCGGACTGGGTGCTGCTCGTCGTGGTCGTCGCGGTGGCGGCGCTGATCCTGGGCGTGCGCGGGTGGCGCCGCGGGGAAGAGCGGGAGAAGGCGTAGCAGGATGCGCACGCCCGCGCTCGCCGCGGGTCTCCGCGGCCGCGCCCAGCTGCCGGGCCGCGACGGTGCGGGCCCCTGTCCGCCGGACGGGGGCCCGCTCGCGCTTTTGGGGGCGCGGCCGGGAAACGGCGAAGGCCCCGATCCGGGGATCGGGGCCTTCGTACGGTGGCTGGGGCCGGGGTCGAACCGGCGACCTATCGCTTTTCAGGCGATCGCTCGTACCAACTGAGCTACCCAGCCGAGAAGCTCTTTCGAGCTTCAGCGGTCCTGACGGGATTTGAACCCGCGGCCTCCACCTTGACAGGGTGGCGAGCACTCCAAACTGCTCCACAGGACCAAGCGTGATGCGAGACAAGTCTCGCACACGGTGATGCGTGCCCCCAACGGGATTCGAACCCGTGCTACCGCCTTGAAAGGGCGGCGTCCTGGGCCACTAGACGATGAGGGCTAAGGGCCCGCCTGGGCGCTTCGCAGCGCGTCGGGGACGTGAGAAGCATATGGGATGCGGGGAGCTATCGCCAAAACGCTTTCGGGGAGCCAGGTCCCGCCCGCCGCAAGCCCCTACGGAGACGGCGTCGGCGAACCCGGTGACACCGAGGGGGAGGGCGAGGGGGAGGGGGCCGGTGGCCGGGCGACATGGCGGCTGACCTCCGCCGTGGTCAGGCCCAGGCCGCCCAGCGTGATCTCGTCCCACGCCTGGAGCTGCCGGTTCGTCCGGTCGAGGTAGAGCACCGAGGCGCGTACCTTCTCCGGCTCCTGGTTCTGCACCGCGCGCAGTCCGCCGCCGCCCGTCGACCCCTCGATCTTGAGGCGGGTGCCGTGCCTCAGCACCTCGGTGTGCCGTTTGTGGACGTGCCCGGCCAGGACCAGCGGCACGGTGCCGTCGGTCTCGCGGGCCGCCACGGGGTTGTGGGCGACCGCGATGTCGACCGGGGTCCCGGCGCTCTTCTGGTCGCGAAGGGCGGACGCGAGGCGGATGCCGGTCATGCGTTCCGCCGGGTCGCCCTGGGCGACGACCGACCGGTCCGGGGTGAACTGCGGGTCGCCGGTGCCCGCGATGCGCAGCCCGGCGACGCTGACGGCCCGCCCTTCGTCGAGGACGTGGACGTTCTTCATCCGGGACAGGTACTCCTGCGTCGTACGCGAGTCGTGGTTGCCGCGGACCCACACATAGGGCGCGCCCAGGTCGCGGATGGGGTCGAGGAATCCGTTCTCGGCGGATGATCCGTGGTCCATGGTGTCGCCGGAGTCGATGATCACGTCGATGCCGTACTGCTTCACGAGGGAGCCGATGATGTGCCAGGCGGCCGGGTTGAGGTGGATGTCGGAGACGTGGAGCACCCGCATCGTGCCCGGGTCCGGCCGGTAGGCCGGGAGCGTCGATGTCGCGTCGTACAGCTTGGTGACGTTGGTGACCAGGCGTGCCAACTCCCTCTGGTAGACATCGAATTCGGTCACGATCGAGCGCGCGTTGCCGACGACGGACGGCGCGGAGGACAGCAGTCCGGAGAACTTGGGCTCCAGCACGGACTTCGGATTCCACGTCGCGGCCGCCGAGACGCCGGACGCGGCGAGGAGCGCGAGCGCGAGCCCGCCGGCGGCGAGGGCGCGACGGGGGCGGCGGTAGACGGCCAGGCCCAGTGCGGTCGCGCCGGAGACGACGGCGACGCAGGAGCGCACCGCGAGCTCCGTGGTGCCGTCCCGCACGTCGGCGGAGATCTCGTCCTGGAGCCCGGACAGCCGCTCGGGGTGTTCGACCAGGGCCCGGGAGCGGTCCGGGTCGAGGCGGTCCACGTCGACGTCGAGGCGGACGGGGGCGACGTGGGAGTCGAGTTCGAGGGCGCCGAGCGGGGAGACGTTGATCTTCGTGCCGCCGCTGAAGGAAGGACGCAGCGTCATGGTGGTGTCCATCGGGCCGACGGGAGTACGGACGTTGCCGACGATGAGCAGGCCGAGCCAGGCTCCGACGAGGACGACGGCCGTCAGGCCGAGCGCGCGGGTCCAGGGCCGCGGGGCGTGCGGAAGCGCGGTGGCCCGCGCAGTCGCGGGGCCGCCGCGCCGCAGCGCGGTACGGATCAGGCGGATCGGACGGGACGACTGGTTCGATTCCGGGGCTTCGCGGGCCATTGGTGCCGTATGCCCCATGCGACCGGCCACCATGCCGGGGCGGCGCGGCGGGCACGGCGTGCGTGACAATGGCCGGGTGCTGGAGATGACGCGCGAGGAGTTCGAGGAACTGGTCGCCGAGGCCCTGGACAGGATCCCGCCCGAACTGACGCGGCTGATGGACAACGTCGCCGTGTTCGTGGAGGACGAACCCACCGTGGACGACCCCGAGCTGCTCGGGCTCTACGAGGGGACTCCGCTGACGGATCGCGGCGAGTGGTACGCGGGTGTGCTGCCGGACCGCATCACCATCTACCGGGGGCCGACGCTGCGGATGTGCGAGACGCGCGAGGACGTCGTCGCCGAGACCGAGATCACCGTGGTGCACGAGATCGCGCACCACTTCGGGATCGACGACGAGCGGCTGCACGCCCTGGGGTACGGGTGAGCTCCGGCCCGGACGGCGTCCCGGAAGCGATCGATCCGGACGTCGACCTCCATGTGCCGGCCCAACGTGCCGAACTGGCGGGTGCACACGGGTTGGCGGTGCTCGCGGCGATCTCGGCGGGTGGCGCGGCGGGCGCGTCGGCCCGGTACGGTGCGCTGTTGCTGTGGCCCGCCCCTCAGGGGGCGTTCCCCTGGGCCGTCTTCTGGGTGAACGTGCTCGGCTGCGCCTTGATCGGCGTACTGATGGTGCTGGTGGGCGAGCGCGGCCGCACCGCGCACCCGCTGGTCCGGCCGTTCCTCGGGGTGGGCGTGCTCGGCGGTTTCACGACGTTCTCGACCTACGCCCTCGACTTCACCGAGCTCCTGGAACGCGAGGAGGCAGGGACCGCCGTGGCGTACGCGGGTGGCACGGCCGCCGGTGCCCTGGCAGCCGTGTGGCTGGCCGCCTCCCTCACCAGGGCGGCCCTGGACCGCGCGGCGCGGGTCGCCCGGGCAGGCGCGCGATGAACTGGCTGCTGGTGATCGCGGGCGGGGCGGCCGGCGCCCCCTTGCGCTATCTGACGGACCGTGCGGTACAGGCGCGGCACGACTCGGTGTTCCCGTGGGGGACGTTCACGGTGAACGCCGTGGGAAGCCTCTTCCTCGGTGCTCTGGCCGGGGCTTCGGTGTCGTCTGGGGCGTACGCGCTGCTGGGCACGGGGCTGTGCGGGGCGCTCACGACGTACTCCACGTTCTCCTACGAGACGCTGCGCCTGGCCGAACGCGGCTGGAAGTTCCTGGCCGTCGCGAACGTGGCCGCCTCCGTGCTGATCGGGCTCGGATCGGTCTTCCTGGGCGTGGAGTTGGCGCGCGGCATCGTGGGCTGACGGGTCGGGGGGCGGCGGAGTCTCGCGCGACGGCTGACGGGTCGGGGGGCGGGTCCGGTGCGCGGCGGCGGGGGTGTCGCGCGACGGCTGCGGGGTGCCTGGGTCCGGTCCGTTCCGGGCGCGGCGGGGTGCGCGGGACGGGTGCGTCGAGGGCGTGTCCCCGGCCGGGCGCCGGGAGTTGGGCAGGGCGACCCGCATGCCCCCTCGTCCCGGAGGTGCCCCCGTGCGCCAGTTGTCAGCCCCCGGCCGGAAGGCCGTCTGGATCGCCGCCTCATGGGCGGTCCTGGCCTCGACAGGCTGTATGAGCGTGAGCGACGACGCGGGCAGGAAGCCCGCGCCCAGCGTCTCGGCGGAGCGCGGGGTGGCCGCGGAGCCCGACGGTGGCCACGGCGCCCCCGGCGGCGCGCGGCGCGGGGCAGCCGAGCACGGTGAGGACGGGCGGGACGGGAAGGACGCCGAGGAGGCCGACGCGGGGAAGGAGAAGGGCAAGCGCGCCGAGGGGGTGCAGAGCACAGGGGCGGACCCGGCACCTGGCGGGAAGCCCCTGAAGCCGGGGACGGAGCCGACGCCGCCCCATGGCGGCGGTTCGCCGTCCTCGACCGAGCAGCCCCCGACCATGCCGCCGTCCGAGCCGACCCCGGAGCCGCCCACGAGCCCCACGCCGCAGCCGAGCGAACCGACCGGTCAGCCGTCGGCCTCCTCGGCGCCCGAGGTGCACGTGGGGGCGAGGCGGGCTGCCGGGCCCCGGCAACGGCGAGCCCGCCGCGTCGCCCCAGGACAGACCGGCGTAGGGCCTCCGGGTCGAGCCGGAGGTGCGGGCGCCGGGGATGTAAGCGGGGTCACTCGGGAGCGGTTTGCCTTTACCGGGGGAGGGTGCGTATGGTGGTAGATCGTTTGATCCCATTGCCCGGCGCCGAAACGGAAGCGCGCCGCGTGGCGCGTATTTCCCTAGCCGTGGCTGACCGCATCGAGGCGGTCGAATTGCGAATCACGGAGTTTGGGCGCGTGCCGAGACTCCGGAAGGTTTCGCATTTCGCATGTCCACTTTCAGTACTGATCACGCCGTCATGCCCGAGAACGACACGTTCGACGAGACGGTCGTAGAGGTCGTCGAGACGGCCGCCGAAGAGCCCCAGGAGCCCCAGGTCACGTTCGCGGACCTCGGTCTGCCCGAGGGCGTCGTCCGCAAGCTGGCGCAGAACGGCGTGACGAGCCCCTTCCCGATCCAGGCCGCGACCATCCCGGACGCCCTGGCCGGCAAGGACATCCTCGGCCGCGGCCGTACCGGCTCCGGCAAGACGCTCTCCTTCGGTCTGCCGACCCTGGCCACGCTGGCCGGCGGTCACACCGAGAAGAAGAAGCCCCGCGCGGTCATCCTCACCCCCACCCGTGAACTCGCGATGCAGGTCGCGGACGCCCTCCAGCCGTACGGCGACGTGCTCGGCCTCAAGATGAAGGTCGTCTGCGGCGGTACGTCCATGGGCAACCAGATCTACGCCCTGGAGCGCGGTGTCGACGTCCTCGTCGCCACCCCGGGCCGCCTGCGCGACGTCATCAACCGCGGCGCCTGCTCCCTCGAGGCCGTCCAGGTCGCCGTCCTCGACGAGGCCGACCAGATGTCCGACCTGGGCTTCCTGCCCGAGGTCACCGAGCTGCTCGACCAGGTCCCGGCCGGCGGCCAGCGGATGCTGTTCTCCGCCACGATGGAGAACGAGATCTCCACCCTGGTCAAGCGCTACCTGACCGACCCGGTCAGCCACGAGGTCGACAGCGCCCAGGGCAACGTCACGACGATGACGCACCACGTGCTCGTCGTGAAGCCCAAGGACAAGGCGCCGGTCACGGCCGCCATCGCCGCCCGCAAGGGCCGCACCATCATCTTCGTCCGCACCCAGCTGGGCGCCGACCGCATCGCGGAGCAGCTGCGCGAGTCGGGTGTGAAGGCGGACGCGCTGCACGGCGGCATGACCCAGGGCGCCCGTACACGCACCCTGGCCGACTTCAAGGACGGCTACGTCAACGCGCTCGTCGCCACCGACGTCGCCGCCCGAGGCATCCACGTCGACGGCATCGACCTGGTCCTGAACGTGGACCCGGCCGGTGACCACAAGGACTACCTGCACCGCTCGGGCCGTACCGCCCGCGCCGGCAAGTCCGGCACGGTCGTGTCCCTGTCGCTGCCGCACCAGCGCCGTCAGATCTTCCGCCTCATGGAGGACGCGGGCGTGGACGCCTCGCGCCACATCGTCGGCGGTGCGGGCGCGTTCGACCCGGAGGTCGCCGAGATCACCGGTGCGCGTTCGCTCACCGAGGTCCAGGCCGACTCCGCGAACAACGCCGCCAAGCAGGCGGAGCGCGAGGTCGTCGAGCTGACCCGCCAGCTGGAGCGCGTGCAGCGCCGCGCGGCCGAGCTCCGCGAGGAGGCCGACCGCCTGGTGGCGCGCGCCGCCCGCGAGCGCGGCGAGGACCCGGAGGCCGCGGTCGCCGAGGTGACCGAGGCCGCGGAGGCCGAGGTCGAGGCAGCGGTCGAGGCAGCGCCCGAGCCGGAGCGCCGCGAGGAGCGCCGGGACGACCGGGGCAACTTCGAGCGCCGGGGCAACGACCGTGGCGACCGTGGCGGCTTCCGTCGTGACGACCGCCGTGACGGCGATCGTGGCGACCGTGGTGGCTTCCGTCGCGACGACCGCCCGTCGGGTGGCTTCCGCTCCGGCGGCAGCGACCGTCCGTTCAACCGTGACCGCCGTGACGACCGTCCGTCGGGCGGTTTCCGCCGGGACAACGACCGCGGTGGGTTCAACCGTGACCGTGACGACCGTGGTGGCCGTTCCTTCGAGCGTCGTGACAACGACCGTGGTGGCTTCCGTCGCGATGACCGTCCGTCGGGCGGTTTCCGCCGGGACAACGACCGTGGCGGGTTCAACCGTGACCGTGACGACCGTGGTGGCCGTTCCTTCGAGCGTCGTGACAACGACCGTGGTGGCTTCCGCCGCGACGACCGTCCGGCCGCCCACCGGGGCAGCGACCGTCCGTTCAACCGCGACCGTCGCGACGACCGCCCCTCGGGCGGCTTCCGCTCCGGCGGCAGCGACCGTCCGTACGGTCGCCGCGACGAGCACCGCGGTGGCGCCGGCTCGAACACCGGCACCAACACCGGCTCGTTCGGCGGCCGCCGTGACGACAAGCCGCGCTGGAAGCGCAACGGCTGACACGCACTGAGTAACTGATCAGGGCCCGTACGACACCTAGGTGTCGTACGGGCCCTGCTGTTGCTCTCGGCGCACCCGAGGCGGCTGTGACATGCGCCCTGGGGGGCTTGAGAGAACGCCGCGCCTGTCTCCGCGGACATCAGGTTTCCTGGGGGGAGGAGACTTGGTGCGCACTGCGCTGGGGAGCCGTCGTGCTCGCAGGGCTGACGCCGCCGGTGTCGTGGCGGCCCCCGCCGTTCCGCTCGCAGCCACGCCGCGTGGTGGCAGCGGAGCCGCCGCTGTCGCGCACGATTCCTGCGCCCGACTCCCATGCGGCCGACGTGCCGGTCGCGGGCGTGCCCGGTTTCCTCCGCGGCGACCATGACGGGGGTTTCCCCGCCGTCTCGTACGCCTCCGTCTCCTACGCCGATGGGTCGCGGAAGCCGTACGACGCCAAGGGCGCTCACTCGCTGCACGGCACGTGGTCGGACACCGTCGCACGCCGGCACAGTTCGCTCCGCACGACGGTGGTCGGCATGGGCGACGTCACCCGTGACGGCGGGCGGACCCGGTGGCGCGTGACACGGCCGGGAAGCTGTGCCGGTTCAGCGGGCCGGGACGGGCATCCTCGTGACCAGGGTGCGGATCGGCAACAGCGGCTGGGCCGCCTTCAAAGGCCTGTACTGACCGTTTCCCGTTCGGCTCGCCCACCCGGCGCGGTGGGTGAGCCGAGCGAGACGGGGCCGGTGTCGGATACCCGATCGGTTCCGGGGATCTCTTTGGTTATGCTCAGGGGTGTTGCGCCGAGGGCCGTTAGCTCAATTGGCAGAGCAGCGGACTTTTAATTCATTGGGTGGACCGGGTGGCCGGATCGCCAGTGCGTCGTCGAGTCGCCTTGAAACCCCCTCTGACCTGCTGCTACGCGGGAATGTCCGGGCGCTGTCCGATCGCGCCGCCGGGCGCCCGAAGGTCAGGGGAGCGCGAGGGGAGCGCATTCGGACAGGGGGCGTCCAGAGGGAGTGCGCGGCCGGGTGACCGGAGCCCTTGCCCCCGGCCGCCGCTCAAGTTGCCCGCTTACGTCTCCGTTGTGGAGCCCCGACAACAGCTGATCGGGGCGAGGCGCGGGACTCGGCCCGCGGCATCGTGGATATGGCTGTGAGAGCGGCCCGACCGTACAGCTATGCTGGGGGCCGCGCGGGCCGCTAGCTCAATTGGTCAGAGCAGCAGACTTTTAATCTGTTGGTTGTGGGTTCGAGTCCCACGCGGCCTACGGGAATGCCCCCCTTCCTCGGTGACGTCACCTTGAGGAAGGGGGGCATTTGCTTCAGGCGGTTCGGCCTCATCACCACCGGACCTGCGACAGGGCCAAATACAGGACACTTCCCAGAGACGGGGCGCCGACGGCGCGTTGACGCCCCTGCGGCCGGTGCGCGACGTCGTCGAGGAGGTCCGGCAGCAGCCCCGGGACGCCGCCACCTAGCAGAACCTCCTGCGACGACGGGCGGCCATCGCGACGCCGGCTGGCGAGAGCGCGGACGAGTGGAACAAAGGCATGGCCCGGATCGGCGAGCTGGCCGCGCTGATGCTCACCGCACCTCCGCCAGTTCGGGCCCAGCGCCCAGGCCGCACGAAAGTGCTCCACCACCCTGCCTCCCTCCCACAGAGAAGAAGGCGTTGGCCTCGACGCAGCGGCCAGCCCAGCACCAAGTCCCCGGCTAGGAGAGCAGTCCAGGACGCAGCCGATAGCAGACACGGCCCAGGCGAACACGCACAGGAACAGCCCTGGGCGGCCTCCCGGGACATCCGTACCGTTCTCACTGGCGCCGACGGGCCCGAGCGCTGACGAACCCGGCTGGCGCAGCCATCCGGCTGGGCTCCCGTCCTGCACACTGATTTCCCCGGCTCCTCAGCCTGACCCCGCTTACCCTCTGGACATGTCCAAGGAAGCCGTCCTCTTCACGCTCTACGTGATCGCGCTCGGCCTGGAAGTGCTCGGCTTCCACTGGACACTCAAGGACATCCATGCCGCGCGGGAAAAGCTGCTCCAGTACTTCCATCGCGACCGCTACGTGTATCCGTCCGGCGCCGGAGCCGCCGTCGAAGCCTTCGGGGTCACCGCCGACACGAGTGGGCCGAAGACGCTCACCGAGCGCGTCGAAGCCCTGGAGCACTGGCGCAAGAGTGTTCCCGAAGAGCTCGACCGTCGCGACCGCAAGATGACGGCTCACTTGGAGACCCGCCTCAGCGGCGACCTCGAAGCCACCCGCCGGTCCGTGGAGACCCAGTTCAGACAGGTCAACGAGTACCTCGAAGGCGGGTTGCAGTCGGCGACGGTGAGTTACCGGGGCCCCATTACGCTGCTCCTCGGCGTGATCTTCGGCTTCTGCGCCAGTCTCGCCGGCCTCACCAGCTGATCCCAGGCCCCAGCCCTCACCACATCGCCTCAACGGCCCAAAGCCCGCACCGCGCCCCCCGGCCCCTCGTTGTCGGTGACGATGTCCTCGCAACACCGAATCGGAGCCCGCCATGCGCGACGCCGCCATTGACATCTCCCCGCTTGACCTCATCGTGCTTCACAGGCCGGTCCTCAGCGCGTCGAGCGAACTCCTCCACGCCCACTGCGGCGACTTGGAAGAACTCCGGCTCTCCATCGCGGAAGGGTTCGGCACCAGCAGCGAGTGGTGTGAAGTCGGCGACGACCTTCACACCGTCACTGCGGGAGATGCCGAGATCCGCCTGCGGCCCCGCGCGAACACCCCTGCCTGGGACGCGGACTACTTCCACGCGGGCTGGTCCAGCACATACGCGGAAGTGCCGGCGGACCGGCGGGCGTTGATGGCTGCGTACGTCGACCGCCTGCACGACCTTGACGGGAGCCTCCTGCAGGAGTCCGACCTGCGAGCAGCAGCTGCCGACGGCGGAGCCTCCGCAGTCGACCGACTCGTCCGTCGTCACGTCAGCCGGGCAGACGAACGGCACGCCGCACTGGACGGCCTCATCAGCGCCCTGATCAACCCCGATGGCATCCTCCCGAACTGGGCCCGGGAGCTCGTGCACCGCGAGGTCGACGACCTAAACATGACCCGGGAATGGCTGACCAGCGCCGTCGTCGCCTACCACCACGGCACCGCCGGCCTCCGCCCCGACACCGTCTTCGGGGGCATCCGTTACGACTTCGCCTGCGGCTCGGTTAACCTCGTACGCTCCTGACGCCCAGGTAGCCAGGCGTGCTTTCTCCCACGCGGCCTACAGAGCAGCCCCCTGCTACGGCATGAACCGGGGCAGGGGGCTTTGTCGTGAGCCGGTGCGAGGTCAGGCGGTTCGCCCCGTCGCTTCGTGCGGTGGCTCGCTCTTCTTCGTTGTGCGGGTGCGTCGTTGGCGGGGGACGAGCTTCACGACCGCCTCGGCGGCCTCGCGGGCGAGATCGTCCAGGACGGACTGGTAGATGTCCCGGGTGATGTGGGTGTCCGAGTGGCCGAGCATCTCCGAAACGATCTTGATGTCCACTCCAGCGGCGAGCGCCAGCGTCGCGGCACCGTGCCGCAAGTCGTGGAGGCGGACCGGGGGCAGGCCGGCGGCTTCCAGCTCCCGCGTGAACATGAGCGAGACCTTGGCGGGGTGCAGGAGCGAGCCGTCCTCGTCGGTGAAGACGCGGCCGGTCGTCTTCCAGGCGGCACCCCAGCGGGCCTGTTCCTTGCGCTGCCGCTTCTGGTGCTCGCGGAGTGAGTCGACCGACTCGGCGTCCAGAGCGACCAGGCGTTCCCCGCTGTCGGTCTTCGGGGCCGCCTCGTGCACCTGCCAGCCCGACTGGACGAGCTGGGTAGCGACGGTCATGGACTGGTGGGCGAGATCGATGTCCATCCACCGAAGCCCGCAGGCTTCACCACGGCGTAGCCCTCGGAAGGCGATCAGGTGCCAGAGCGTGTAGAGGCGGTGCGTGGCGACCTGGTCGAGGAAGGCGCCGGTCTGCTCCGGCGTCCAGACCATGACGGGGCTGGGCTTCTCCCCGGTCCGCTTCCAGTGGCGTACACGCTCGGCGGTCCAGACCATGGCCTTCGCGCGCGAGGCCGGGTTCAGTTCCACATGCTCGGCGGGGTTGAAAGGCGGGATGATCTGCTGGGCGATCGCGGTGTTGAGGGCGGCCCGCAGGGTGCGCTTGATCGTGTGCTGGCTGTTGGTGCGGGTGGGCTTGCGGAAGGGCGGCATCTCATCGATGGACGCCTTGAGCCACTTGCGGCGGGCGCGGTTCTCCGCGCCCTTCCAGGGGATGGTCTTCAGCTCGTTCAGGGCTGCCCGCCGTAGGGCGTTCTGCTCGATGATCTCCACGTTCGCGTCGTTGATGGCCTCGAACATCCTGTCCAGGTCGGCGACGCGGAGTCGGTCGAGCCGCAGGTGCCCCAGGTGGGGTTTCAGGTGTACGCGTACGTCGCTCTCGTAGCGCTTGAGGGACGTGGAGCGCAGCCGCTTCTTGCCCGCCAGCCACTCGTCGAGCCAGTCCACGACAGTGATCTTGGAATGAAGGCTTTGCCCGGTGGCGTAGCGCCGACGCGTCTCGTCGTAGTCCGGCAGCGGCTCCTTGTTCTTGGCGCAGGCCTCCAGCGTGTCGCTGACCGCGAGATGGCCGGCGGGGTCGTCCTCGTCGGGTATGGCGAGCAGTGCGCGGACCTTGTTCAGTTCCTTGGTCGCCTCGGCTGAGGTCTCGAAGCCGCTGCGGCGGAACTCCCGGCGGGTGCCGTCGGACCGGTTGGCCAGTTCGTGGCGTATCGCCCAGGTGCCGTGGCGCCGGTTGGCGAGCTTGGGGCAAGACTTGCCGTAGTTCTTGCCCGTCTCTGGATTGCGGCACGAGCAGCGCCGGATGGTTGTGCCGCCGGAGGAGGTGGTGGTGGTGCTGGTCACGCTAGTCCTGGGAGTCGGGTTCGTCGACGAACGAGAGATCGGCGGGGAGGGCGGGCGGAACCAGCCCACGTTCCCGCATCGCCTGGCGGAACTCCCGCAGCTCTCTGCAGTCGTCAAAGGCGAGTTGCTCGTACGAGGCGGCGGCTTCCAGGAGAGTCTCGCGGCGACCGGAGTCGAGCGTGATGCTGGCCTTCCGGCGTCGCTCCTTCGCCAGGCGGGTGGATGTCGTAGCCGTGGCCACGGCGTCGCTGTGGGCGCGGAATGTGTCCAGCACCTCTCGGGCGGAACCTGGCGGCGCGGGCTGGACCAGCGGTGTCTCGCCGGTGAACCAGGCGACGGCCTCCCACGTCGGGACCTCCCGGTCAGGAAGCACGGCGACGGAGGCTTCCGTACTCAACGGGAACAGCAGGCTGATCGGCGGGACCTTGTAGACCTCGGCGAGCACGAGGAACTCCGCCAGGTCGATCGAGGTGCGGCGCCCGGTCTCCAGATTCGTGATCGTCGTCTTGGGGACCGCCAGGCCCAGCTCGGCGCACGCCTGTGCGGCCTCTGCCACAGTGAGGCCCGCGGCCTTGCGTGCTTGGCGCATCTGCTCGGCGACGCGGGCGGTGAAGCTCGGTGACCAGTCTCCATTCGTCATAGCTACAACTTACGTCGAAAAAATGAGTGGCTGCAACATCCGTGGTACATGTTCTGCTGTCACTGCACATTTTGGCGATCGGAATTCATCATGGCGACATCGAAAGCTGACCGAGGGATGACCCGCGACGAACTGCTCGCTCTGCCTGTTGCCGTCGACCTCGATACGGCCAACAAGGCGCTGACGATCGGCCGCAGCACGGGATACGCCCTGGCGAAGAGGGGGGAGTACCCGGTGTCCGTCCTCAAGCTGGGCAACGCGTATCGCGTGGTCACGGCGGAGCTGCATCGGATCCTCGGCGTAGGCCCGGACCAGGGGGCCGAGCGCGGGCAACTGTGTGCCTAGCCAGGCGCGCCTACGGACTACGACGTTGTGTTGGCTGCGAGGCTCCGGGCGGTGGTGCTGTATGCGGCGAAGACAGCGAGGTCAGCGCGGCGAGAGAGCCGTCGACGCTGGCCCACGAGGCTGGTGATGGATGCTAGGCCGCAGCATCGGTCCGGTGAGTTCTGGCGGAGCGTCCAGGCCATCCAGCAGTTGAATGATCTTGTCGATGTTGGTCAGCTTGCGGGCTCCGGACTCGAGCATCGACAGGAAGGCTTGGCTCAATCCGGTGATTGCGGCTATGTCGTCTTGGCGGATCCCACCGTGCTGTCTGATCAGCTGGCACATACGCCCGAATTCTCGGTTGACCAAGGCTTGGCGGACATCGGGTAACTGCCAGATGCCCATGGGGACGCTGGGTGCGGTCCGTTCCTGCTGCCGGTTGTCGCGATTGCAACCGGCACACAGGTCTTCCCTGTTGTACCGACTCAGACCGCATCGGCAGAGGCTGCAGAGCCGGGTGACGCCAGCAGGTGTGGGAGTGCTTCTCACCACGATGTGCTCCGCACCTGACGGCGATACGGCGGCCCCTGACGAGCGTCGAGATGAGTAGTCAATGCCAGCCATCCCATCCGTGCGTGCGCTCGGGCAGCTGCTGGATGCGTCACCCCAGGCCTTCGTGTCGGGGAGCGCCGTGCTGAATCCCTGATCGGGCACCCGTTGCCTCCGGTAGTCGGTGATGCCCTCAGGCTGGCGCCAGTCATAACGAAGGACCCGGACAGACTGTCCGGGTCCAATTCCTCTTGCTTTTAGCATTACTGAAGGTGCGTCAGGACGCAGCCCTACCGGCCTCATCCAGTACGGCTTCCCACGGGTACCGGCGCCCTGGCATCCCCGCCCGCGGTTCGGCGAGCGGCCACATCTCGTCTCCGTAGATCAACCGCACCCCTGAATCATGAAGGGCTTTGATGTGTCCCTCCCATGCGGGGTGGCGGGTATGCGCGGCGTTCACCCGGGGCCAGACGACTACTGGGAGGTCCAGTGTCCCGATGGCTTCGTTGACCTGTGTCAACGCCTGGTTGTCTGAGATCCCCAGGGCGAGCTTGGCGACGGTGTTGGCACTCGCCGGGGCGACGACGTAGCAGTCGACTGGCGGATGCGGCCGGGAGTCACCCGGCAGGCGCGATTCGGCCCGTACGGGAAGACCGGTCAGCCCTTCGAGTTCCGTCGTCTCCCCGCTCGTGCGGAGCCACTGACCGGCGGTCGGTGTGAGCGTGACCGCGACCGTCCAGCCCCGTTCGAGTGCCGGGACCACGAGCCCCGTACGCAGCTCCTCGATCCCGCCGGCGCTCGATCCGACGACGCCCAGCACCTTGCCCCGCATCGAATTCACTGCACCGCCCTGCATCGTTGGGCCATGGCCAGCAGCTCGGACGAGTGGCTGCCGCCGGTGACCGGGGACTGTTTCCTCAGGTCGCGAAGGGTCTCGCGTACGCGTGGATTGTTCCGCACGAGCTGCGGTGAGGTGCGTTCGGCCTCCCGCAGCTCGCTGAAGGACTCGTCGACGCGACCCCTGAGGCAGAGGCCGCGGGCGTAGTCGATGCGGTGGGACACGGCGCGTTCCGCCGGCATGTGGGAGACGTCGATGCCGCCATGCTCGACGACGTACGGGATGTTCTCCAGGTCAAGCTCGATCGACAGGCGGTGCAGCTCGACG
The DNA here is from genome assembly GCF_044390825.1 of Streptomyces sp. NPDC018833. Lineage (NCBI taxonomy): Bacteria > Bacillati > Actinomycetota > Actinomycetes > Kitasatosporales > Streptomycetaceae > Streptomyces > Streptomyces sp. NPDC018833. Next base: position 132,786 of record NZ_JBIRZM010000007.1, on the reverse strand, counting down.
TTCGTCGGACCGAAGCACGTCTGCCAGTAGTTCTCGTCGGAACCGAGCCGGTCGGCGAGCCGCTGCGCTTTCTCCAGTAGGGAGTTGGCGGTTGGGCGATCTTGGTGACGTGCGGCGGCCACAGCAGCTCGCAGATAAATCATGCCAAGCAGGCTCAAGGCGGCCGGGTCATCGTCACGAACCTGACCGGCGAGCCAAGCCGCCGCGGTATCGCCGAGTTCGAGGGCATCCTCGTAGCGCCCGTTGGCCAGCAGTGCGTGCGTACCGGAGCGGGCGGCGGAGACGAGCGACAGCGGGTCCTCGGATTCGTCGGCGGCGCGCATGGCTCGCTCGGCCGCGAGCCACGACAGGTCGGACTCGCCGACCTTGGCGAGGGTGGTCGCCGCCAGGTGATGCGTACGAGCCGAGACGGCGAGACCGCGTCTCCGCTGATCGCCAGGCGGAAGGTCTTCCAGATCCTGGGCGGTCCTCAGCAGACCGGGCAGGGCGGCGATGACGTCGCCAAGAACGCCGGCCTGGTAATCGCCCCAGCCGCGTTCGACGAAGACCTGCGCCTGGTCCGGCCGCGGCAACTGCCGCTCCGCCGTGGGACCGAACAGCAGCTTGGAGAGCCGCCGAGGGCTCATCAACGCATCGCGGACCGCCGGCACGTCGTCCATGTGCTTTTCCTCGTCCTCCAAGAGGACGGGCTGACCCATCAAGTCGCCGAGCGGGACACGCAGTACACGAGCGAGCTCAGCGAGCTTGTCGATCCTGGGCGGCTTCCGCACGCCTCGCTCGATCTTCGACAGCCAGTCGGTGCTGTGACCGACGAGACCGGCGAGCACAGGCTGCGTATAGCCCCGGCGCTCGCGGTAGAACGCGATCCGTTCTCCGATGCTGAGGTGATCACCAAGACCACGCATGCGCGCTGCCTCCCCGACTTTGGTACGTCATCCACGGTAGCGGCCGTGCAGGCCGCGAGATCAGGGAGCGATTCGGGCTGCGGTGCCGTGCTCAACATCCGCTCTGGGGCCTGGAACGGGCCGGACACTTTGTCCGGCTACGCCCACGAGTCCATGAGGCGCCAGAGTTCTACTCGTCCGTGATCACGGCCAACGGGCGATGATCTGGGGAACTACTAGCGCGGCGGCGCAACGTAGTGGAGGTCTCCGAGCCGCGCCCAACGCCGGATCACGAAGTGCGCACAGGCGTCCTGATCACCGAGGAGTTCCGTGATCCTGCTGCCAACCTCCACGAGCACCGACAGGCCTCGCGGAGGGCTTCGGTGATCGCCCCGAAGTTCTGGGCGAGGAAAGCTGACCAGAGCCCTCTGGCCTCCCGACTACATCCGATCCGAGGTCACGATGCCGCGAGGAGAGATAGGTCTGGAGCGATGGGCGTAGGACGCAGCATCGGCCCTGTGACGTCAATGGGGGCGTTCAATCCGTTCAAGAGCACGATGATCCGGTCGATGTTGGTCAGGCGCCGCTGTCCGGACTCCAGCATCGACAGGAAGGGCTGACTCAGCTCCGTCAGGAGGGCCATATCCTCCTGACGGAGACGGCCGTACTCTCGTACCAGCTGGCACAGCCTGCCGAAATCCCTGCCGACCAGAGCGTCTCTTACGTCTTGGTGGGCCCAAACTTGGGGTGGGACGGTAGGGCTTGCGGATTGGTCCTCAATCCCGCTGCGAGCGCAGCCGGAACAGACGTCGTCGCTGTTGTACCGGCTCAAGCGGCACTGGCAGGTGATGCACCGCCGAGTGCCCGTCGCAGTTGCAGCTACCTCAGTGGTTCGCGGCTCCGACACCGTGATCGTCTCCTTCACCAGATGGTCAGCCCTGGTCCAGCAGGTGTGCTGCCGGAGTGGTCCCCATCACACCGGTGTTCAGCGGCACGGAGTATCACTGCCGCTTGGCGAAGTCGCTCATCATCGGGCGACGTGACTTTTCAACATCCGCTTACACACGGGTTCGCGCGGGGCAGACTTAAGGTCCCGATCATGATGAGTAGTGGGCAGGCGGTATCAGCCGTGGGAAAGAGCCGCGCGGGGTGGCGCCCAGACCAGCTTCGCGTCATGCGCGAAGCACACGGGCTGACGCTGGAGGGTGCCGGTGAGCGGCTACGCGAAGTAGCACGGGCAGCTGGGATCACCGTGCCTGCGGCGAACTTCCAGACGCTATGGCAGCACGAGCAGGGAGAGGTGTATCCCGGTCCGCATTACCGCCGGGCGTACTGCCTTCTCTACCGAGCCACCGAGCCCGAGTTGGGACTCCGCAAGGCTCTGCCGGGCGAGCAGACTCAGCTCAAGCTCACGCCGTCAGGAGTCGAGCCGCACGGTGATCACGTCCTCGCGGTTGAGCGCGCGGTGCTGCAGATCGCTCCGGGTGACGGTGGTAGCAGGGGGCAGGAGGTTCAGCAGCGGATCATCGACGCGTGGAAGCGTCGTCACACTGGCGGTGACCCAAATCGGCCCACCTTGTTGATGGTGGGCGGCTTCGCCGGCAGTGGGAAGTCGGAATTCTCACGGTTCATCTCCCGGCTCACCGGGTGGCCGGTCCTCGACAAGGACCCGATCACCCGTCCCCTCGTTGAGCGGCTGTTGGTCGAGATGGGAAGCGACCCGAACGACCGCCACTCCCCGGCATATCGAGACAAGGTGCGCCCCCTCGAATACCAGTGCTTGCTGGAGACCGCCTACGCCAAGGTCGACTGTTCGATCAGCACGGTCCTCACCGCGCCGTTCGTTGCCGAGGTAAGCGATGAGCGGTGGATGCGTCGACTGATCAACCGGTGCGAAGCGCGGGGGGTGACCGTGGCGGTCATCTGGATCCAGTGCGACCTGGAGACGATGCACGAGTACATCAGCTTCCGCTCGGCGGCCCGGGACAGTTGGAAATTGCAGAACTGGGACGAGTACGCGGCCACCATTGATCCCGAGCTTCGCCCCGCCGTACCGCACCTGGTGGTGGACAACCGGCTCGGCTCCGCCATCTCTCTCACCGACCAGGTGCGTCAGGTCTTCGGGACGGTCTTCGTATGAAGAAACAAGGCATCTTGCTGTACGGTCCGCCTGCGTCGGGCAAGGACACTGTTACTGCGGCTCTCGCCGAACTCCGTTCTGTCTATGTGCCGTTCACGCGCCTGAAGGTGGGTACGGGGAAGACGCAGGGCTACCGGATGGGTACGCCCGAGGAGGTGGCCGGCTTGGAGGAGCGTGGCGATGTCCTCTACAGCAATGCCCGGTACGGCAACATCTACGTCGTTGACCGCCCCGGACTCCAGTCGGCGATGGATGGCGACCGTATTCCGATCCTTCACCTGGGTCAGGTCGCAGGCCTTACGGCCATCGTCGACCGGTATCCAGCCGCTTGGGCTCGTGTCCTGTTGTGGTGCTCCCGGGAGACCACCGCTGCACGCTCGAAAGAGCGGGGCGACGGTGACACGGAGGCGCGGCTGGCCGCCTGGGACGCAACCGAGCGGGACCTTGGCGAAGACAACGAAGTCCCGTGGGATCTGCGGGTAGATACCGAGGCCAACTCGCCAGCGGATACAGCCCGTTTGATTGATGGCCTCGTAGATTCCCTGGGGTAACGGTCACAGGGTTTGCCCCGGAGACGTTCCCGGTGCGAGTTCGGTGCCCGCGCCTCCGTTGTCGGTACTCAGGAGTGCGAGGGCTTCGCCGACGGTGAGGGATCTGTCGCGGGCCTCATCCCAGGTATGGAGCACTTCGGCAGCGGCACGCATCAGGTGACCGGGGAGGCCGGTTTCAGTAAGCAGCTCGGCAGCATCTTCGAGTTCTGGAGCCCATCGCCATGCTCGGGAAGCCGTCTTGGGGATGTACTCGGTTTCCGTCAGGTAGCTGCCTGTGCGCTTAGCGGCGATCTGTAGCAGTTCATCTGAGACGCCGTTCGCGTCAGCGAGACCGTAGGCCACGGCGGCCAGAACACGGGACGCCTTCTGGTAGCTGGAGTAGGCGAGTTTCAGCGCGGATGCCTGCCCGATGGTGACGCCGAGGGGATGGGTCCGCACATCGGTGCCGGCGAAGAGGTTCTCGAGGCCTGCAACCTGAACCTGTGGGCCCGCGAGGTAGAGGGTTGGGGTCTTGCCACCCTTGGGCGGTGAACCGACGACGGCTCCGTCGATAACGACTGCGTGGGGCAGGCGCTCGGCGACGTTGCGAACGCGCTGCGGGGTGATCGCATTCGCTTCGACATAGGTTCCGCGGAAGCCGTGGGCGGCGACCTGGTCTGCTACGTCTTCCGCAGATGCAGGCGGGCACAGCGACAGCAGCAGATCGGCGCGGTCGAGGAGACCAGCGAGACTGGGGACCGGCTCGGCACCGGCCTGCTCGGCGCGCTTTCGGGAGCTCTCGCTACGCCCCGCCGGGCACCACAACACCGTCGTGCCCATGGTGCGAAGCTGCGCGGCGAAGGCTGCGCCCATGCTGCCGGGATGCATCAGTCCAACCGTTACGTGGGGCGCCGTCACGATGCTGTCCTCGTCCGCACGGTGCTCTGCAGCAGGTTGATGGCGCTGAAGACGTCGGGTACGGCGTGGTCGGGCGGGTCCAGGTGATCAGGCCAGGGCCTGCCTTGGCTGATCCAAATGGTCTTCAGGCCGGCAGACCGGCCGCCTCGGATGTCGTTCTCGGCATTGTCGCCGACGGTCCAGGCTTCTCCCCAGGGGGTGCCGCCGCAGCGGGCGACGGCAACATGGAAGGCCTCTATTTCGGGCTTGCGCGCTCCGATCTCTTCGGAGATCACGATGGCGTCGACCGACTCAGCGAGTCCCGCAGCAGCGATCTTGGCGTGCTGGATGTCGATGGCCCCGTTGGTGAGGATGCCTAGTCGCCACCCCCCGGCCCGTAGCTGCTCCAAGCCCTTGAAAGTGTCCGGTTGAGGGGCCACTCCGGAGGCGATGCCGGTGACGTAGTCCTCCCAGAGTTTCGTCGCCGGCTCGTCGAGGGCGAGTTCCTGGCGCAGCCGCTCGAAGGTAGCCGGATAGGCCCTCTCCTTGAGTGCGTGGACGAGATGTTCTTCGGCTCGTCCGTCGAGCATGCGGCCGCGGCAGAAGCCAGCCGCCCATTCTGCGAGGGCACCCTGGCGATCGATGAGGGTGTTGTCGAGATCGAAGAGCACCAGCCTCTGCATAGGGCGAGACCTTAGCCGGACCAGTCAGGGGGCAGATGCGCGTGTCCAGAAGTGTGTCACTCCGCTGCTCGACAGTGCTTTCAACGGTCACAGGAGAGACCGTCGAGATCGCCAACCGACGCGGCCCGAGCCCATCGAGGTGAAGGAAAAGCGTGTGGGAAGACCGGTCGCCGGTCTTCCACGCCGAAGTCCCTGCCCCCGAGATCACCGACTCCGAACTGACCGGGAGGGTCTCGTGGTCGCTTCCAGCGGGACGCTTCGTAGAAGCCCGCGTCATCAGGCCCGCGTCCTGGCCTCCCCTAGAGGGCGCAAACGGTTGAGCAAATTAAAGTTGAAACTTTTCGGCGAGGGCATTTTGCAACCCTGCCGTGGTGGGAGCAAGGGACCATGGCCGATCGACATCGCGATTGTGCGCGATCGAAGAAAACTCGGGACGGCCATGGGCATCTACGCGAGCAATAACGGGCCGCTGGTGGGCAGAGTTGGTGGCATGACTCTTTGCCAGAACCGTTGGATCCAGATCACCTAGCGAGAATCCTTTTGCCGCTATCCGACATTCGAGATCCCGAATAGCAACTCCGGGTGTCGCGCAGAGTTCATCGTAGCTCACGGCGACAGTTCTTTCGCTGGGGAGCTCGAGTGCCTTCTCATAGAAACGGCGCCAGATATTCACCCTCGCGGCCTCGTCCTCACCAGCCCACGAGCGACCATCGTCGAACGAGCGTCGCAAGCTCTCCACGACTCCACGCGGATTTCGGAGCATAAGAACAAACAGCGCGTCCGGCACATCGCTGACTAGGTCTTCGCCAAGCAGGAGGTTCCATGGGGAATGATCCAGGTAGAATTCGCAACTTTCCTTCACGGCTATTGACTGAGCGAATTCGAGGGCGTGCGTGCGCAAATCGCCAAGGTATTCGTTCAGGAAACGTCCAGGAATGCCCTCAAATTCGCGCGGCGCGATCTTGCGGGTGAAATAGAAGGCATTGAATTCACCCAAGTCGCAGACTCTTTTAGAGGTCCCCAGGTATCTACCCATCATCGTTGTTCCACTGCGAGGGCTTCCCAGGACGAGGACTGCGCGTGGCGTCCCGCCCGCCGGCATCATCGACCTCCATCCAGTTCTGAATAGTCGACGCTTGAAGCATCGGCGAGTATCGCGAGACGACGTGGCAAGTTACCCGAACCGGACATTTTCTTGTTCATCCCGTCTTGAGAGATCAGTGTTTCCCTGGTGGGACTGCATGCCTAATGGGCGCTCGGCTTAGGCGAGTTGGAGGATGGTCGGTAGTGGTATCGCTGCGTGACCCTACGTAGGGATCGAGCACCGCTGCAGACCGCTAGATCAACTCGCCTGGTCCCGCGTGGCTGTGGCCCATGGGAGCGACCTTCAGTGCTGGGCCGGCGTCAAGATGTGACAGTTCATCGCCTGGACTCAGCATCAGCTACTCGAGGCTGCGAGACGATCCGACGGACCTCCTCGGGGTGGGGGGATCGTCCCAGCGTGGGCGTACTGCTGTGGAGTTGTGGCCACTTCGAAGGTAGCCAGCCAACTCACAGCCAATCACATCAAGTTCGAGCGGCGATATCACGGTAGTGATTTGGTTTCGTAGCGATCAACGCGCACTCTACGGGATATCCGATGGGAGGAATGGAGGGCGTCTCCCCCGCCAGGCGACAACCGCCGGGTCCGTGATGCTCCGGCGCAGCGGTCATAGCGGACTATACGCAGGGCTGGGGAACTCATGAATCCTCTGCCGGACTCGCTAGCCACATCTCAGATATTCGAAAAGATCCGGAGGAGGTCTGCTGCATGCTCATGCTTGCGGCCAGCATGGAGGTTCAGGATCGTGGGTAGCCGACGTGAGGCGGCAGTAACGCCAATCCCCTCAAGCAACGACATTCCGTTCGCATACCAGGTTATAGCTCACGTGGCGCCTCGGCTGGGCATTGAGCTGGAACTCGAGCCGTGGGGCGGCGAAGCGGCCCGGCTCGGATTCCCAAATGGTCGGATCGCCTACTTTCGCCACGGCAACCTCGATATCAACCCCTCAGGTAGCGCCGACCTCGCTCGGGACAAGTACGCATGCGCGCACTTCCTCGCTAACGCCGGTATCCCAGTTCCATCGAGCTTCCCGATCCGCGCACTTGACGAGGTTGCGGACGAGAAGCTACGCAGCTTCGTTGCGCAGCACTCTTGGCCGCTCGTCGTGAAGCCCAATAGCCGCTACGGCGGTCAGGGAGTCGAGAAGGTCGACAACATGTCGGCCTTGCGTCACGCCGTGAAGCAGGCGTTGAACATGGACAAGATCGTTCTGATTCAGCCCTACGTTCGGGGGCAAGATGTCAGAGTCGTGGTGCTCGATGGTTCACCGATCGCAGCGTACAGCCGTATCCCGCCGGTACTGATTGGTGACGGCAGGCGTCCGATTCAGCTACTCCTCGAAGACTTGTATGCCGATGGTGAGCCTGCCGGGCCAGCAAAGCGACTCCCGGATCGCGGTGAAGCCGCAGCCCGACTGGCGAGGCGAGAAGGCGGCCTGCGTCGTGTACCTCGCAGCGGCGAGTACGTTCCCCTCGCGGACGCGGCCAATGTCGCGACCGGGGCGGCCGTAGTCGACCTGTCTCGGAAACTCCCGGCGGATGTAGTGTCCTTGGCGGTCAGCGCGGCCCGGACTGCGGGGCTGCGCCTGGCAGGGGTGGATCTCCTGGTCGACCTCGGGATCGAGCACTCCGACGTCGTTCACTCCCAGGCCCACCGCGACGTAACGCACGATGGCCGTCGCGACGGGCAGTGCGTCGTCTTGGAGATCAACAGTGCCCCTGAGCTCGACGGCTTTGCCTCGCTCGGCGACAGCCAGGCCGCTCTCGTTGAGCATCTGTACGAAAGGATCCTGCTGGAGATAGCCAGATAGCCGACATGCAGTTCCAGATGGATCAGAGCGGTGGCTTCGATGCCTGGCCGCGGAAAGCGGGCATCGCGATCGGCTAGGACAGGCCGACCTCCAGAGCTCCCGTCCCGGGCAACCCTGGACCGACACGGCGGGCAACATGGGTTGTTCCGACACGAGGGCTGTCGTGTCGGCCAGCTTCGACTCGCAGGTGGAGACGTGGTCGGAGTGGCCCCACGGGCTAGGTACCATTTGTGGGTCAGTAGGCGCCGCTAGCTCAGTTGGTTAGAGCAGCTGACTCTTAATCAGCGGGTCCGGGGTTCGAGTCCCTGGCGGCGCACCCTCGCCAAGTTGCATGGCTGGCAAGGCCGTTCACCTCCTTGAGGTGGGCGGCCTTTGGCGTTCTTCCCGGCGGCGGCGGCAGGCCGCGAGCTCATCACTTCCAGGGCTTTCAATGGCCCCTGCGTCAGGGTCACGCAGAGGCCACATCAATAGGAGCGCCGGGATGTGTCAGCTGGGCTTCACCAGAGGGAACAGGATGGTTTCGCGGATGTTCTTACCGGTGAAGGCCATGATCAGGCGGTCGATGCCCATGCCCATGCCGCCCGTGGGAGGCATGCCGTATTCCAGGGCACGGAGGAAGTCCTCGTCGAGTTGCATGGCTTCCGGATCGCCGCCCGCGGCTAGCAGGGACTGCTCAGTGAGGCGCCGGCGCTGCTCGATTGGGTCGACCAGTTCCGAGTAGGCAGTGCCCAGTTCGGCGCCGAAACCGATCAGGTCCCACTTCTCCGCCAGGAGCGGTTCGGAGCGGTGCTGGCGGGTAAGGGGCGAGGTCTCGACCGGGTAGTCCATGACGAAGGTGGGCTGCATGATTGTGTGCTCGACGAGCTCCTCGAACACCTCCTGGACGAGCTTGCCCTGACCCCACTTGGCGTCCCAGTCGACCCCACGGGCGTCAGCGAGCTTGCGGACGCCCTCGATCGGGGTGTGCGGGGTGATCTCCTCGCCGAGGGCGTCCGAGACCAGGCCGTAGACGGTCCTCCGCGGCCACTCGGCGAGGCCCAGGTCGTACTCGACAGTGTCGTGGACGACCACGGTCGTGCCCAGTGCCGCCATGACGGCCTGTTGGACAGACCGCTGGGTGAGGTCGGCCATGCCGTTGTAGTCGAGATAGGTGCCGTAGGTCTCGAGCATCGTGAACTCGGGGTTGTGCGTGGAGTCCGCACCCTCGTTCCGGAAGTTCCGGTTGATCTCGAAGACCTTCTCGATGCCACCGACGACGAGCCGCTTCAGGTACAGCTCAATCGCGATCCGGAGATACATCTCCATGTTGTAGGCGTTGATGTGAGTCTTGAACGGCCGGGCTGCCGCACCGCCATGGATCGGCTGAAGCATGGGCGTCTCGACCTCGAGATAGCCCTCAGAGTGCCAGAAGTCCCGGATCGCACGAACGGTGTCGCTGCGCAGGTGGGCCATCTTGCGGGCCTCATCGTTGACGATGAGGTCGAGATAGCGGTAACGGACGCGTGCCTCGGGATCAGTGAGGCCGGCGTGCTTCTCCGGCAGCGGCCGCAGGCACTTCGACGTGATCGCCCAGCTCTCCGCCATGATCGACAGCTCGCCGCGCTTGGACGAGATGACCTCGCCCGTCACACCGATGTGGTCACCGAGGTCTACGTCGGTCTTCCATGCCTTGAGCGCCTCCTCACCGACGCCCGCAAGCGAGATCATCACCTGAATCTCGGCGGTACCGTCCCGAAGAGTGGCGAAGCAGAGTTTGCCGCCGATCCGCGACAGCATGACCCGTCCCGTGATACCGACCTTCTCCCCAGTCACGGTGTCGGCTTCCAGCTCGGGGTACTTCCCCCGGACTTCGCCGATGGTGTGCGTGCGCGGGTAGGTCACCGGGTACGGTTCGATGCCGTTCTCTCGGAGGCGCGCCACCTTCTCCAGACGGACGCGCATCTGCTCCGGGGCACCCTCGTAGATCTCGTCACTCATGGCACAAGGATAGGCGGAAACGCGCTGCGGCTTCGCCGTGGTTAAGGCCTTCTGAACCGCCAAGGCCATTCTCTGGAAGCCGGGTTGGCTACCACTTCAGATGCTCGGCGCCTCCCCATTGTTCGTCGCCGTCTACGCCGCGGCATCTCCCAGCAAGCCGAAACGGCTCACCCGTGGGTCGAGTGAGCCGTCGCGAAGGATCAAGGCCAGATCTGAGCAGGTCAAGTGGCACTTCCTGCATAGCTACTCGCCAATCCCATGAGTGCAGGGACCTGTGAGGTGACTTCGTTGATTCGTTCGAGAAGGCCATCAATCTGCTCGCTGTTGTGCATGGCTGACACGGTGAGACGTATACGACACGTCTCCGGCGAGACGGCTGGCGGGGTGACGGCGACGCACCAGTACCCCTTGTCGAGCATCAGCTCCTCGAACTTCGCCGCTGCGTGTGGTGTTCCCATGTGGAGGGGGACGATGGGTCCGTCGCCGGGCGGGTGGATGCCCATACGGGCCAGGCCAGTTCGGAGCCGACGCACGTTGGCCCAGAGGGTTTCGCGTACTCCCGGCTCGCTTCGAAGGATGCGCAGGGCCGCGATGGTCGCTGCCGCCTGTTCTGCCGGCAGGCTCGAGGTGAAGCGGTAGCCCGAGCTGAAGGTGCGGAGCATTGCGATCGTCCGCTCATCGCCCAGAACTGCTCCCCCCATGCCCCCGAAGGCTTTGCTGAGGGTGGCAACTTGGAGGGGGATTCGGCCGGTGAGGCCAAAGTGGTCGGCAGTACCAGATCCGTCGGCACCGTACACGCCTGTGCCGTGAGCATCGTCCACCATGAGGACCGCTCCGTGCGCATCGCATATCTCGACGAGGCGGGGGAGATCCGCCAGGTCCCCATCCATGCTGAACACCCCCTCCGTGACGACGAGGATGGCGCGCCCTCTGTACACGGCGAGGATGTCGGCCAGGTGTTCGGCATCGTTGTGCCGGAACCGAACCCGCTCGCCAGAGGATTCTCGCGCACCCATCTGGATGCTGCGGTGACACAGCTCGTCGTAGATCACCACTGGTCGGCTGTTGGGCGACGGGGACCCGTACCAGCGGTGCGCCAGTTCACTGGCATCGAGGATGCCGTGGACGGCTGCGATGTTGGCCAGCAGTCCGGTCGCTGTGATGAGGGCTGAGGGCTGCTTCTTGAACTCGGCGAGCTCGTCTTCGAGTTGTTCGAGTAGCCCGAGGTTGCCGCCGAGACGACGGGATTCGCTGGTGGCGTGGGTGTGCTCGCGCAGTGCTTGGGAGGCCGCGGCCTTCACCTCGGGCCGGTGGTTGAGGCCGAGGTAGTTGTTCGAGCAGAAGGAGACCACCGTGCTGCCATCGTGGAGGCGTACGTGCGGTGTGGGCAGTGTCTCGCTCCGGCGCTCCGGGGGGAGAAGTCCACGGCCGGCCAGCCAGTCGTGTGCGGCATGAAGGTCGGAGAACAGCGTTGGTGTGTTCATATGGCGAGCCTCAGGCTGGAAGTCACGGTGAGCAGGGGCGCGGCGTGGAAGCCGCTTTGGTGACGGGCAGCGAGGTCAGTGGCCCAGCGAAGGAGCGCGTCGTCCTCGACAAAGAAGCTGTCCTCCGCTTGGCTTGCAAGGATTCCGCGAATGGACAGGTCTGCTAGCGCCTGTCGGCAATGAGGGGCTTCCAGCTCTGCGAATCTGCGGTAGCCGGAATGGACGCCGAAGCCACCGTTGGGGTGGTCCGTGTCGAGGATGCGGGCCATGACCTCTTCGGCATCGAAGCCCCTGCTTCTGAGGTCGGGGAGGCAAAGGGTCACGATGGTGGCCCACGCCCGCCTACGGAGTCCCGCGAGAACGTCTCTGTTGCCGGCTACGTGTCGGCTGAAGGCCAAGGCGCCCATCCAGGCCAGATACCAGGTGTCCTCGCTGCTGTTCCAGTAGGAGTCACCCAACTTCCGGGGAAGCGCGGGCTCGCCGTTGATCACGGGGATACCTCGGCCTGCTGCGGCGTCGTGTGCCTGGTCGATGGTGAAGTATTCGCCGGGGTAACGGCAGTCGAGGCGCATCCCATGCTGGTGATGCAGGTTGCGGTAAGCGTCGATGAAGCCGCTCAGGCGGTCAAAGAGAGCGTCGTCAGGCTTCGTGCCAGCGGGGAGGATGACGTTGACGTCGATGTCGCTGTCTCCGCGGACGGCGGCGCCAAAGGGCAGGCTTCCGCTGGTGAATGCCACCACCGCCTCGGGTATGTGGAATTCGACGAGCTTGCCGAGCTGCTCGTGGATGCGGTCAGCCTCGTCCAGGCCGATGATCTCGCGGGGCATCACAGGTCCCCCACCGCGTTGTTGACGAACAGCGTCTCCACGCAGGCCTGCGGAGGAAGCTGAATTGCCGCGACAGTCAGCTCAGCGATGGATTCGGGATGCATGAACTCCTTCTTCTCTTCGGGCCGCAGATGGTCGTACGAAGGCGTATCGACTGAGCCGGGCTGGACACTCGTCACCCTGATGCGGCGTGGCCGGAGCTCGTCCCGCATGCTCGCGGCGAAGCCCTCCAGCGCGTGCTTGGAGGCGCAGTACAGGGACCAGTCGGCAAAGCCCCTGCGGCCCGCGATGGAGGAGACGAATGTGACCACCGCCTTGCCGTCACGAAGCAGAGGCGTGAACGCCTGGGTGGAAAAGATCGACCCGGCCACGTTCGTGTCGAAGAGTTCGTCGTACTGGGCGCGGCTGGCGGAGGGGAGCGGCGTCGGGTAGCCAACTCCCGCGCACAGGACCAGGGCATCTACGCGTCCGGAGGAACTCGCCACAGCGTCAGCGGAGTTGTTGACGGCGTCGAGGTCGCGAACATCGACATCGTGAGTACGGCAGCCCTCGTGATCGGCGTGGACGTAGCTGCTGGCTCGCCGGGCAAGGATGTGGACCTTCCAGCCGAGGTTGAGCAGCTGGGTGCTGATCGCCTCGCCGATTCCGAGGCTTCCTCCGGTGATAACCGCGACACGCTCGGTGATCTGGATCATCACTGACCTCCGGTCAGGTCCTCTTGGATGGACTGGCACAGGTCGTCTACCGCGGCAGCGATCCGCTCCGGAGTGCTGGTGAACACATCACCGTCGCGGTTGTGGTCCGAGATGACGAGCAGGCAACGCACTTGGTGGCCGGCGAGGGCAGCCGCGGAGAACAGATGCGCACTCTCCATGTCGACGCAGTCAGCCGCACCCGTGAGCTGGTTGTGGAGAAGCGTGGAGTCGGCCAAGCATCCGACCGTTGCGGCAACCGCGCCGGGCACCAGCGGCTTGGCCGGATGGCTACGACTGTGGAACGACAAGTCCGTGGAAAGGGGCGACTGGCCGGACACTCCACCAGAGGGGTCGGCGATGAAGGCAGACACCGGATCCACGGTGGTACCGATCGGTTGGTTCCGGAGGCCACCCGCCAGGCCGACGAACGTGATCCGAGACGCTTGGGGAAGGGCGAAGACGATGTCCGTGGCCGCAGTCCCTTGAGGAACGTGTACGACGGCAGCATCCCCGAGCAGGGAAGTACGCCACCACCCGTCGCACTCCGTTCCGCCACGGGCTAAGGCAGTGTGGATACCGCGGATGGGGGTCAGGACCGCTTCAGGACCGAGCCAATCGCACCCGAGCAGCGTCATACGTGCCCGCCGCCGCCACTGCTCGTCCGGCACCTGCACCTTGCTGGAGACCAGCTCTCCCTGCGCGTTCACGACGAGATCACCGGCAAAGAAAGCATCGGAAGCGGGCAAGCTGTGGCCAACTCCCGGACCGGGCTCATCATGGCTTCCACGCCCGCGCGCAGCGCGGCGAAGGACGCTTGTTCCAAGTTCCCCAGGCGGAACCGGTCCTGGTCCAGCTTGTAGAGCCACGAGCACGTGGCCAGGTCCCCGTTCGGCGCCACGAAGAACACCGACTGTCCCGCTGGGCACCCCTCGACATCGCTGGGCTGCGGTTTCCCGAGGCTGTGATCGATCTGCATTCCGAGCTGCTCGTACTTCGCCTGGAGTTCCGAGAGCTCATCGAACAGTTCCTGCTTGCGTCCGGCAGGCAGAGCCAGCTCCGGGTGACGGGCTGCTCGCCCTGCGGGGAACACAGAGTTGATCACGAGCGCCTCGACACCCATACGAGCCATCTCGGCGCAGAACTCGGCGACGTGATCGACGTTGCCAGGATGGACGACATGGGATACCCGAACGGGAACTCCAGCAGAAAGGAGTCGCTGAACAGCATCTATGGCCCGGTCGAAGGATGCCGGCTTTAGGCGCACGAGCGCCTGAGACTCCCGGTTGTGCCCGTCCACACTCACCGTTATTCGACGCAGAGCCGTCCCGGACAGAGCGTCGGCGACTTCCTGTGTGATGAAGTAACCATTCGTGTTGGCATACACTTCGGTCACGTTCGGGTCGATGGCGGCGATAATTTCGACGAGATCGTCCCGGGCGAATGGTTCGCCTCCGGTCAGGTAGATCTCGGTGACCCCGGAAGAGGTCATCTCTCGCACTGCGGCGAGGAAGCGGGAGGTGCTGAGATCGTCCGAGCGGGAGATCTCCGGTGAAGAGTCTGACAGGCAGTGCTTGCACGACAGGTTGCAGTAGTTGGTGACCTCCCATATGACCGTGGCCCCCTCGGCAGGGGGACGGAATCGGCAACGGTCCCCAGATGTCTTAGTCATACCTCTCCCCTTTCAACTGCTTCGATCCCAAGGGCTGCATTACTGAGCACGGCTTGCTCGAACCCATCCGTTACCGGGCGCTGGCGGCGATGCCATGCCGCGCACTGGGCCGCCCAAACGGCAATAGCTCCAGCCATCCGACTGGCCAGATCCAGCCCTGTCTTCGCCTCCACCATCAGCCGCCCTTTCCTCAGAAAGTCCAGGCGCATGTGTTCCGGAAGCGTCAAGGAAGGCGTCAGGCACAGGGCCGCAATATCGTGCAACGGGTCTCCGGGGCCGTAGAACTCGTAGTCCAACAACCACGCCCTGGGCTGACCAGGATCGACAAGTACGTTGGGTGGGGTGGCGTCCCCATGGCAAGGCACTCGCAGTGGGTCCTCTATCGCCACGTGGAGTGCTCGGCTGCTGGCTGGCACGCGAGCGGCGAGGGCTGCGGCCACCTCGGCCTGCGGGCCGCTGATTTGAGGTGGTGGGTCGTCGGGCCACGGCCCGGGAAGCCCAACGGAGGCAACCACCGTCTCCATCACCACGTGCATCCACGCGGCAGGATCGCCGGCCGCTGGGTCGTCGAGCATCACGCCGGGAAGATCTTCCAAGACCAATGTCGGCGGATCCTGGTGATGTTCCAAGACTCGGGGAGCGAGTCCGTCCGGCATCTGCTGCAACGCGCGGGCTTCTCGCTCATACGGGTCTCGAGCGGCGTACCGCTTGACGTACTTCGGGATGTCGGTTGTCGAGTCTCCCACTCCCTGCACATGCCACAGTGAACGTCCCGAACGGTCGACGTGGACTGGCCTCCATCCGGCGACGCACTCTTCCTCGCTCGAAGTACCCGCCGAGTTCGTGCCCATAGGAAGCTCCTCGACTGTGCAATTGATGCAAGAAGGAAAGATCCACTGGCGCTCTAGCAGCCGCTGTCACGGCCGTGGTGGTTTAGCGCGCTGCCGCAACTTTGGTTGATCTAATGGGAGTTGGCACATCACACCCGCGATATCACCCAGGTAATGTGGCGCTCTGTGGTCGCGCATGCGGGCTTGGCGCGTCGAGGCCGGCGCCGACTGCGCAGGGCGGAGTCGAGACAGCCCGGGGCCGCAAGATCAGGCCAGTGAGTTCAAGTGGAGCCTGCAGGCCATCGAGCAGGCAGACGATCTTGTCGATGTTAGTGAGGCGGCGCGCACCCGATTCCAGCATCGACAGGAACCCTTGACTTAACCCGGTTAGCGTGACCATGTCATCTTGACGGAGGTTGCCGATCTCCCGCACCAGGGTGCACAGAGCCCCGAAGTCCCGGGCTACTAGCGCGTCCTGGACACGCCTGTCCATCCACACCTCCGGCGGTACGTGAGGTGGTTCCGGGGGTAAGAACTGGGGGACTCGAAGGCATCCACTACAGCGGGTCTCGCGGTTATAGCGACTCAGACGACAGGAACACCGAGAGCACCGACGGTCGCGCTCAGTAGTCACGCCAGCCCCGACGATGCGCTCTCTCGGCACAGTTGTCATCCCCTCGTCGCTGTCAATCAGTCGGGCTCTGAATTGAGCCAGGCAACGCTCGCCTCCGTGACGGCCGCGGGTTCAAGCCGTGGACGCTCACCACCTCGCGATCGACACTCTGTAGCCGGACGATTACCTTCGAAAGGGCGGACAAGGGGGGCACTTCTAGTGCCCTCGCTCTGTCCTCACGGTCTGCACGCGGCATGCGACACATGCGTGCGAGACTCGCCAGGAAGGGACATCTGACGGCTTCGTGGAGGGCACGACATGATCGACGATCGCCCCCGCTGGGCAGGGCGCATGGAGTCTGAGCGTGCCGCTCGCGGCTGGAGTCCTCTCGACGCTGCCCGGGCCATGCGCGCCCATTCGACCCACGAGCTGCCAGACGAACGGACGCTTGCACGATCGTGGCGCCGCTGGGAGTCCGGCGCGGTCGAGCCCCGAGATCACAAAGGGCTGATCGCGGCTGTCTTCGGCACAACCACCCACGCGTTCTTTCCCATAGACCATCGCCGGGATGGAAACGCCGAGGTGCTTGACGTTTCAGGCATGGACACCGTCGAAATCGTGGCCCGGTTGCGGGCTTCAGATGTCGATGAGGCCACCCTGGACGCGCTCCGCATCACGGTCGACAGGCTTTGCACGGAGTACGCCTACATGCCTGGCGACCAGCTGTTGGTTGAAGGCAGAGCATGGCTCAACCGAGTCGTCAGCATGCAGCACCAACGGCTCACGCTCGGACAACACCGTGATGTCCTGTCCCTCGCGGGAATGCTTACCCTGCTCGTGGGCTGCGTGGAGTACGACAGCGGGGGTGTGACCCGCACCCATGCGGAGGCCACTCGGCAAGCAGCCCTGGCTATCGGGCGCGAGGTCGGAAACGCCGGCATTCAAGGTTGGGCGCATGAGATGCGAGCGTGGTTTGCTCTCACTACCGGAGACATGCGCGGCGTAATATCCGCGGCCGACTCCGGTCTCGCTGTCGCGCCCGCTGAGTCCGTCGCCGTCCAGTTGCTGGCGCAGAAAGCCAAGGCGTGGGCCAGGCTCGGCGACAGGCGCCAGACTGAGGTCGCGCTCGACGCTGGCCGCAGTCTCCTGGAATCCATGCCCTACCCGGAGAACGTACAGAACCATTTCGTAGTTGATCCGGGAAAGTGGGATTTCTATTCCATGGACTGCTATCGCAAGGTGGGTGACAACCAGATCTCCGAGACCTTGGCGCGTGAAGTCCTGCGAGCCGGGGTGGACTTTGACGGGACCGAGCGTTCGCCAATGCGCAACGCCGAAGCCCGGATTACCCTGGGCGTCGTCGCTGCCCGGGAAGGTGATCTCGGAACTGCCCTCGCCTATGGAGAGCAGGCATTGCGGAGTGACCGGCAGTCCCTTCCTTCACTGACCATGGTCGCCAGCGACCTGGGCGCAGTTCTCACCCAGCGATACGACGACGATCCTCAAGCGCGCGATTTCGTTCAACATATGCGTTCCCTGGGTTCCCGCTGATATCGACTGAGTCCGACACCATTCTTCGCGCAGGGTTCCCCTGGGGAGAAGCAGAGACTGCTCTCTCGCCACTCATGCTCTGGGGCGCAGCGCCACAGGTTCGTCGAAGACGCCCAACGGGTGCCGCCGGCGAAGCCGCCTCGGATGACAAAGGCGCTCGGTGCGCAGCCCGTTGTGGAACCTCCGAGAGTTCCTCACCCCGCTTCTGGACCGCCATACGAGAAGTCGTACAGCGCAAAGTCAGTCACCGGGCGGTACCCGATCCGCTGGTAAAGGCCGTTGCTGGTGGGGTTAGCCAGGTCCGCGAACAGCAGGACCTCCGCCGCGCCCGCGGCCAGCGCGGCCCGGCTCACATCAACTGTGGCGGCTCCCGCATAACCACGGCGTCGTAGGTGGGCCGGGGTGTAGACCGGGGCCACCCTGATCTGGCCAGCGACCATCGGGGTCGCCCCCGCCATGGAGACAGGGGTGCCGTCCGGGGTCTGCCAGAGCCTGATTCGCCCGTGGGCGATGCGCGTGTCGGCCCAGGAACTCGCGTCCGAGGAAGCGACTCCGCCAATGGAGTCGACGAACTCGTGGTACCAGCACATGAGTTGCTCACGGTCAGGTTCGCCCGCGACTCGCCCCTGGCCGTCCGGGAGCGGCTCCGGTGACGTAAGAGCGCCGAGCCTGTACAGGCGCTGCCGCTCGTGGAGCAGCGGGGTCGCATCCACGTGTCGCTGCCAAGCCTCAGCGAAGGCTGTGGCGGTGTCGTGGTCCGCGTTGACTCCGGGGAGAAGGTAATCGAGGCCAGCCAGATGAGCGGCGAGGGCGTCGGCCTCCTCGGTGGTGAGAGGGGTGAGGACTAGGCGGCGGGGTGGGGTACGGAAGAGGGCCGCGCGGACCTCGCCTCCCCGCTCCAGCCAGCCGAGGATGGGGGCCTCGGCACCATACGCGGCCACCCCACGCTTACGCAGGGACTCGGTCACCGTCAGCGGAATGGTGTGCAGCACGGGGCGTGACTGCAGGAAGTCTCCAGCTTGGTCGAGAAAGCCGTCGAGATCTTCGGTGAGGTGCCACTGCCCCGGACGCATACCTCACGATCACTCGCGCTGTCGACGTGCGCTCGCGGGATTCCGCTAGTCAGGTGACAGGGCCGAGCAGCCCGCGCCGGAGGCCCTCCCAGGAACTCCGGAGGCTGTCGGCGGCGGGCGACACAGCGAAGATGACGACCATCGGGGGCTTTCCCGCCAGCACCTCGTTCCACGCCGGCCGAGCCAGCGATGGGAAATCGTTCAGGACGTAACTGACGTGATCGCGTCTATCAGCTGCTGTACGTCTTCCAGATTCTCGAGAACGACATCGGCTCCCGCTTTCTCGAGGTCCCGAGCGGAGGTCTTGCCTGAGGACACACCAACGACCGAAGCGCTGCCCTCCAGGCCGGTGCGCACGTCCTCAAGGGAATCCCCGATGATCACCGTGTTGGCGCGGGTGAAGACCGTGCCGTGCTTGACTTGAGCGCGCTTCTGCGCGATGCCGGCGAGGGTGGGGCGGTGGTCATCGTCTGACGCGTACCCCCCGATCTCAGTATCGAGGTAGGTGTCGAGCTTGAAGGCTGCGAGCTTCAGAACGGCGTTTGGCTTGAGATTTCCGGTAACGACCGTAGCCACCCAGTTCTCGTAGTCGTGTACTGCTTTCAGCGCGGCAACGGCTCCCGGCATGAGGACGCCATGGAGCCGGAGGTCTTCGGTGTGGGCTGCGAGCCGTTTGGGCAACATCTGCACCATGCGCGGCAGCAGCTCTGGGACCGTCGCCTCCGGTACGCCGTTGTCCAGGAGCAGGGAGCGGATGGCGAGGGGCATGGTCACGCCGGTGCCGCGCGCCGGCAGACGCTCGGCGGGGCGGCCTACGACTTCGGCAAACGTCTCGCGGTACACCTGGCGGTCGATGTCGCCGACGTAGAGCAGCGTGCGGTCGATGTCCCACAGGACGAGGGTCGGCTGGGCGCGGGTCACGTTCAATTCCTTGCTCCCGTCGCAGCGGCGGCACGGTCCACTAGGGCGGGGCGGCGCCACACCTGCCCGGATACGGCAGGGATTGCTTGACTCAGGCCGCGCGAGCGAAGGCAGGCCGAGCACCTTGTTCCCGAGTTGTATTGGCTCAGTTGGCAGCCGCACTGTTCACAGCGTCGCGGCGACTGCGCAAGCACCTCTTCCTCCCCGATGAGCACGGCCCTGTTGGCTCAACTGCCCCTTGTGAACTCGTAATCACTCCAGTGATATCACCTGGGGAATGTGTGCACTGGGCGTTTTCCCGTCACTCTGGAACTCCCGCAATGCGTGGCGTCGACGAATCGTTCGGGAACGGATCATTCGGGCGCACGCCTGTCCCTGGCGCTGCGGATGCGCAGTTGTCCCTGAACTCGTCTACCGGAGTCCAAGGTGTCCTCGGTCTTACACGTACGGCTCACACAATCTCGGCCGGGCCGCTCGTGGGAGACGGCGTGGCGGCCTCTCTCGCGTTGCGGCACGATCTCCTCCGCAGGGGTGTGCTGTGGCCGTTAGCATCTCCGCCGTCGCGCTGCTGGCCATCATCGCCTTCCTGCTCATCAAGAAGGGCGGACTCAACGCCGGGCACGCCGTCGTCTGTATCCTTCTGGGCTTTTACCTGGCCAGCTCCTCGGTCGCGCCCACGATCTCTGGAGCCACTTCGCGCGTGATCGAAATGATCGGCGGAATCAAGTTCTAACGGAGAGTACAACCGACAGTGCGGCAAGTCGTCGTTTTCTTCTGACTTGACCGCTCAGTCGCTCTACACAGTCGCTCGTTCCCTACGTCGGGTTTCCGCTGCGGCGGAACGCATTCCGGAGGCTACAAGGTGCTAATGGACGCCGCCATGGAGCGCGGCGAGCAAATATCCCAGCCGTCTGAAGCGACGGTGGTGGGATAGCCATGAGACGCGTACCGGCGTTCGACCGGCATCCGGCTCGTGATGACTTCCCGCTACGGACGGTTTTGCAAGACGCTGCGATGGGCCGATGGGAAGGCGCCCGGGAGCTGCTGGCCGCGACCGGTACAGACTGGGACCGGCGCATCTTCCGCCTCCAGGTCCTCGCCCGCGCCGGAGTACGGCTGACGTTCGGCGATACGTGGGCGCAGGCCGAACCGCGGTCCCCGCACGCCTTGGCCCTCCTTGCCACCGTCCAAGCCTTGCGGTCGATGGCCGGCCCGCGGGGTGGGGGCAACAACGCGGCGATGGGGCGTGCGTGGGAAATGTGCGACGCCGCCTGCGAGGCCCTGCCGGCTGATCCGACACCGTACGTCGTCATGCTCGCTCTCCTCCGCTACCACTCCCCGAGCGGTGACCGCCAATGGCGGGCGACGGTGCAGACGGTGTGGAAGCAGGTGCAGGAGCGCGACCCGTGGAACAGAGAGGCGCACCACGAGCTCCTTACCTACATGTTCCCCTCCTGGCATGGCGTGGGGGGCGAAGTGTTCCACTGGGCACAGGAGCGATGCGCGCACATCCCCCGGGGGCTGCCGCTCCACACTCTCCCTTTGGTCGCTCTCGCCGAGTCCCACCGTGTACGGATGGAGAGGGAGGGTCACCGGTACGGGCTGACGGTTCATCCGTGGACGGACAACCCGTCGACGCGGCAGACATGGGAGAACTGGTGGACGTACCGGGCCCCCGGCAGCCCTCACGCCGCATTCCATGAGGACGCCAACTACCTCGCCCATGCCCTGTCCTTCGCGAATCAGCACAGGGAAGCCGCGGAGGTATTTGACGCTATCGGCCCGTACGCCACCGACGTTCCCTGGAGCTACTGCGGGGACGCTCCGACGCTGTTCGCCCGCCATCGCACCTGGGCGGTTAAGGCGTCCGCACCGTAACGCCTTTCGCAGGTAGTGACCTCAACGCACCCTGCGCATCTACCAGTTACGACCAACGGAAGTAGGTCTTGCCATGCCCCTGGACATTCCGAGCGTCACACCGTCGGAAGAGGAACGCCTCGCAGAGCTCGGCATCACCCAGACTCTGGACCGCTCCATGTCGGGGCGCCAGAACTTCGCCGTCTCGTTCACGATCATCAGCATTCTGTCCGGCTGCCTGACCATGTACGGGTTCGGCATGAACACCGGCGGGCCCGCCGTGATCATGTGGGGGTGGGTGCTCGTCGGGCTGATGACCCTCTTCGTGGGCCTGGCCATGGCCGAGGTCTGTTCCTCCTACCCGACCTCCGCCGGCCTCTATTTCTGGGCCCACAAACTCGCCCCGCGCAAGTCCGCTCCGGCCTGGGCCTGGTTCACCGGCTGGTTCAACACCCTCGGCCAGGTCGCCGTCACCGCGGGCATCGACTTCGGCGCCGCATCGTTCCTCAACGCCTACCTGAACCTTCAGTTCGGGTACGCCGCCACCCCCGGCCACACCATCACGCTGTTCGGCCTCATCCTCCTGCTGCACGCCGCCGTGAACACCTTCCGGGTGCGAATCGTGGGCTTCTTCAACACCGTTTCCGTGTGGTGGCATCTGATCGGCGTCGTAGTGATCGTCGGCGCGCTCCTGGCCATCCCCGACGCGCACCAGTCCCCTGGGTTCGTGTTCACCGAGTTCGTCAACAACACCGGCTGGGGCTCCGCCGTCTACGTGGCCCTCATCGGTCTGCTGATGGCGCAGTACACCTTCACCGGCTACGACGCGTCCGCCCACATGACCGAGGAGACGAAGAACGCGTCCATGGAGGGGCCGAAGGGAATCGTCCGGTCCATCCTCGTGTCCTGGGCGGCTGGCTTCGCCCTCCTTTTCGGGCTGACCTTCGCCGTCCAGTCCTACGCAGGCTCCCTTGATTCAGAAACCGGGGTGCCGCCAGCGCAGATCTTCATGGGTGCCCTCGGCGAGAGCACCGGCAAGATGATGCTCCTCATCGTCATCGGCGCCCAGCTGTTCTGCGGCATGGCATCCGTGACCGCGAACTCCCGCATGATCTACGCCTTCTCCCGCGACGGCGCGCTCCCGCTCTCCACCGTGTGGCACAAGCTGCACCCGGGAACCCGCACCCCGACCAACGCCGTCTGGCTCGCTGCCGGGGGCGCGTTCCTCCTCGGCCTGCCCTACCTGTTCAACACCACCGCGTACGCCGCTGTCACCTCCATCGCAACGATCGGCCTCTACATCGCCTACGTCGTCCCCACACTCCTGCGCCTGCGCCAAGGGGAGGACTTCAGGCGGGGTCCCTGGCACCTGGGCCGCTGGTCCAAGCCCGTCGGCGTACTCGCGGTGATCTGGGTCGCGGTCATCACCGTCCTGTTCATGCTGCCCCAAGCCAGCCCGGTGACCATCGAGACGTTCAACTACGCGCCCCTCGCCGTTGGCGTGGTGCTCGCCTTCGCCGGAACGTGGTGGCTCGTCTCCGCACGCAAGTGGTTCCTGAACCCGAACCACCCACGGAACGCCGCTCCGCTCAGCCCCGTACCGCAGAAGGCGTCCCGATGACACACCCAAGCCCAGGGGGCGTACGAGCGGCACGGTGAAGCAGCCAACGCCACCGCCAACCGTTCGACGGCCCGCCGCCTGTCCCTGCTGATCCGATGCTCACTCTGACCGGCCTGGCGGGCCGACCGAACCTCGGTGATCGTTCTGATGGCGCGGCAAGCCGTACCGGCGCTGGAGAGGTTCGCCCTACCGATTGCCCTGACCAGCGCATAAGGCTCCATGACGACTGCATTGTCAGTGGCCCCTGGCATCCTGCACACCCACATCCACAACTCTGCGTACCGAGGATGACACGCAGAGTCCAGGGGTCGCTATCGCGTACAGAAAGGCGCACCGCTGTGAACAAGATGCCCGCTGCTCTCCGTGACCTGCTGGCCACGGTGACCGACGCCTACACCGTCGTCGCCGTGCACTCCCGGCCCGACGACTTGCGCCCCCCGGTGTGGGAGATCGAAGGCCCCGACAGCAAGCGGTGGTTCGCCAAACAGCATGTGGGCGATCGTCTACATCAGCGCGAGGTGAACGCATACCAGCAGTGGACGCGGGCCCTCGGAACGGATCGTGCACCCTTCCTGGCTGCCTCCAACTCGAAGGGGCGGGTCGTTGTGGTCACCGCCATTCCTGGAAGCAGTCTCGACAAGCTCCGCCTGCCGGCCGAGCAGGAGCGCGAGGCGTACCGGCAGGCCGGTCTCCTGCTCGCCCGACAGCACACCGCGGACCCCGGTCAGCCTCCGACGGCAGCAGCGGAAGCGGACTGGGACGAAAAGCTCACGAACCTGCTGGACGGCGCCGCGCGATACGTGACCGCCGACGAGATCGCGATGCTGCACTCCCTCGCCAAGCAAGCCCCTGCCGTCTTGCCGAAGGTCGTGGCGCACGGGGACTACAGGGACCTTCACTAGGCAAGTCAGTTGTCGGAACCGTTCTTGTCGGACCGATGCCCGAGCTGAGGCAAGGCTGCCTCGATATCGCCGCACTCCGTCGTCACAGGGGAATCGGTGTAGACGCGTGCCCACACTTGGTCCGGGCGGAAATGTTGATCAACCGCGCTGGATTTCGGCTCAGATCATCGGCGATCAGGAGAACCGGCTTCGGTAGTCGACGGGCGAGACTTGAAGGACGTGAAGGAATGACTTGCGCATGGTGGTCTCGGTGCCGAATCCGGTCTCGCACGCGATCACCCGAGGGCTCTCCGTACCTTCGATCAGCATGTGGGATGCGACGGCCACCCGAGCACGCTCCACGTACTCCCGTGCAGTCATGCCGACCTCGGTGCGAAAGAGGCGGCTGACATGGCGCTCGGACAGGCTGGCGTGATGGGACAGCGAACGCAGGGACCAGTCTGCGCCGGGATTGGTGAGGACCTGCTGCTGTACCCGGCGTAAAGCGGGGCTCTGTGCCTCGCGAGCCCGCGGCTCGATGAACTGCGCCTGACCGCCCGGCGTTCTCAGATGGGTGAGGAGCAATCGGGCGGTCCGCTGGGCGACACCACGCCCAAGATCCTCCTCCACCAGGGACAGCGCCATGTCGAGGCCGGAAGCGCCTCCTCCCGCAGTCGTGACATGACCGTCCTTCATCACCGTGTCCCGGCAGTCCACGGTGACGTCCGGGAAGCGGCGGGCGAGTTCGTCAGAGAACTCCCAGTGTGTAGCCGCCTTGCGGCCGCTGAGGAGACCCATTTCCGCGATCAGGAAGGCACCTGTGCCCACGGCTGCTATTCGCTGGGCCCGGTCCGCCACGTCTTCCAACGCGCGGAGCACCTCCGGTTCGGACGTCGGGATCCCGTCCACGTCCGGCATGATCAGCGTGTCGGTGCCGATGACGTCCGCGAGGTCACAGTCCGGGATCACTGTCAGACCACTCGCTGTGCGCACTGGTGCGCCGTCGCGTGAGGCCGTCCGCACGTCGTATCGGAAGCCTTCCGAAACTGCCGCATTCACGCAGGAGAAGACATCTGCGGGACCGGAGAATCCAAGGCCCTGAACGCCTTCAATGAGAAAGATCAAGACGGAGTGTCGCTGCGTGTCACCACTTGCGTCGGCCAGGGGGTTCACGGGCCTGTCCTCTCGGGGGGTACCTCGTCTGTTGCGGGATGCTTACCGTGTGACGGGACCGCCCTCCGTGTGACCGAAAACGGTGGGCTTCGGGGCGAGGCCGGTCGGCGGACACCGGCGCCTCATCGTACCCGCGGCACCGTTCTGGTCACGTGCGGGAGCCCGGCGAGCGTCGGCGATCGCGGCGGCGACCGGAGTGCTGTTCTCCGGGCTGCCGATGTCTTCCCGCGCCTTCGGCACGTGTCCCGCTGGAGTGATCATGATCTCAGCCGAGGTGTGCCGATGCGGGCACGCCTGCCCGCGGCGGCGCCCACCAGGAGCATCAGGAGATAGACCACGAGTGCCGCGCATGCCGGGATCAAGATGGTGTCGCCGGACTGCAAGCCGCCCAGCAGCGCTACTCCGAGAGAGGCACCTGATTGTCGCCCCGCGGTCAGCATGCCACTCGCGATCGCGGTGCGATGACTCGGCGCCGTGGCCATGACCAGGGTGATCTGCGGAACGGTGGCCAGACCGAAGCCCAGTCCGACCGCGAAGAGGCCGACGCTCATCCCCACCGGTCCGGAGCTGCCGAACGCCATCAGAAGCACCGCGCCCAAGACCGTGAGGGACAGCGCGATCAGCAACATCCGCAAGGCGCCCAATTGTGCACTGATCCGGCTGGCCAGCAATGGCGTGAACGTGATGGGTAGCGCGGCCGGCAGGAAGCTGATCCCGGTGGCTACGGGGCCGTAGCCACGCACCTGTTGCAGATAGAGACTGATCACGAAGACCAGCCCGTAGTACCCGGCGAACAGCAGCAGGCCGACACCGACGAACCCGCTGAAGCCACGGCTGCGCAGGAGGTCGGCCGGGAGCATGGGATGCGTGTAGGTCCGCTGTCTGACGACGAATGCGGCCAACGCCACGCAGACCACCGCGATCGCTGCCCATACCGGTCCGCCCCAGCCGATCTCGTGGCCCTTCACCAGCGCCAGTGTGGCTCCCCCGAGGAAGACGGCGGCGAGTGCCTGACCGACGAAGTCCTGGGGTTCCGTTCGCACTTGGTCGGCCGGCGGCATGAAGCGCGATGCCATCCACAACGCGCCGATGACGACGGGTACGTTGATGAGGAAGATGCTTCGCCATCCGATCGATGCGACCAGGGATCCGCCCACGGTCGGTCCGAACGCCACCGGGCTTGCGGCGACCGTGGCCCAGACGGCCATGGCCTTGGCGCGTGCCTCCGGATTCGGGTACGCCCTCGTCAGCATCACCAGGGTGGCGGGCATCAGCAAGATCGCACCGATGCCCTGGAGGATGCGCAGGGCGACCAGAGCCGGGCCGTTGGGTGCGACACCGCACAGCAGTGACGCCACCCCGAAGACGCCGACGCCGACCCGGTACATGGGGACTGCGCCGAAGCGCGCGACCGCCGTGGCGCCGGCGAGAACCAGGCTCGCCAGGACGATCACGTAGGAGTCCACGACCACCTGCATCATGGCCAGGTCCGCGTGCAGGCTCGTCTGCATCGTGGGGATGGCCACGTTGACGACGGTGGTGTCCAGGACCACCATTCCGTAGCCGAGGCACGCGGCCGTCAGTACGCGACGGGGTCGAACCGTGTCGTCACGCCCTTCTCCGAGGCCGTCGACGACGACGGTAGGGTTTTCTTCGGACATCGTCTCGTCCCAACTCCTACAGCAGCGCCAGTAGTTTCAGATCGGCCACGTATTTCTCGATCAACTGCTTGGACAGTCGCGGAACACCCTCGTCGCCGCCCACTCCGCATTCCCGGACTGTGGCGTGGAACCGTTCAGCGGGAACGAGTGCTCCCGACAGGGGCCGTGCCGGTGTGTCGTACGCGTGGATCAGCGGCAGGAGCGAGTGCTTCCGCTGCCGCTCGGGCAGTGCCTTCAGCGCGATCTCGAATCGGGTGCGCCAGTCCTGGTAGTCGTCGATGCGGTTGATCCGGCAGCCGAGTTCGATGAGCCAGTCGACGAACTCGTCCAGCGAGATGCCGTCGTCATGGTTGTTGACGGCGTTGTAGGTCGAAAAGCCTTCCCTGACCTGCTCGCCGAGGGAAGTGACGGCGGCTGCCGTGAAGTCGACCGGCAGACCGCTGTAGTGGGCGCGTCGGCGTTCGCCTTCCGCATCCGTCGTGTAGAAGGAACGCGGCGCCACGCCGGTGGCGACGACGCTCAACAGCAGTCGGGTGAAGCGGTCGGGGACGTTCAACTGGCCGGCGAAACGGCTGTGGGCGAGGATCATGTCCGAGCGGAACACCCCGACGGGCAGACCACAGTGATCGTGTGCCTCGCGCAGCAACACCTCGCCCGCCCACTTGCTGGTCGCGTACCCGTTCGCGTAGGTGTCGTTGAGAGGACGCACCGGGCTCGCCGCGCGGATGTCGACGTCTTCACCGATGAACCCGCCGTCCGGCAGCATCGCCACACCCACCGTCGAGATGTAGCTGAACCGCTTGCGGCGCGTGGTGAGCGCCAACCGGATCAGTTCGGCTGTGCCCACGACGTTGGGCTCGAACAACTGGGCATACGGCAGCACGTGGTTGACCAGTGCGGCAGAGTGCACGATCTGGTCGACGGTCCCTGCGAGGCGGTCCCAGTCGGCGTCCCGCAGGCCGAGTCGTGGGACGGAGACATCTCCCGCGAGCACCTCCAAGTGGCGCTCGGCCAGTGTGCGGTAGCGCTCGTCGAGTTCCGCCGACCCGCTGGTGAAGGCGTCGTCGATGCGCTGCCGGGCCGCTGCGTCGTCGCGTCCGCGCGCGAGGCAGATCAGCTTCCCGCCCGTAGAGGCGAACCGCTCGAGCCACTCCAGGCACAGGAAGCGGCCCAGGAAGCCGTTCGCGCCGGTGAGCAGCACGGTTCGGGTCGCGTCGGCGGCACTCGGCAGTGTCGTGGCCCGGTCCAGTGTCCCGGCGTCGATGAATGCGTCGAGTGTCAGGTCGGCGGCGCTCACCTGTGAACTCGCGCTGCCGTGCACCGAGGTGAAGCTCGGGCGCCTCATCTCCGAGCCGCGCACGGTGTCGACGTATGCGGCGATGCCGGTCAGGGTGGCTTGCGGCCCGATGATGGCCTGAATGGGTATGTCGATGCCGAAGACCTGCCCGAGCATGGTCGAGAAGGTGTGTGCGGAGAGCGAGTCCCCACCCAGGTCCGTGAAGCTCTGGTCCGGCTGACATTCCGGTGACCGCAGTCCGAGTGCGACCTGTGCGGTGTCGGTGACGGTGTCGAGTGTGGGCCTGCTGCCGCCGGTGGCGCGGACCTGGGCGAACAGTCCGGTCCGGCGGTCCGCGATCTCCTTGTACTTGTTCTCCAGTCGCTCGCCGTAACGGGCCTTGAGTTCGGGCCGCAGATGCTTGCCCACGCCCGAGAGCAGGCCGTTCTCCACGGAGAACCTGTCGGGTTCGAGGAGGAAGTCGTTCGGAATCTCGTACGGCTTCAGTTCGGCTTCCGCCGCGAGTCGCCGTATGGACTGGCTGACGGCCGCTCGGACCTCGTCGGCGTCGGATGACCCGATTCTCGCGAAGTCCGGGACGACCACCGCGAGCAGGAAGGCCTGCTCACTGCTGCCGTACAGGTAGATCTGCTCGATGTACGGACTGCTCGAATACAGGGCTTCCAGGCGGGAGATCTCGACGAATTCGCCCTGGGAGAGTTTCACGACGTTGTTGATTCGGTCGACGTACACCAGACGATCCGGTGCGACTTCCGCCATGATGTCGCCGGTTCTGTAGTACCCCTCGTCGTCGAATGCCCGGTCGGTGACTTCGGGTTGTCTGTAGTAGCCGCGGACCATTCCGTCGGACTTGAGTCGCAGTTCACCTCGCGGGTGGGGCCTGTCGGTCTGGAAGTACCCCAGTTCGGGCACGTCGACCAGCTTGTAGTCGATGACGGGTGGTCGCCGGACCTGCTGGTTGACGACGACCGGACGACCGGTCTCCGTCGAGCCGTAGCAGTCGGTCACCAGGATTCCGAGGACCGATTCCGTGAATTCGCGCATCTGCCGGGAGAGCGGGGCGCTCCCGCACAGTGCGCTGAGAATGCGACCGCCGAGGAGCCGGTCACGTATCTCCGCGCGCGCCGCGGCACGGGTCGCATCATCTTCCCCTTCTCGTCCCGCGAATCGATCCACCTCTATCTGATAGAGCTGGAAGACCATGTCGCAGATCCGGGGGACCAGGCTCAGTACGGTGGGCCTCGCGAGGGAAATGTCCTCGAACAGCGTGGACAGGTCGCTGCGTCCCACGAAGAAGCCGATGCCGCCCGAGGCGAGCCCGGAGACCAGCCAGGACCGGCCGTTCGCATGGCTCATCGGCATGTAGTGCAGGACGATGGTCGGCAGCGGCGCGTCGCCGCTCGCTCCCGCGTTGGTCATGCCGCCGCTTGAACGCTGCCACATCTGAGTGAGCATTCCTTCGGTGTACATGGCGCCTTTCGGGGTGCCCGTACTGCCGGAGGTGTAGATGAGGCCGGCCAGCCGATCGGGATCGCTGTCCGTGAGGGCCGTCGGGGTGTCTGTCGCCAACTGCCCCTGGCCGCGCTCCAGTTCCTCGGAGAGCGTCACCACCGTGGCACGTCCGCGCAGCTTGTCGACGACTCCCGATAACGTCTCACGCTGGTCGTCGACTCGGCCGTCGTAGTCGAAGACCACGAGCCGTTCGATGGAGTCGCTCCGGAGCACCACGTCCACCGCGATGCCCACTGACTCGACATCGGCCGCCAGGATCCGCGGGCGTGTCTCGTCCACGACCGGCGCGAGGTGCGCGGCGGAGGCACTTCTCGGCAGCGGGACCGACACCGCGCCCAGCATCATGCAGGTGAGGTCGATGGTCGCGTAGTCGATGCCGGTGAACCCCAGGACGGCGACGAAGTCACCTGCTACGAATCCGCCGGACACACCGGTGGTCCATGTCCCCGCCAGCGCGCCGACTCTCGCCCACAGCTCGCCGTAGGTGATCGTGTCGAAGTGCGGGAGGAGTTCCAGGATGGCTCGGCCCGTCGCGCGATCCGTGACGACCTCCCGTGCCCGCTGTGCGAGAGCGGGCCGGTCGTTGTATCCCGTTATGGCGGCGGCGATGGTGCCGGCCAGACTTCCCGCGGCCCTCCGCGTGCCGTCCGCCACCGTCGCCGACGGGATCGCCGCGGCGAACTCCCGGTCGTCCACCCGCAGTGCCGCGATCCGTTCCGCCAGCCACCGCTGCTGCCTCTGCTGCTGCTCGGAGTCGGTCGTCGACTCCGGTTGAGCCATCGGTGCGGTTACTCGACGAACGCCCACGACACCCCACCGCCCTGCGACAAGTTGACCACCGGGGAATGCGCGGTACCTCGCACAAGGAGACCGCTGGCTCCCTCGCCGTAGAGGTACATCCCCAAGACGTAGTGATACGGCACGAGTTCACCGTCCGGGCCGGGCAGCTCCAGGCTTGACGTGTGCAGCCTTCGCTGGCAGTTCCATCCCGAGACGTCGACGCTCAGCAGTGCGCGGAGTTCCTCCGACGAGTACCGGTCGCCGATGAGCACTTCCTTGCCGCCGTAGGTGTAGCTGCGTTTGAAGACCAGCCGGTCCTTGTCCGCCAACGCCGATTCCAGGGTGGCCGAGGACAGGTCGAAGGTGTGCGGCACGTACTGCTGGACGACCTGCCGTTCCTCCTCGCTGAGGATCTTCTGGTACTCGGGGTCGCAGAGCATCGAGAACCACCGACGGTGCATCTTCAGCTCGCCCTCGAACAGATCGGAGAAGGTGGCCCCGCTGTCCCGCAGCGCCACCAGGAACTCTCCCTCGTCAGAGGTGTCCTCGACGGTGACCAGGCGGTGGATGAGTGTCTTCCCGGCCTCGGCCGGGGCCAGCCACTCGGACGGGTAGGTCAGTTCGTCGTGGTAGTGGATCTCGATGTCCGGCGCCATCAGCCGGAGGTAGCGCTGCAACAACCAGTGCGGGCTGAACCCGTAGGCGCGATGCTTGGTCGAGTCGAGTATGACGAAGCGGGTGAAACCGCCGCGCCGGCATTCGGCCATGTAAAGATGCGCCTGCTGCCGGATCGGCGACACCCCGACTACGGACCGGCCCAGCAACTCCGCCAAGGCGTAGGCGCTGTAGTAGCCCTCGGTCGCACCGACCCCGGAGAAGTGGTTGATCTCGCAGAAGTAGTAGCCGGAGTCGGTCGGGATGATGTCGGCCCGCAGCATCCGCAAGCCACGCGAGGCAACGGTGGGCCAGTCCATCTGAGCTGCCATCTTGGGCGGTACGTTGAACAGTGCCCGTAGTTCGTCCGGCGTCCGTGTCGTGCACAGATGCCGCACGAGCTTCTCCTGCGCGTCGACCAGAGTACGCGTCGCACGGACGAGTGTGGCGTGGGTCGCCGGGTCGATACGGAAGTAGTACGGCAGCGACCGGAAGGCGATCCCGAGATCGTCCAGGAGCTGGTCGGCGCCGCGCGCGGCCATCGCATGGTCGGGCGCGGCGCGTTGGGCGGCCAGGAACGCGCGGTTGTACTCGGTGAACATGGGCAGTCCTCGTGGTTGAGACATGATGCGGTCCTCACCTCAGCGCGCGGTCGTATGGGCTTCCTGCTGCGCTCGGATCCGGCAGAACGCGTAACCGGCGGCCAATGGGTGCGACGGCATCAGGATCAGGAAGGCGGCCAGGGCGGTGACCGCGTCGACGTCGGTCGGTGTCGGGAGCCCGACACCGACCAGGCAGGCGCTTTCCTGTCTGCTGCCAGCAGCGACCGACGCACCGCAGGGGCCGCTCGCGTCCAGGCGGTTGCCACGAGCACCTCGTATTCGGACGAGTGGCGGAAGGCCAGACCGGGATGCACCACGTCGGACGAGCCGGGAGCGAAGTCCGTCGACCGCATGTGCCCGGCACCCACTTGAGGCTGACGAGCCCGGTGTCGCCGAGGCAGCGGGTGCTGAGGACGGTGACGGCGCGTCCGGGCAGCGCCCGGCGACCCAGCGGGTGACGGAGCTGGCGCCCACCCTGATCACCAGGCACCGCCGACCGCGACCGAGCCCGGTCAGCCGTCATGCGGTACAGGTGTCGAGATCGCCCCGTTCCTTTCGAGTCGCAGCCGTTCCAGCACTCCTGGTGTGTCTTGTGCAGCGAACCTGAGGGGTAGTCGGTCACCGGTCTTGTCCCGCCGCTCATGCCCCCGTTCCCGTGTTGTCCGGTTCCGGCGGGCGCCGGTGGCGCTGTCCGAGTTCGGCCTCTAGCGCCGCCGCGACACGCAGGACGGTCGCCTCCTCGAAGGCCCGCCCGACGATCTGGAGGCCGATGGGCAGGCCGTTCGCGGCGAACCCGATCGGCAGGGACAGCGCCGGATGACCGGTGACGCTGAACGGGATCGTCTGCATGTCGTTGGCGAGCTTGGGCGGCGGCCAGTCCGCCGGGAAGTCGCTCCACAGCGCGGCGGTGGTCTGTCCGCACACGGTGATCAGTACGTCGTGGCGGTCGAAGACCGTCTCGTCGAGTTGCCGGGTCAGCCGCCGCCGCACCTCGTAGGCGCGCATGAGATCGGAGGCTGCGATCCCGGCTCCCGGCATCACACGCTGGTACGTGTAGCGGCCGAACGATCGCGGGTGGCGTCGCAGGTCGTCCTCAAGATTCGAGAACGCCTCCGCCGCACAGATGACCCGGCCGCACGCGTTGAACACCTCGTAGGGTGGCAGCGTGACCTGCTCGACGCGCGCACCCAGGCTGTCGAGCACGCCGAGCGCCTGCTCCACGCCGGTGACGATCTCGGGCATTGTCATGGGGTCCTCGGCGTACCAGCCCGGTGAACTGGCCACACGTAGTCCGGCGACGCCGCGGTCCAGCGCCGCGGTGTAGTCGGGGACCTCGATGTCGGCAGTGCGCGGATCGGCCGGGTCGGCGCCCGCGATCACGCGCAGCGCCGCCGCCGTGTCGGCAACCGTCCAGGTCAGCGGGCCGAAGTGGTCCATCGTCTGCGAGAGTGTCCATGCGCCGTGCCCGGACACCCGCCCGTAGGTCGGTTTGAGGCCGACCGCGCCGCAGTGGAACGCCGGGCCCCGGGTGGATCCGCTCGTGTCGGATCCCACGGTGACCCGCACCAGGCCCGCAGCGACCGCCGCTCCCGAACCCGACGACGAACCGCTCGGCACATGCTGCTCGCTCCACGGGTTCCGGGCGGGCGGGACGGGCAGGTCGAAGCTCGGACCGCCGATCGCGAACTCGAACGTGGTCAGTTTGCCCAGCCCCACTCCGCCCCCGGCCTGCAGGCGGCGTTCGACCGTGCTGTCGGCGCGCGCCACCCGGTCGGCGCGCAACCGCGAAGCGTTCGTGGTGGGCACACCCGCCACGTCGAAGATGTCCTTCAGCGCATACGGTATTCCGTGCATCGGGCCACGGTCCCTGCCCGCCCGCAGGTCCCGGTCGGCGACCGCGGCACGCCGCAGCGCCGTCTCCTCCGTCACCTGGATGAAGGCGTGCAGAGCCGGGTCGAGCAGGGCGATGCGGTCGAGGGCGTGGCGGGTCAGCTCGACCGAGGTGAGCTCGCCGGAGCGCAGCAGCATGCCTGCCTCCTGGACGGAGAGTTCGTGCAGCGCCGTTCTCCCTCCTGTGCGTTCCTCAGCCACCGGGTGCCCCCCTCTTCCCGCCCGGCCTCTCGTGGCCCGGCGGGTCGCCGGGCCCGGCGTCGGTATCGCGCAGCAGTTCGGCCATGGCCCGCAGCCCCTGATAGCCCCGCAGGACGCCGCCCTTGAGGTCTGCGGGCACGTCGATGCCCAGCCGCGCGGTGAACGCGTCGAATTCCGCCTCGGTCGCAGCCGCGGTCACGTCAGCTGCCATCGCCGCAGGGTTCCCGCGGACCCGCCTCGCGCTGGGCGGCGAGCCAGGACTCGACCTCGTGCGACTCCGTGGGAAGCGCCTGGGTGAGCAGGTGTGCGCCGGTGGCGGTAACCAGAACGTCGTCCTCGATCCGTACGCCGATGCCCCGCAGTTCCTCGGGCACGAGTTCGTCGTGCGGCTGGAAGTACAGGCCGGGTTCCATGGTCAGCACGTAGTTCTCGTTCAGGACGCCGCCGGCATACGCCTCGGGACGGGCGTGTCCGCAGTCGTGCACGTCCAGACCGAGCATGTGGCCGAAGCCGTGCAGCGACCAGCGACGGTACGCGATCGACGACGGGTCCAGTGCTTCTTCGACGCTGCCCTTGAGGAGGCCGAGGCCGCGCAGCCCCTCGGCCAGCACCCGAGTGCAGGTGTCCTGGATCTCCGCGAAGGCGACGCCCGGGGCCATCACCGCGAGCCCCGCGGTCCGTGACGCGTGCACGATGTCGTACACGTCCCGCTGAGCCGGGCTGAACGTCCCGGAAACAGGCAGGACGCGGGTCACGTCGGCGGTGTAGAGGTTGACGTTCTCGATGCCCATGTCCAGGAGCAGGATCTGCCCGGGCTCGATTGAGCCGTCGTTGCGGGACCAGTGCAGGATCGTCGAGCGGGGACCGCCGGCCACGATCGAGCTGTAACCGACGCCGTTGCCCGCGGTGCGCGCGCGCCAGGCGAAGACGCCCTCGATGAACCGCTCGGAAGTCGGGGCGTCCGGCCGCAGCCGCCGGGCGACGTCCTCGAATCCGCGGATCGTGGCGTCGACCGCGTCCTGCAACTGGGCGATCTCCCACTCGTCCTTCTCCAGCCGCAGCTCGGAGATCACGCTCGCCAGCAGCGCGTCCCGCTCGACGTTGTCGGCGGTGACGGGCAGTGCGCCGGGCCGGAGCCCGCCGTCGAGACCGGCGTGGTAGCCGCGCAGGACACGAAGCCGGGGTGAGGCCGCCACCGCGTCCAGCACCGAGAGCAGTTCACCGAGGGGGCGTGTGTCGATCTCCAGGATGGTGGACTTCTCCTGGGGTGAGAACCGTCGGCCGTGCCAGATTTCGCCGTCCATCCGGTCGAGGTACTGGGCACCGGACGCGACGTCGGAGCGCGGCTGGGTGTAGAGGACGGCGTCGTGACCGGTGGCCGTCGGGTGCAGCACGAGGACCGAGTCGGGTTCCTGATCGCCGGTCAGCCACAGGAAGTCGCTGCCGGCCCGAAAGTCGTACGGTGCGCCGAAGGTGCGCGAGTGGATGTTGCCCGTGGGGATGACCAGGGTGTCCCCCGGAAAGGCCGCCGAGAGCAGGGCCCGGCGCCGGGCGAGGTGCTTGACCTGGGGAACCGGGGTGAGGTCGGGCTCCTTCGTACGCCAGCCAGTCGCCATGAGGTCCAGGAACC
Organism: Streptomyces sp. NPDC018833; assembly: GCF_044390825.1. Lineage (NCBI taxonomy): Bacteria > Bacillati > Actinomycetota > Actinomycetes > Kitasatosporales > Streptomycetaceae > Streptomyces > Streptomyces sp. NPDC018833. Next base: position 97,341 of record NZ_JBIRZM010000007.1, on the reverse strand, counting down.
GCTGGGGGATGGCCCTGTCGTGGCTGCCCGAGAGCTCTTCCCGTCCGATGTTGGCCAATGTGCTTCCTTTCCTACCGGGGTGGTCGTCTTCTTCGGTCAGGTGGACTTCGGTCACGACGCGAGGGCCGCCGCGGTCCGGATGCCCGCGCCCTCGCCGTGGCTGATCAGGTGGGCGCAGGTGATCAGGTCGAGATAGGCGCAACCGGTGGAGGCGAAGACCGTCCGTCGGCGCGCGAACTCGGCCGCTTCGGGCCCCAGCAGGGCGCCGAGTTCGAGTGCCTGGGCGTGGCTCTCGCCTGCCTCGGCGACCGCCGTGCCGAGCTCCTCGACGATCACCACGCTGCCGCGGAGCAGGTCGGCGGCCAGCTCACGTGACCGGGTGGTGTGCGCCCCCATGCAGTTGACGTGCGCGTGAGCCGGCAACTGCGCCGAGATCGGCAGCGGATCGGGCGACGTGGTCGCGGTCGACAGGATGTCCACGTCCCGGCTCGCGTGCTCAGCGGAGTCGCATACGACGACGTTCACCGGTCTGCCCTCGGCACCGGCCTGCGCGGCGATGTCGCGGGCGAAGGCCGCCGTGCGGCTCGCGGTGCGGGACCAGACGCGGACCTCCGTGAGATCACGCACCGCCGATACCCCGAGGAACTGCTGCCGGGCCTGGACACCCGCCCCGATGATCCCCAGGACGCGGCTGTCCGGCGCGGCGCACCGGTCGGTGACCAGCGCAGTCACGGCCGCGCACTTGAGGTTGGTGACGGCGGCGCCGTCCAGTGCGCCGAGGTAGCGGCCGGTGGAGACCGAGAACATCGGCACGACCGAGGTGACGGTCGCACCGCGGCCCCGTGCAGGCGATGCCACGATCGCCGCGACCTTGTTGACGTAGAGGTCGTGGTCGGGGGAGACGGCGGGCATGGAGATGAACTTCGCGCCCGCCGCGTCCTCGACGGTCTCGCGGGGCGGGACCGACATCCGTCCGACGGCGCCGCTGCGCAGACCCTCGCGCATTGCCTCCGCCAGCGACCGGACCGACGCCACGGACGAGATGCGTGGATCTGCGCGCGGTTCCTCCGGCGCCGTCACAGGAACCCGTCCAGCACGTCCTGGAGGACGTCCACGAACTTCTCCGTCATCGCGGCGGTCATGTCACCGCGCAGCATCAGCCGGATGCCTGCCTGTCCGCGCGGGACGACCGGGAAGAACATCGCCGAGCAGTAGTAGCCGCGCCGGTACAGCTCGGTGGCCAGTTCCACCGCCCACTCGTTCTCGCCCACGGTGACGAACTTGATGTGCGAACCGACGCCGCGGACGGGCCGGTCCTTCATCCGTCGGTCGAAGAGGGCGATGTTCTCGGCCAGTTGGCGCTGGCGCTCACCGAGCTCCGGGGAACGATGGACGGCGATGCTGCCCAGCGTCGTCCCGATGGCGGCGGTACGCAGTCCCTGGGACCAGCCCATCGGGCCGGAGCGGTACAGGAAGTCGAAGATGCTGGCCGAGCCGAGCATCGCGATCCCGCCCGTGCTGCCGAATGCCTTGGCGGTCGAAGCGACGATCATGGTCCGGTCGTCGAGTTCACGGAACACCGACCGCGCGTAGCCCTCGCCGTTGGGCCCCTGGGTGGACAGGGCGTGGGAGTCGTCCATGTAGACGTACATCCCGTATTTCTCCTGCAGGGACCTGATGCCTTCCAGGTCGGCGAGACCGCCGGTGGAGTAGGCGCCCTCGCAGACGTAGGCCACGCGCGGGTACTTGCGGCACACGTCCTCCAGGAATTCCATGTCGTTGTGCGGGGAGGTCAGCACCAGCGACTCGTCGGCCACGACCGGCTTGACGAAGTTCATCGAGAAGTGCGCGAACCTGTCGAACACGACGACCAACGGATCGGTGCCGGTGACGTGTCCGGACGCCAGCAGCGGCAGTACCGCGGAGCTGAGCACCCCGCAGGAGATCGACGGCAGCACGGGCGTGCCGAAAAGCTCCGACAGCTCCTCCTCCAGCCGGTGTGCAGCCTCCAGCCGGATGCGGAACTCGGCCATGGCTAGTCCCGTGACCTTCTCCTCGCGCAGGGCGGCGACACCGGCCTCGACGATCGTCGGATGGCTGTTCAGCCCCAGGTAGGAGCAGGAGGCGAGATTGAGGAACTCGTGCCCGGTGCGCACGTCACGCAGCCGGTTCTGGCCGCCAGTGGCGTCGACCCGGATGTCGAGCATCCCGTGCTCTCCGGCGAGCTGCCACGCCGCCTCGCCCGCCGGGATCATGCGCTGATTGTTGCGGAACCGGTGCGGTCCCATCGACGTGTCGAACTCCGCGTCGGTCACGGTGCCACGGGTGTGCATGAGTCTCCTCGGGTCGCGAGCGCGGGGGACGGGGCCGCGGATTCCGTGGCCGGTGCGCGCAGGAAGGCACCCAGCCGCTCCAGGGCTTCGCGTGCCTTGGCCAGCCGTTGATGGTGCAGATGCCAGACATGGACCATGCCCGGCCAGACCTCGAGCGCGACCGGCACCCCGGCGTCGGCCAGTTTCGCGGCGAACCGCTCGGCATCGCTGTGCAGCATCTCCCGCTCGCCCACCTGTATGAGTACCGGCGGGAAACCGTGGGGCTCGCCGTAGTGCGGTGAGACGTACGGTGTCTCGGGCGAGGTTCCGGCCAGATAGGCCTCCGCGACGTTGTCCACCACAGAGCGGGTGATGAGCGGATCGATGCTCTCCTTCGCCGTGAAGGTCTCCCCCGTCCCGAGGAGATCCGTCCACGGTGAGACACAGGCCGCGGCCCTGGGCATCGGCAGCCCGCGGTCCCGGGCGGCGAGCAGGGTCGCGAGCAGCAGGCCACCGCCGGCGGAGTCACCGGCCATGACGATCGAGTCCGCCGCCCGGCCCTGCGCCAGCAGGGCCGTGTAGCAGTCCAACGCGTCCTCAAGCGCCGCCGGGTACTTGTGTTCCGGTGCCCTGCGGTACTGCGGGTGCAGGAAGGGGTGTCCGGCACTGCGCGCCGCCTCCGCGACCATGCTGCCGTGGCTGCGTTGCGAGCCGAAGACATAGCCGCCGCCGTGCAGCCAGAGTCCGATTCGCGATCCGTCGGACTCCGGAGGGGTTAGCAGGTAGGCCGGTACGCCGCCCAGCTCGCACTCGGACACCTGGATGTCCGGCGCCACCGGCGTGCCCCAGCGGTCGTAGAACCGACGGCCTTCGAAGAGGTCCTCGGGCCAGTCGTCGGCCCGCAGGAGTTCGAGCAGGCTCGTCAGCTCCGCCTGGTCCGCGTCGTCCATGCCCGGTACCTCCGGGCGATGCAGCAGTGACATATGTGCCTCAACTACCGAGGGTCGCCGGGCTCTGCGCCGCGAGTTCGGCGCTCACACCCTGGTGATAGCGATCGTGGTCCGGGGTGTTCGCCTCCGGCACCTGGACCTTGACCTCCGGCATCGCGAGCCGGTAGTGGCGGTACCAGTTGTTCAGGTTCTGACCGTCCTCGAACTGCAGCTCGATGTGGCGCAGGGGGCGCTTACCGGGCTTGGCCGGGTCCACCAGGCGCGGCGTGGAGCCCGCGTGCGCCAGCCCGCCGGCGACCTCGTTGTTGAGCACGACCATGACCATGTCGTTGATCAGGTCGACATCCACGGCCACCGCGTGGTCGGCGAGTATCGCCTCGACGTGCTCCTGCCGGACCGCGACGTTGTAGCTGTGCGGCATCAGCTCGATGAGGTCGGCCGGGTCGGTGCCCGTCAGGCGGCAGTACTCCCGGGTGTCGCACACGATCGGCAGGCCGCCCGTGATGTTCGTGTTCGGACCATAGACGTTGCCGATGAACGTGGTGGCGGCGTCGAAGTGGACGCACTTGGTCGTCAGGAACTCACGCGACTCGGTGTGGTCGGAGTTGGGTGTGAAGCTGGTGTTCTTGTTGAACCCGTCCACGTCCATGCTCGCCACCTGGTCGTAGTCCATGACGACCGGGGTGTACTGCGCGAAGTCGACCTCAGCTGTGAACCGGCGGAACACGGCCTCGAAGTAGTCGCGCACGGCCGCCGCGTCGGCCTCGCGACGGATGTCCATGCCGTGCTTGGAGAGGAGCGCGCCAGCGCCGTGGCAGACGGCCAAGCCGGCGCCGTCCGCAACCAGCTTCACCAGGCGAGCGGTCAGGTCTGCGGGCACGGTGGTGAACCGGCCGTCGACCAGCTCCACTTCGTATCCGGAGACGTCGACCATGGCCTGTTTCACGATGTTCGCCATCGAAGAGCTCACGATGTCCTCCACAGTTTTCGGTTCGCCGTTCTCGGGTGGCGTCCTCATACGGTCGGCGGGTCAGCGGACCGGGCGCGCGATCCCGTCGTGCAGGGCGAGCATGCGCCTGGCTTTCAGGACGAAGGGCGGTGCGAGCACCCGGTCCTTGCTGACGGCGAAGCCAGCGTCGTCGGCCTCGTAGTCCTTGATCGTCTGACGGTGGCCGTCCAGTTCCTCCGGGGCGGCGGTGAACGTCTCGACGATCGGGTCGACCTGCTTGGGGTGGATGGCCGCCTTGCCGGTGAAGCCGCATGCCTTGGCCGCCTCGCACTGGGCGCGGACCACGTCCATGTCCCACAGCTCGAAGGAGTTCCCGTCGATCGACGGGAGGCCGTAGCGGGAGGCGGCCACGCACATCCGGGCTCGCGCATGGGCCAGGTACGACTCGTCCGGCGCCCACATCTCCGCGACCAGGTCGGCCTGCCCGAAGCAGAGCCCGTCGCTGAGCGCGGCGATTTCGAAGGCGTTCTCCACCGCGTCCACGGTCTCGATGAAGCTGTAGATCTCCGGCGGGGTGGGCAGGCCCGACAGTAGTGACCGGTAGATGGCGACGTCCCGCCCCGCGGCGATCTTCGGCGCCAGCACCGTCTGCACGGGAAGGCCGCCGATCTCCCCGCCGAGGCTGAGGATCGTCTGGATGTCGAGCAGGCCGTCCGGGGTCTCGATGCTGTTGACGCGCAACATCACACCGGCCAGACCCGTCCCCGTCAGGTCGACCTCGCCCAGCCGCTGACGAGCGGTGGGCTTCGCGTTCTTCGGTACCGAGTCCTCAAGGTCGAGCACCAGCGCGATCGAGTGTCGCGGCACGTTCTTGAGCAGGGTGTCGACGCGTGACGCCGGAACGTAGAACAGACAGGGATCGACCTTCATGCCCGGGCCTCCCGTCCGAACAGCGCGTCCATCTTCTGCTGCGAGAACGTCTCGTAGCGGATCGGTTCGTACTTGGCCGGCCGGTCCCGCATGAACTTCGGGAAGCACTCGATGACCGTGTCGTCGTTGGCCAGCTTGAAGAAGACGATCGACTGGCGTGGGCGCTCGACGAGTTTCACCCGGTGCGGGGTCGAGACGTACTCGTCGTTGGACCAACGCGCCATGAGGTCACCGATGTTGACGATGAACCAGTCGCGCTCGGGCACCTCCACATCGAGCCAGTTGCCCGACAGGTCGCGCAGTTGCAGACCGGGGCCGTCCTCGGTGAGCAGGGTGATCAGCGTGCCGTCGGTGTGCTCTCCCATGCCCTGGTCGTTGAGGAACTCCCGCTGCGTCCCCGGGTAGTACTGGGAGCGCAGCGAGTCGTTGGACCGGTCGGTGCGGACGGCGAAGAAGTCACGCGGCAGGTCCAGCGCGACGGTCAGCAGCTCGGTGACCCGCGCGGCGACGGTTTCGCACGCGGTGAAGTAGGTCTTCAGTGCGGCGCGCAGCTCGGCTCCGCGCTCGTCGTCGGGGAAGGGCAGGTCCTCGGCGTTGTCCAGCACGAGCCGTCCGGTGCTGAACTTCTCGACGTAGTCCGAGGGCATGCCCTGCTTTCCGGTGTAGGCGTAAGCGTTCTCCGACAGCAGTGCGCTGTATCCATAAGGGCTGTAGTCGTTGTCACCGCGGGCCGTGCTCGTGCGCATCCGCAGCAGGTCCTTCTCCTCGGTCGGTCTCCGGAAGAAGTCGAGGGACAGTTCGTAGGCCTCGTCGAAGACTCTGCGGTCGATGCCGTGGTCTCGTACGACGAAGAAGCCGACCTCCGTGCAGGCCCGGGATATCTCCTCGGCGACCTTTTCCTCGTCTCCGTTCCGGGCCTGTTCGAGGCTGATCACCGGAAGTGCGGTCATGAACGTCTCCTGCCTTAGCGCTGAGGACCAGTAGCCGGGCCGACCGGATTGCGCATGGACGCCAGAAGGGTGCGGTCGAACTCGATGACCTGCGCCCCGTCCTGGTTACGGCCCACCGTGTGGACGGTGATGATTCCTTCACCCGGCCGGGAGTCGGACGGACGTTTGGCGACGATCTCGGTCTCGGCGTAGAGGGTGTCCCCGACGAACACTGGGGCGTTGAGCCGGACCTTGTCCCAGCCCAGGTTGGCGACGGCCTTCTGGCTGATGGTCTTAACCGTCATCCCGTTCACGATGCCGAACGTCACCAGGCTGGACACGAGCAGCTGCTTGAACGGTGTCCGAGAGGCGTAGACCTCGTCGATGTGGAGCGGATGCTGGTTGAGGCAGAGCAGCGAGCTCCAGATGTTGTCGGTTGTGGTGATCGTGCGGCCAGGGCGGTGTTCGAAGACGTGGCCGACGACGTAGTCCTCGTAGCGCAGGCCCTCGTCCTCGCGGAACCGCCCGGGCTCCAGTTCGACGTAGGCCGGCAGCGTCGGTTCGTTCATCGGGCTCCCTCCCTCGGCCCGGTGAGATGCGGCACTGGTCCTGTGCCGTCCGCTTGGGCCCCGCTGCGGTGCAGGGCCGCCAACATCGCCTGGATAGAAGCAGCTTGGGGCGTCGCGCCCAGGCCCACGCCCCACACCGGGCTGTGCTCGACGAACGCTCGGGCATAGCAGATGTGTTCGGCGCCGGACTCGGGTCCGGCCCCGTCGCGCACGAGCTGGTCCAGTTCGGCGTGCACCCCTTCCTTGCGGAGGGTTGCCAGCAACGCGCCTACCGGGTCGTCGCCGTCGAGTTCGGCTTCCGCGAAGCCAGCCCACCCGCCCGTGTCGCAGTACTCGGCGCGGAAGGTGTCCCAGATCCGGCCCGGTTCCACCTCGACGCCGGTCACGTCGGTGACCCGCTGGATCACCCCGGCGAATTCCACCCGCAGTTCGACGGGCAGGTCGAGCCCCCACCGGGTGCGCAGGACATGCGCGATGCCTCCCTTGCCCGACTGGCTGTTGACTCGGATGATCGCCTCGTAGCTCCGGCCGACGTCCTGCGGGTCGATCGGCAGGTACGGCACATCCCACGGCAGCTCGGCTATTGGTACCCGGGCCGCGGTGGCCTGGTCCTCCAGGTGGGTCAGTCCCTTGGCTATGGCGTCCTGGTGGGTGCCGGAGAAGGCGGTGAACACGAGGTCGCCTGCATAGGGATGCCGGTCCGGCACGGCCATCTCGTTGCACTCCTCGACCGTCCGACGGACGGCCGGCAGGTCGGAGAGGTCGAGCTGTGGGTCGATGCCACGGCTGAACAGGTTCAGAGCCAGGGTGACCAGGCAGACATTGCCGGTCCGCTCGCCGTTGCCGAAGAGTGTGCCCTCAACGCGGTCGGCCCCCGCCGCCAGCGCGAACTCCGCCGAGGCCACCGCGGTGCCACGGTCGTTGTGCGGGTGGACCGACAGGATGATCGAGTCCCGTCTGTCGAGGTTGCGATGCATCCACTCGACCTGGTCGGCGAACACGTTCGGCGCGTGTGTCTCGACCGTGCTCGGCAGGTTGAGTGTTAGCGGCCGTTCCGGAGTAGCGTCGACGATCTCGGCCACGGTGTTCGCGATCTCCAGTGCGAACTCGGGTTCGGTGACGTTGAACGTCTCCGGCGAGTACTCGAACCGGATGGCTTCGCCGGCACGGTCAGCCAGCCGCACCATGTGCTCCGCGCTTCCTCGTGCCAGCGCCACCACCTCGGACGGCGTCATCCGTAACACGATGTCGCGCCACAGACACGCCGTGGCGTGGCAGAGGTGGACGACGGCGCGGTCCGCGCCGCGGACCGCCTCGAAGGTGCGGTCGATGAGTTGGGGGCGGGCCGGGGTGAAAACCGTGATGGTGACGTCGTCGGGGATGTGGTCGCCGGTGACGAGATGGCGTACGAACTCGAACTCGGCCTCGCTGGCCGAGGGGTATCCGACCTCGATGTCCTTGAAGCCCAGGCGGACCAGCAGGTCGAACATCGCCCGCTTGCGTCTCAGATCCATCGGATTGGCCAGCGCTTGGTTGCCGTCGCGCAGGTCCACGGAACTCCACAGCGGCGCGTGGTCGAGTGGATGGTCGAGCCACATACGGGTGCCGGGTTCGACCAACTCCCTCGGCGCGGCCCGGCGGTAGCGGTGGACCGGCATTCCGGACGGCTGCTGAGGGTTCCACCAAGGTTGACGGGCCGGTTGGTCGATGGTTGGTGATGAAGCCTTCATGGACTCCCTCTTGGCAAGCCTGCGTACTACTCACGAACAGTGCCTGTCGGACGGGCCCCGCCCGCCCCCGCGTACACGACGCCTCCTCGACGATGCGCAGGGCGTTGGCCGCACCGAGGCTTCGCACCGAGACACGCTCATGGCGCGGTACCGGCAAGCCTCTGGTCGCACGTCAACGTACTGAGGCATTCGGGGGGCAGGAGGCAGTTGAAGAGGCAGGTTGTGATCGGCGTCGCCGAGAGACACGAGAGTCAGCCAGGTCTCCTGTCGGCGACGGTGAAGGCAGATACCGCCGACACATCCTCCCCTGGAGCGCAGTGGCCTCGACGCTGGCCCTTCAGTTGTAGATCATGGTCGGGGTCGTAGTTCGTCGATCTGGCTGGGGGTAACTGGCGTGCAGCAGGTCGAGTTGCTGGATGTCTTGGCCACGGTGTCGGACCGGGCGTGGGCGGAGAAGGGGGCCTCCTCCTGAGTGGTGGACACGCTGATACTGGATCTGCTTGATCCGGAGGAAGCGAGAAGACCGCCGATGGCGATGAAGGACTATTCGGACGAGTTCAAGGCCGATGCCGTGGCCCTGTACGAGTCCACACCCGGGGCGACCTACAAGAGCATCGCCGCTGACCTGGGCGTCGACCGGGCGACCCTGCGGGAGTGGGTCCTGCGGGACCGTGAACGCCGTGGCGTCACCGGCACGGCTGCGAGCCCGAGCGTCCCACCTCGGGAGGCGATGCCGTCTGCTGACCCGGACGAGCGGGTGCGGCAGTTGGAAGCCCGGGTGGCAGAACTGGAGGCGAGTGAGCGCAAGCTCGCCACCGAGCGGGACATCCTCAGCAAGGCGGCCAAGTATTTCGCCGGGGAGACGAACTGGTGATGAGCCGCTTCCAGTTCGTTGACGACCACCGGGACACCTACGAGGTGAAGCGGCTCTGCCAGGTCCTGGACGTGAACCGGTCCAGCTACTACAAGTGGCTCGCCGGTGCCGAGGCCCGGGCTGCCCGCCGGCACGAGGACCGGGTCCTGGCCGAGGAGATCCGCGAGGTCCACAGCGAGTCCGGCGGCGCCTACGGCTCCCCGCGAGTGACCGCCGAACTCCGCGCGAAAGGGCGGCGGGTCAACGAAAAGCGGGTCGCCCGGATCATGCGGACGTTCTCCATCACTGGAATCCGCCTGCGCAGACGTGTGCGCACCACCGTCCCGGACCTAGCCACCTCACCGGTCCCGGACCTGTTCCAGCGGGACTTCACCGCCAGCGAGCCGGGACGCAAGTACATGGGCGACATCACGTATCTCCCGCTGGCAGGCGGCCAGTTCCTCTATCTCGCGACCGTGCTGGACTGCTTCAGCCGCAAGGCCGTCGGCTGGTCCATCGCCGGCCACATGCGCACCAACCTGGTCGCCGACGCACTGCAGATGGCGGCTGCAACCCGCGGCGGCCTGGACGGCGCCGTGTTCCACTCCGACCACGGAGCGCAATACGGCTCCCGGGCCTTCGCCGACCTCTGCGACCAGCTCGGCCTCACCCGGTCGATGGGCGCGGTCGGCACCAGCGCCGACAACGCAGCCTGCGAAAGCTTCCACGCCTCCCTCAAACGCGAGACCCTCCAGGGCGCCCGCGACTACGGCGACGCCGGCACCTGCCGCCGGACTGTCTTCGCCTGGCTGACCCGCTACAACACCCGCCGCCGGCACTCCGCCAACGGCCACCTCAGCCCCAACGAATACGAACACCGACACCACACCGCTAAACTCACGCTCGCCGCGTGATCAATAACCGCGTGCCCACCATCACGGGGGAAGGCCCAAGTGGGCCGGGAAGCTGAATGATCCGCTGCCGGAGGTTGGCCGGTCGCGTACGGCTGGCCGGATCAGCGGTGGATGTTGTCGCGGATCAAGACTGTGATCGGCCGCCACTGGCACCTGAGCTCATCCTGCAAGGGGCGCGCAAGCTGCTGATCCGGCCCGGGTGCTCCTGCCAGGTGCCGGCCAGACGGGCCGTCGAACGCAACGAGGACCACATCACCCGGCTGGGTGAAGGAGACCTGGCCGCAGGTGAAAGCCCCCCGACAGGAGACCTGGCTGACTCTCGTGTCTCTCAGCGACGCCGATCACAACCTGCCTCTTCAACTGCCTCCTGCCCCCCGAATGCCTCAGTACGTTGACGTGCGACCAGAGGCTCGTCCGAGGAGTTGGTGCCCTATCACAAGCGCATCAGCCACTTGGGCGAATCATTAACAGGGCACTTCTCATGGACACGTGGTGGGTCATGGAGACGCGTGAGCAGACCGGAATGCGAGCGGAGACACGTGAGGAAAGCAGCCCCTCATTCAGTCGTACCTGGTTGGACATGATCGCCCTCAGGCCGGTGCCGCGCCCTGAGCGTGTCTCGGTGCGAAGCCTCGGTGCGGCCAACGCCCTGCGCATCGTCGAGGAGGCGCTCGTGCACGCGGGGGCGGGCGGGGCCCGGAGTGTCCCCTCCGCGGGTGCCCTCTTCCCGTACGACATCCTCATTGTCACTACGGAGGAAGCCAGCGACACCTCTCGGCCCGTCATCTATAGAGTCGATCTCCCCCAGGCCGTCTGCGTCAGGCTCCCGCTGAGTATCGAGCGCACCGTGGAACTCCATCGTGCGTTGGCCCACGGGCAAAGCCCCGATGCCGTCGACCACATCGTGGTGTTGGCCAGGCCTTGGTTGTCCATGCGCAAGTACGGTCCACGCGGCTACCTCTACACCCATCTAGACGCCGGTCACGCCGCCACGAACTTGCTCGGCACCGCGCTCGGCAGAGGCACTGCGACGCTGCGGCTGCGCGTCCCGCGTCCCGCGGTCCGGGCCGTCATCGACGACTTCCTGCCCTATCGGGAGGTCCACTCGGTGATCTCGATCGCAGCGCCCACGGGAGGCTCCATGGAGCTCTCCGTACTCGGCCAGTCCCGCGATACGCCCGCCGACTCGCACGGGGATCTGGAGCACTTCTGCTGGTCGCAGATACCCGCTGTGCTGCCGGACGGGGGTGACCTGCCTGCCCCGGTGGAAGTGGCCCCGGTCGTCGCGCCTGGCGACAGATTGGCTTCCTCGTCGAGGATCGGACGCCACGAGTGGCGCCGTCTAACACAACTGCGCTACTCCTGCAAGGCGTTCGCGCCGGAGGACCAGCCCCCCTCGGCGGTGGCGCGCACCCTGAGCGTGCTCAGTACCGCCCTGCCGACAGACCTGCGACGCTTGAACGGCGAGCGGGATGGCGGTGTGAGCATCTCCCTGATCATCGGCCCTGGGGCGAACGTGGACGCCTGCCGGGAGAGGTTCCCCAGCGGCGACGTGAGACTGGTGGTCTCCGACGCCGTCGGCGACCGCGACGCGATCACCCGGCTTTGCTTCGGCCAGCGGCACATCGGGGATGCCCAGGCCCTCGTCCTCTTCCATATCCCCAAGGAGCGCGTGCTCCTGGACGGCCACCCGCAGGTGCTGCGTGACGCGCTCTTCCGGGCCTCGGCCGCTGCCCAGCTGATCTATCTGGGTGCGGCCCGCAACTCGGTCGCGGTGACGGCCGTGGGCGGTTTCGACGGGCCTGGCCTGCGCGCCGTAGCGGGCATCGGGGACGACGAAGAAGTGGTGTACCTCATGGCCCTCGGCGCCGAGGCGGAGGGCGGCCACAAGATCGACCGGTTGGCCGCCGCCCACGCCCACGGTGAGTAGCGGGACGAGTGGGAGTAGTCGGCGGGACGACGCACAGATGTGGGAAACAGGGTTCATGAGTGTTCTGAAAGACGTACTGGTCCGGCAATTCGCCGCTCATGCCGACCGGGTGGCGGTCGGCGACGCGAGCGGCAGTCTGACCTATCGCGAACTCGGCGCCGCTGCGCAGCGGTTCGCCGAAGCGATCGACGCGTGGTGGAAAACGGACGGATTGGTCGGCGATGCGGCCCATAGTGACCGCGTCCGTGTCGCTGTCTACGCGGCGAACTCAGCGCGCTACATAGCGGCGTACACCGGACTGCTGCATGCCGGCATGGTGCCCTTTCTGATTGACCCGGCCCTGGGCGCCGAGGAGATAACCGCCATCGTGGGCGAATGCGGCATCGACGCTTTCGTCCATGACCGGGAGTTGCCGGGTGAGTTTACCCAGTGCGATACGACAACGATCGGCAGCCTGCAGGTGACCCGGGTCTTTGCCGGATCTGGCAGGCCCCGTCCAGCCCTCCTGGGGACCACGGAGGTCTGCCGGTTCACCTCGGGCTCTACCGGATCCCCGAGTTGTATCGAGTTCTCCGGCACTGCTGTTCACAACGCAGCGAAGGCATGGCAGGAGGCGACCGGACTGAGCGAAGGGGAGCGGGTGCTCTGCTTCGCAGGGATCTTCAACGGGCTGGCCTTCAACACCTCGCTGTTGCCCGCCTTCCTCGCGGGCGCAGCCCTGTGGGTGCCGTCCGGTCTGCCGAGCTCCGGCCACGTCATCCGGTTCCTGAAGCAGGTCAAGCCGACACGGCTCACCGGTTTCCCGGCGCTGTACGAGTCGCTGCTGCGGCGGGATGCCGACATCCCCGAGCTCGCCAATCTGCGCAGTGCGCTGTCCTCGGCGGCGCCGCTGAAGGCGGAGACCGCACGCGCGCTGCGGGAGCGCTACTCCCTGTCGGTGTGCAACTACTACGGGGTCGCCGAGGCGGGGCCGCTCACCTACGACCCCGAACCCAGTCCGGATCGGGGTGTGGGATACCCGCTGCCCGGAGTTGAGTTCGTGTTCGCCGGCGGGGCAGACGGCATCGGCGATGAGAGCCTGGTGGGGGAGATCCGGGTACGCAGTTCCTCAATGGGATCGCGGTATCTGAACGCCCCCGGCGTTCTGGAGGGCCGACTCGACGCTGACGGCTTCTACCGCACCGGGGATGGAGGCCTGCTGGACAGCGGTCGGCTGATGCTGAGGGGGCGGGTGGGCAAAGCCATCAACCTCGGCGGGCGCAAGGTCGATCCGGTCGAGGTCCGCGCCGTCCTGGCAGAGTGCGGGGCGACGGAATCCGCCGTCTTCTCCGTGGACAAGCGCAACGGCGATCCCATGCTCGTCGCGGTGGTGGCTGGTTCGGACGGCCTGACCGGGGACGAACTCCGGGCCCGGTGCCTGCGACGCCTCGCCGCCTACAAGGTGCCTGAGCGATTCCTGGTCGTAGACCGACTGCCCAAGACGAGCCTCGGCAAGCCCCGGCTCAGCGCGGCGCGGCAGCTCTTCGCCGAGATGCAGGGCGGGCCGGCCGTCTGACACGGCTGGGATCCGCCGCTCGGCGCAACTCCACGTTTTCCCTTTCCCTGCAGATCTGAAGGAGATCCCGATGTCCAAGCACCAACTGCTCATGGAGCGCACCGCGAAGCTCGTGGCGACGGCCAGCGAAGGCGTCGTGAGCGAGGCGAAGGCGCTCCAGAGCGGCGTCACCCTCACCGAGCAGGGCCTGACCTCGCTCGCCTACCTCCGGCTGATCGACTCCGTGGAGACAGAGTTCGGCGTCTACATCGACCTGGAGGAGGACACGGGCTTCCTCCAGTCGGTCGAGGGGTTGGTGAATTACATGGTCGAGCAGGGCGTGAGCGCGCCCAGCGAGGCCTGAGCCTGTTCTCAGCCCGCAGCTGGAGCCCAGGCGGCCGATGCCCTGGCGGCGCTGGTCGCCGATCCAGAACAGGTGACCCATTTCGCTTCCCGAAGGAGACCTGATGACAGCGGATACATCCGTCGACCTGCCCCCCATCGTCCAGCGACTGCGGATTCAGGTGGCGATCGCGGCACGCTCGCTGTCGATCGGCGGTCATGACGACTTCAACCAGGGACAGGTGTCGGCCCGGGTGCCCGGAGCTGACCACATGCTCATCAAAGGAGCGCTCAAGGGGTTCGACGAGTGCACACCGGAAGACGTGATCGTCGCTCCGCTGAACCCGGATGCGCCGGCGCCCGCCATGGCGCCACCGGAACTGCCCCTGCACCAGGCGGTGTACGAGGCACGCCCGGATGTCCACGCCATTGTCCACAGCCATGCGCCCTACACGCTGGTGTTCGGAGCGACCGACCTGGCACTGCGGCCGGTGTCGCACGACGGCGCGTACTTCGAGGACCGCGTTGATCGGTTCACGATGACCAGTAACACCATTCTCGACATCGAGACCGCACGTGGGGTGGCCAAGGCGCTCGGCGGCAATCCCGCAGCCTTGCTCCGTAACCATGGGGGCGTCATCGTCGGGAAGTCCATCCGCCATGCGACCGTGCACGCGCATACTCTGGAGCGCGCCTGCCACCTTCAGTTGATCGCTGAACAGGTCCCCGGGGGTTACCACACGTCGACGCCTGATGACGTGCGGGCCAAGCGCGAGTTCATCTACGGTGACCTGGCGGTCCGTTCCTATTGGGACTACGCCGTCGGCCAGGTGCAGCGCACATGGCCGGAGGCCGCGGACTGGAGTGTGTCCAAGCCCGCGCGTCCTTCCTGAGCATCAAGTCCGCACCACCGCAGCAGAGGAGAACGACCCGCGTGGACAACAGGACCGAACCGGATGCCGAGTCGAACGAGGCACCCACAGACGCCGCCGTGCAGTCCATGGCGAGCGAGGGTGGCCGCAACACCCGGAACCTGGTTCTCCTGACAGGGTGCCAATTCCTCTTCTACATGGGAGTGAGCGTCGATCTGACGCTGACCGCGATTGTGGGTCTGTCGCTGGCCCCGTCTGAGGCGCTGGCGACCGTGCCGCTGACCCTCATGGGCGTGGTCGCCATGATTTCCAACTTCTCGGCGGGCCTGCTCAGCACCCGGTTCGGTCACCGCAAGGTGCTGATCGCGGGGGCGGTGCTTGCCGTCGTGGGCGGCCTGGTCTCCATGCGGGGCATCCAGGCGGGTAGCTTCGCCGTGCTCTGCCTCGGTACCGCCATCGTCGGCGCCTACAAGGCGACGGGCGGCTACTTCCGCTATCTGGCCGCAGACACCGCGCCCCCCGGCCGGCGTGAGCGCTCCATCAGCATCCTGCTGTGCGGCGGTGTGGTCGCGGCGATAGCGGGGCCCCTTGCGGCGACCGCCTGCAGTGGCCTGCTCAGCACCCGATACGCGGGCTCGTACTTGCTGGTCTCGGTGCTTGCAGCCGGTGTGATCCCGCTGGTCTTGGCCGTCAGGGAGAACGCCAAGGGCACTTCCGGCCCCAAGGAACACGTTGAGGCCGTCCGGATCCGTGTCGCGGTCAGGACCGCGGATTTCCGTACCGCCTACGCCATCATCACGGTGGCCGGCAGCATCATGACCCTGCTCATGGCGGCCGGTCCTCTCGGCAGCGCGCACGCCGGGCATTCCGAGGCGCAGGGTGCGATGGTCATCCAGTGGCACATGGCGGGCATGTACGCCCCGTCCCTCTTCAGCGGCTGGCTGAACACCGCAATGGGCGCACGCCGTACTGCGATCCTCGGCTCCGCCATCCTCGCGTCAGGCGGCCTGGTGGGCGCGTCGAGCACGAGCCTCGCGGCCTTCGTCGTATCGCTGGGGCTGATCGGTGTGGGCTGGAACTTCCTGTACGTGGCGGGAAGCTCCTACGTGGTTCGCTGCTACCCGCCTGGCGCGGGGGGCCGGGTCCAGGCCGTGGTTGAGGGCGGTACCGGAATCTTCGTCACCGCGTCCTCTCTCTCGTCCAGCATCCTTTTCGCCAGCCTGGGCTGGCAGGTACTGAGCACGCTTGCGGCACTGCCGCCGCTGGCGCTCTGCCTCTGGCTGGCTGTTCGCTCAGACGGCGAACGGCCGAAGTGACACCGGTTGGAGTCACATCCGCCGGAGTGAAGCTCCGCCGCCCGTCGTCCGCCGTCCCGGCCGGGTGGCCCCCGTACGTCCAGGAAGGAAGCATCATGCTTCGACGTCGCTTCGACGTCTACGGAACGGCCCTCTCGCCGCACCCGCGCGAGGGAGCGCCACTACCGCTCATCGGCGAGCTCGCCGGGCTGGCGGAACAGCACGGCGTGGACGGGTTGCTCGCGTTCTACAACCATCAGAACCTCGATCCCTGGGCGGTCGCGGGGGCGATCCTCCAGCAGACCAAGACCGTCGTCCCGCTGGTCGCGCTGCAGCCGTACGCCATCCCGCCCTTCACCGCCGCCAAGATGATCCACAGCCTGACCCGGCTCTACGGGCGCCGGGTGGACGTCAACCTGATCACCGGCGCGGCTCAGGAAGAGCTGGGCCAGATATGCGAATCCCTCGACCACGACGAGCGCTACGAGCGGGCCGTCGAGTACCTCGCGGTGCTGCGTGCCCTGCTCACTACGGACGAACCGCTCGCCCACGAGGGGAGGTTCTACCGGTACCAGGGGCTGCGGACGTACTCCCGGCTGGATCCGGCAGACCGCCCGCGCGTCTTCGTCGCGGGTTCCTCTCCCGCTGCCCAGCGGACCGCCGCCGTGGCCGACATTGCCATCACCCACCCCGAGCCGGTCGACATGTTCGCCCGCACGTTTCTCCAGTCGCGTCCCGGACCGGGCGCTACGGGTCCTGCGATCGGCATCCGCATCGGCCTGGTCGCCAGGGAGACGGATGAGGAAGCGTGGGAGGCCGCCAGGGCCCTCTACCCGTCGGACCGTCTGGCGCAGCTCAAGACTGTGATGCGCAAGAAGTCGGAGTCGGACTGGAGCAGACGGCTGGCGACTCTCGCCACCGACGGCGATGTCTACGACGAGGTGTACTGGACCGGCGCCTACCGCGCCGACAAGGGCACGATGCCGCTCCTCGTCGGCAGCTACCGCCGGGTGGCCGACTACCTCGACAGGTACCTCGGACTCGGAGTGAGCACGGTGCTGCTGGGAGGCCTGCTCACGGAGGAGGACTTCCGCCACACCGCAGTGGTGATCTCCGACCTGAAGAGCCGGGAGTAGCCGACCCGCGTGCATGCCCGGGCAGCCGACAGACCCCGGTCCGTGAGCCGGAAGTGTCCTTCCGGCGCCCGGCCCGGGGGCTGTTGGGGGGGGGTTTCGGGGGGGGCGTGCGTGGTGGGGGGGGTCGCCCCGGGTGGGTGCGGGGGGGTCGGCCCC
>NZ_JBIRZM010000007.1:0-79930 GCF_044390825.1 Streptomyces sp. NPDC018833 | reverse complement strand
CCCCTGGTGTGTCCCCCCGCCCCTGCGGCGGGGGGGCCCCCCCCCGGGGGGCCGGCCCGGCCCCCCCCCCCCCCCGGGGGGGGCGCCCGGTGGGGCCCCCCCCCCCCCCCGGACCGGGGTCTGTTCGCGCGTGTTGTCGGGCGAGGAGTCAGTGGTCGGCGAGTTCGCCCCGTATTGCTGCGGCGAGTTCGCCCACGAGTACGTCGGCGCTGTTCGCATGGGCCAGACGCAGCACGGTGTCGATCGCTGGGAGCAGCGAGCGGGCAAGCTCCGGCGCGACATACGCCGTGTCTGCGCGTACCGCGAACTGCAGCACCTCCTGGTCGCCCGCGACGGCGATCCCGCACCGGCCGCCCTGGTACGGCCACCACGGCAGCGGACGGACCGCATAGTCCTTGCCCGGATCGGGCTGCGCCGGGTGATCCATCACGGCGGGAAAGCCGCCCCGAACGTCGTTGAACGTGTACGTTGCCCCCAGCACCTCGTCCGCCGACCGGCCGGTGCCCCGCAGCGTGCTGTCGAGCGCTGCGGGCGACCAGAGCGCGCTGCTGTACGCGCGCAACGACCTGCGGCGGACCTGTCCGACGGCGTCGCCGAACTTCTGGTCCGGGTCCAGGCCGACGGCCATCGGGCCCAGTTGCGCCAGCACGCCCAGATAGTCCTCGGTGCCGGACCGGTGCCGGTTGGAGGTCACCACCTGGAGCGGGAGCGTCCGCAAACCGAGGGGCGAGCCCAGGGCGACGGACACCGCCGCAAGCAGCACGGCCGACGCGTCCGTGCCCAGTGCGGCGGTCAGCTCCTCCAGTCTGGTGGCCGCCGACCTGGAGGTAAGCGTCTCCTGGAGGATGCCCCCCGCGTCGGGTTCCGGCCGCCGGGCGGCGAACGGAAGGTCCGCACCGGCCAGGGCGCGCAGCCATGCGGTCGTCGAGCGCTCCGCTGCCTGCGCGAGCTGGTCACCAGCCTCCAACTCGGCCCGGTCCCTCGGCTGGGGCGGGGGCTCCTGCCGCGGCGCGTCGAGATGGCTCAGCAGGACCCGAACGCTGGACGCATCGACGGCGAGATGCGAGATGGCCCAGATCATCTGGCGAGGCCTGCCCTCCTCGACGACGACGGCCGCCGCGAACGGTAGCTTCCCGTTGCCGATCAGCGGCAGCGCCCGCAGCCGCGCCACATGGCCCGCGAGGTCCGTCTCGTTCGTGGCCTCGATGATCTCCACCGGGAACTCGCCGCGACCGCAGACGTGCTGGCGCAGCCGGCCGTCCTCGCCCTCCCTGACGTCGGTACGCAGCCCCTCGTACCGGGAGACGGTCGAGCCGAGCATTTGGAGGACGTCCGCCAGAACCCAGCCCTCGGGCACTGTCCACACGGGAGCGACATTGCGGTACCAGGACGTGCAGTCGTATCTCTTCAGGCCGTCCCAGAAGCCCTGCTGCCCCCAGGTGGCCAGCCCGCCCCAGTCCCCGGATCCCGAGAACGGGACCGTCTTGACGCCGTGGTGGTTCATCTACTCCCCGCTATTCGTCATGGCCTTGCTGCGGGCCGCGAACTGGGCCTCCTGGAAGGCGACCCGGTTGCTCGCCACCCAGGACTGAGACGCCAGCAGACCATGTGCGGACCCACGGAAGCGGGGTGCGACGAAGCGGGCGAAAAGTTCCAGGCTGTGGTGGGAGCGCTCCGGCGTGGTCCAGTCCTGGAGGGTGATCAGCAGGGTGCCGAACCCGCCGGTGGCCTCTTGGAGTTTCTCGATCCCCGCGACCACATCGTCCACGTCGCCGACGAGAATGCCTCCCGCCGCCACGGTGGTCTCGAAGGCCTTACGGGCACTGGTCTCGCCGCGAGCGACGGGGAAGCCCATGGTGTCCGCCCACAGTTCGCCGCGGTCGCGGAGCCAGCCTGGCAGGATGTCGGCGATCGCTTGCTCCCGGGACTCCGCCACATGGACCGGAACCACCAGGCGCCAGTTCTTCCGGTCGCAGGGGGTACCGGTCGCGCTCGCCGTGTCCTGCAGGTGGCGCCACTGCTCGGCCAGCCGCTCTACACCGACGCTGTGGCCGGCGCGCGCGGCGCCCCATGGTGCGGAGGCGTTGGAGAGCACCCCGATGCCCGTACGGCCCGCCAGCCTCATGCCGAAGGGCGTGGAGGCGCTGGTGATCGCGATCTCGAAGCCGCCCGGGTTGAAGGGGCGCAGCTGCACACGTCCGTCCACGAGGGTGAACCAGTCCGTCTTGCGCGTCACGGTCTCGCCGCGCAGCAGAGGGAGGATGGTGTCCATCGACTCCTCGACACGGCGCCGGGTGTCCTCGGGAGCAACACCCAGCATGTGCATGTCCGCCGCGCCCGATCCGGCGCCGACGCCGAGGATGAACCGGCCGCGGGTCAGGTTGTCCAGCTGCATGGCGCGCTCGGCGACCATGTAGGGGTGGTGGTACGGGAGCGCTGTCACGCCCGTGGCAAGCTTGATCCGCTTGGTCCGCTCGGCGGCCGCCGCGATGAAGAGCTCGGGCGCGGTCACGGTGCCCCAGCCTCCGGTGTGGTGCTCGCCGATCCACATCTCGTCGAAGTTGAGTTCGTCCACCAGCTCCGTGATGCGCAGATCGCGCCGCAGGAGCAGGTTCGGATCCTCTCCCGGGCGGTGCCACGGCGCAAGGAAGCAGCCGAATCGCAAGGGTGTGAGCATGGGGTTCCTCTCGGGCGGTAGCAAGGTCGCTAAGCGGTGAGCGGCCGTCACAGGCTCTGGGCGATGGACACGCGTTGGATCTGGTTGGTGCCCTCGATAATCTGGAGCAGCTTCGCCTCGCGCATCCAGCGCTCCACCGGGTAGTCCTGGGTGTATCCGTAGCCCCCCAAGACCTGGACGGCGTCCGTGGTGACGCGCATCGCCATGTCTGTGGCGAAGAGCTTGCACTTGGCGGCGTCGGTCGAGATCGGACGGCCGATGTCCTTCAGCCGGGCGACCGACAGCATCAGTGCGCGTGCGGCGGCGATTTGGGTCGCCATGTCGGCGAGCATGAAGGAGACGCCCTGATAGGAAATGATCGGATTGCCGAACTGCCGCCGCTCCTTCGCGTATCGGCATGCGTAGTCGAGTGCGGCCTGGGCAAGACCGATGGCGCAGGCAGAGATGCCGAGGCGCCCGTGGTCGAAGACCGAGGCCGCGACGAGCATTCCGCGGTTCCTGCCGCCGATCATCCGCCCGGCCGACACGCGTACGTCGTCGAAGCCGACCTGGGCCGTCGGCAGTGCGCTGACGCCCATCTTGCTAATGTGCGCCAGGTGCTGCACGCCGGCCTGCGAGGCATCTACCAGGAAGCACGAGACGCCGCCCACCCCGGCGCGGCCTGTGCGGCAGTAGACGTTGTAGACGTCCGCCACACCGCCGTGGCTGACCCAGGACTTCAGGCCCGAGATCGCGTATCCGTCGTCCCGGGGCCGCGCCTCGGTGGTCATGGCGGCCAGGTCGGATCCGGCCTCCGCCTCGGACATGCAGTTGGCGCCCAGTAGTTCGCCCTGCAGCATCCTCGGAAGGTAGGCCTCGCGCAGAGGGTCCTTGCCGAACTGGATCAGCCCATGGCACGCCAGCACCTGGAGGTGGACGGACTCGGCCGCGGCCAGCCAGCCGTAGGAGAGGCGTTCGAGGACCTGGAGGTAGAACGTGTAGGACTGGCCTCCGCCGCCCCACTTCTCCGGGAACGGCAGCCCCATCAACCCGAGTTCCCCGAGCGTCCCGACGATCTCGCGGGGGAACTCCGACTTGTCCTCGTACCGGGCGGCGTTCGGGGCGAGTACCTCGTCCGCCACCTTCTCGACAATGGCGAAGAGTTCGGCCTGCTCGGGCGAGTCGAAGTGCCGGTCCGTTGTCACGTGTGCGCTCCTGCTCGCGGGATGCGGGGTGTCTGAGGGATCCAGTGTTTCGGTGGCATTCACCGAAGGAAGAGACGGTCGAAGAGATCGGTGAGGGAGTGGTAACCGGGCGCGGCGTCATGCGCCCAGGACGCTGCGGTGAGCGCACCGAAGACGGCCGCTCTCAAATCCCGTACGTCATGGCGGAGCGTTAGTGTCTCGTGGGAGAAGGTGAGCTCGAAGGCGTGCTCGCTCACGGGAAGCCCGGCCCGGAAAGAGGCGATCTCCTTCGTCGTCCCGTTGCCGAGCACCTCGTCCCAGGTGCCGGCCAGAGCCTGCGCGGTCGCGCTCGGCCGGTCCCGCTTCGCCGCCGTGTGGCGTTCGAGCACGGCGGCGGCGGGCAGTTCTGGCAGCCGCCGTGCGATCCGCGCCGCAGTGCTCACCAGCTGGCTCTGCAGCCAGTGCGCCACAGACAGATTGACAGCCCGTATGACCGGCACCCGCGCGGACAGCTCCTTCGCGGCCGCCAGTTCCCCGGGACCAAGGTCCGAGGCGCAGGCCACCAGCGCGGCGCCCGTCTCCCCACAGTATGCGGCTGTTCGCGGCAGCACGGCTCCGCGGCTGGCGTCGATGACCACGGTGGGCGGGCGGGCCGGCTCGTCCCGCGGCGCCGGTGTCGCACCCCACGCGTTGCTCGTCGCCGTCCAGGTGACGGGAATGCCAAGTCGGGTGCACTCCCCGACGATGCTCGACCCCAGTCGTCCGGTTGCACCGACCACTCCGACCAGGAGCGGCCGCTCCTGAGAGTGTTGATGAGGGGGCATGGTGGCGTCCTCCAGGGGAGCCGGGCGGGATTGGGGTGAGCGGCGGGTCCATGCCTCGCCTCAGCGCAGCACGTTAGTCACGCCCGGATGCCCTGAGCGGCAGTTGCAGAGGCAGATGATCAGAGCGGCGCTCATCCCCGGGAAAGCATCGGACACCTGCGGACGGGCCTCGGTAAGGTGCTGGCGACGTCTCGTTTCGCATGCCGTTTGCCCGAAGGAGATCACCATCAATCCCACCGCCCTCAGCCCCGACACCCTCGTCGCCCACCGCGATCGCGCGCAGCGGGACTATGCCGAGCTGATGGGGCGGCGTCTCTCCCTCGACTTGACGCGTGGGAAGCCGGCCGCGGACCAGCTCGACCTCTCCCTGCCGCTGCTCGCCCTCCCGGGCGACACCTACACCAGCGCCGAGGCTGTGGATTGCCGTAACTACGGTGGTCTGCAGGGCTTGCGGGAGCTGCGGGAGATCTTCAGCGGACCGCTCCAAGTCCCTGTAGAGCAACTCGTGGCCGCGGGCAACTCCAGCCTGGAACTGATGCACGACTGTCTGGTGCACGCGCTGCTGAGCGTGCTGCCTGGAGCCAAGTCCCGCTGGGTGGACGAGGAGCGCATTGCCTTCCTCTGCCCCGTTCCCGGATACGACCGGCACTTCGGCGTCTGCGAACGCCTCGGTGTCGAAATGATTCCGGTCCCCATGACCGACCAGGGTCCGGACATGGATGTCGTGGAGGGGCTGGTGGCCGAGGATTCTTCGGTCAAGGGCATCTGGTGCGTGCCCAAGTACAGCAACCCCGACGGGATCAGCTACAGCGACGAGACCATCGCCCGGCTCGCCGCCATGTCCACCATCGCCCCGGACTTCAGGATCTTCTGGGACAACGCCTACGCGGTCCATCACCTGACCGACGAGCGCGTGGAGATCAGCGATCTGCTCGCCGCCTGCGCGCAGAGCGGCCATCCTGACCGGGCCTTCGTCTTCGGATCCACCTCCAAGATCACCCTCGCTGGCAGCGGCGTCGCCTTCTTCGGCTCCTCCCCGGACAACGTCGCCTGGCTCATGGCCAACACCGCGAAGCGCACCATCGGCCCGGACAAGGTGAACCAGCTGCGTCACGCGCTGTTCCTCAAGGACGAATCCGGGGTGCACGCTCACATGGAGCTCCATCGCGCCAAGCTCAGGCCGAAGTTCGACGCCGTTGTGCGCATGCTCGAAGTCGAACTGGGCGGCACGGGGCTCGCCACGTGGACGGAGCCCAAGGGCGGCTACTTCATCACCCTGAAGGTCCTCGACGGCTGTGCCCGCGAAGTGGTGCGCCGCGCTGCCGAGGCGGGCATCGTGCTCACTCCCGCGGGCGCCACCCACCCCCACGGCCAGGACCCGGACGACTCGGTGATCCGGATCGCACCCAGCTTCCCCACCCCCGACGAGCTGGTGCAGGCCATCAGGGGCGTCACCGCCTGCGTGCGGCTCGTCGGCTACGAGAAGCTGCTGGCGAGGTAACTGCCGGTCCGACTGCCGCTCATGGGGGGCAGCCGGACCTAGGGTTGGCAGCGTCGCGCTCCGTGGGGGCCACCGCGCCGTCGGGCACACCGGAGCACTCCCGCGAGAACGATCTGCGAGCAGCGGAGCAGACCCAGACCGCCTGCGGTCACCATCCGCTCCGTCGCGCCCCGCACGTCAGCGAGGAGATTCCCCATGGCCGCATCGGCCCACTCGACCGAGGCTGCATCCGTTGAGGGCTTCCGGGCCGCGATGGCCCACCTCCCCACCTTCGTCACCGTGATCACCACCATGAGCGAGCAGGGACCGGTGGGCTGTACGGCCAACGCCCTGCTCTCCCTGTCCGTACAGCCGCCGTCGCTGCTGGTGTCGCTGGCAGAGACCAGCCGAACCGCCGGGCACATCCGCCGCAGCGGAGCCTTCGCCGTCAACGCACTGGCGCAGGGGCAGGAAGAGCTCTGCCGCCATTTCTCCGTCGGCGACGCGAAGACCCGTTTCGACAGCGTCGCGCACACCCTGCGGCACGGCCAGCCCGTCCTCACCGACGCGGCGGTCACGGTGGTGTGCGCCGTGGAGAGCGCGCAGCCCGTACAGGACCATCTGCTGTTCGTCGGCCGCGTGTTGTCGAGCGCGTACGACGAGGAGAGGCAGCCCCTCGTCTACCACGGTCACCGGCTGCTGCCCGTACCGACGGTGCAGACCGCCGGGCTCTGAGCCGGCCCCCGTAACTGCCGCTGCCGCTGCCGCTCATGCCCGACGAGGGCCGGTACGTTTTTGACACCTCTCGGGATCCGGTGGCATTCAAACGCCCTCCACCGTTTCCCGGTTCATCGCTGCGTCGACCTGCTGGTCTGCAGCCATCGCCTTCCCGTCACCAGGGCTGGTCCACAAGACACACCCCTAGGAGCAGGGGACGGACTGCACCGCCGGAATACACCGAATCACGCAGGAGACGCAATGAGCACGACGGGCCCTCTTTCGTTCGGGCAGCTCTCTGTGATGCGCGCCGTCCAGAGCCTCCCGGTGGAGCGGTGGCATGAATCGAACCTCAAGACGCTGTGGGTCCTTCCCACTGCGGTGCCCGTCGCCGCAGCCCACAGGGCGCTGCGGACTCTGGCGGTCCGGCACGAGTCGCTGCGGACCATCTACGACATCTCGGATCCCGCGTGCCCGCGGCAGGTCGTGCACGAGGACCCCAACACCGCCGTGGACGTGGTCGATGTAGGCCGCGCCACGGAGCAGGAACTCCGCGGCATCACAACCGACATCGCCCACCGGCCGTTCGACCTATGGTCTGAGTACGCTTGGCGGGCGAGCATCCTCACCCGGGACGGCGAGGCGACGCACGTGGCGATGGTGAACCACCACATCCTCGCGGACGGAACGGCCAAGAAGGTCCTCTGGGACGATTTGATGACGGCCCTGACCTCCCCGGAAACGCCGGCGGAGAGTGCGTACAGCCTGATCCGGACGGCCGAGGAACAGCGCTCGTACGAGTTCCGCGCCAAGCGGCTTGCGGCCGAACGGCACTGGGAGAAGACGCTCACCGCGTCGATCGACGGCGGCATCCCGCCCGAGAACGGCGACGGCGGCACCGAGGTGATCCGGGGATGCCTGCGATCCCGCCGCTCCCGTGCCGCGGCCGAACAGCTCGCGACCCGGGTCGGTCTCTCCGTGTCCGTCGTCCTGCTCGCTGCCTACGCGCGTGCGATCGCGGAGGTCCAGGGCGTGCGCTCGATCCCCATGCGGATGGCGTCGTCGAACCGGCACGGCCACCCCTGGGTCGACCACGTCACGTCGATGAACCAGTGGACACCCCTGCACATCGGGGTCGAGGACGGGACCTCCTTCGAGGACCTGGCCCGGCCGCTGGCCATGCGGAGCCTTCAGGCCTATCGCAACGGCATGTTCGACCACGACGCCATCGCGGCGATCCGCAGCCGTTTCCCACAGCACATCGCCAGGAACGAGTCGACGTGGGCCTTCAACCACATCATCGCGGGCAGCTCCGGCGATCCCGGTGCCTTCGAGGAATTCGGCAGCGAGGAGGGGGAGCTCACCTGGGAGCCGGTCTTTCTTGCCCTCGGGCCCCGCTTCTATCTGCGCGTCACGGACAACGGGAATGACGCATGGGCGATCCGGTTGCGGGCCAGGGGGCTCGGTCGGGACGCGGTGTCGGAGATTCTGACGACGATCCACAAAACGCTGCTCAGCGAGGCCGGCCAATAGCTGATCGAGACATCAGTTGTTGAGGGCGACCGGGAAACGACATGGCATCGACGACGGCTAATGGTATCCGGATTCATTACGCGGCACACGGCTCGGGCGAGCCGGTGGTGATGGTGGCGGGAAGCGGAAGCGGGGGACGGGTCTGGCACCTGCACCAGGTGCCGCACCTCACTGCGGCGGGGTACCGGGTCATCACCTTCGACAACCGCGGTATCGCGCCCTCCGACCTGTGTGCCGAGGGCTTCACCGTAGAAGACATGGTGGCGGACACCGCCGCACTCATCGAGCGGCTCGGCCTCGGCCGGTGCCGCCTGGTCGGCCACTCACTCGGCGCGCAGATCGTCCAGGAACTCGCCCTGGCCAGGCCGGACCTGGTCGACTGTGCCGTACTGATCGCCACGCGCGGTCGCTCGGACGTCCTGCGGCGGGCCCTCGCCGAGGCGGAGCTGGCGCTTCATGACTCGGCGGCCCGGCTACCGGCCTCTTACAAGGCGGTCGTCAGGGCCATGCAGAACCTGTCGCCGCACACGCTCGCGGACGCCGAGCAGATCGACGACTGGCTCGCCCTGCTGGAGATGGCCGCCGCCGTCGGGGGGGCGAACCGGGCGCAGCTGGCACTCTCCGCCATGCCGGACCGTCTCGACGCCTACCGGAAGATCGAGCGGCCCTGCGGGGTGGTCGCGTTCGCGGACGACCTCATCACTCCGGCTCATCTGGGCAGGGAGGTCGCTGAGGTAATTCCAGGCGCGAGTTTCCAACTGATCGAGAGATGTGGTCACTACGGATATCTGGAAGATCCCGGCAGCGTGAACAAGGCCATTGCCGAATTTTTCGGGTCCGTACGTTGACGCCCACACCTACCAAAATGGCAAATATGAAAGGGGCCCGATGATGGAAAGCGGGCAGCGCACTGACGTGGACATGCGCCAAGTGGTGCGCGCGGTATGGGAGCAGGTCCTTGGCCACGCCGACTTCGGCGACGACGACCGTTTCTTCACCCTGCCCGGCGGCCACTCGCTGACGGCCGTCCAGGTAGTCGTCGCGCTGAGCAAGGAGCTCGACGCCAAGCTGCCGGTCCGGCTGATCATGCGCCATCGGACCGTGAACGAACTTGCCGCCGCCATCACCGAGCAGGTCGGCGCGTGACGACCGCAGCGCAGCCCAAGGCGATCCGGACCGACAGGAGGCCGTGGTGATCCAGCCGCGGGAGAACTTCACCGACATCCCGTACCGGGAGCCCGTAGGGACACCCGCGGCCGACGTGGCGCAGATCATGGCCAACGTCCTCGGTGTCGACCGCGTGGGACTCGACGACAGCTTCTACGACTTCGGCGGGACGTCGCTCCAGGCCATCCGCGTGTGCGTACGGATCGAGCAGGCGACCGGACACGCGCTGAGCCCCGTCTCGTTCTTCGAGCACGACGTGCTGGCCGACCTGGTGGACTTGCTGGACTCCGCGCAGGCGGCCGCCCGTGGCTGAAGACGTACCGGCTGCGGGGTCGGTCCATCTCGCCGTGGCCGGCCATGCGCGGGAGACGCCCAGTGCGACCGCGCTCATCCACCGCGACCGGTACTACGACTACCGCACCCTGCACGCGGCCGCCGGGTCCTTTGCGGCGCAACTCGCCGCCCGCGGCGTGGGACCGGGGCACGTCGTGCCCCTTCTGATGTCCCGTTCACCCGAACTCGTGGCCGTTCAGCTCGGTGTGCTCATGTGCGGCGCCGCCTACAGCAGCGTGGACCCCCACTGGCCGCAGCAGCGGCTGCGGGACGTGCTCGACATGGTCGGCGCCCGCGTCGTGGTGGTTGCCGACGCCACCCAGCACTTCGACGGAGCCGAGGTGCTGATCGTACCGGCGGGGGGCATGGACAGGGCCGCCGCGGGCTTCGTGTCTGCACCACCCGCGCCTGCGGCGGACACCGAGGCTCCCGCCATGGTGATCTTCACGTCCGGCACGACGGGACGCCCCAAGGGCGTGGTCGTCCCTCACCGGGCGGTCACCCGGATGTTCCGCGAGACGCCGCCACCGGGCTTCGGCCGGGGCAACGTCATGCCGCAGGGCGCCCCGCCCTGGTGGGACATGTACGCGTACGAGCTGTTCGGGCAGCTCATGACCGGCGGCACATCCGTACTCAACGACACGGACTATCTGCTGCCGGCCACGGTGCGCACGATGATCCGTACGCACGGAGTGACCACTCTGCGCCTGACCACGGCGCTGTTCCACCTCTTCGTCGATGAGGACCCGGGCTGCTTCACCGGCCTGCGGCAGGTGTTCGTCGGAGGCGAGCGGATGTCCCCCCGGCATGCCGAGGCCTTCCTGAAGCACCACCGCGACATTCCGCTCGTCAACGGGTATGGCCCCGCGGAGAGTTGCATGCACGCCGCGTCCCATCGCGTCCGTGCCGAGGACTGCGCGGACGACTCGGCCGTCCCGCTGGGCAGGGCGGTGCCGTTCACATCGATCACCGTCCTGGGCCGGGAAGGCGAGCCCTGTGCCCCCGGGCAGGTGGGAGAGATCCTCCTCTCCGGCGAGGGGCTCGCGCACGGATACCTCGGGGAACCCGAGCTGACGGAGAGGGCGTTCGTCCGGATCCCCGGCGAGGACGGCACGGTCCGCGCCTATCGCACCGGAGACCTCGGCTTCCTCGACGCGGAAGGGATCCTCCACTTCCGCGGCCGTGTCGACCGCCAGCTGAAGATCCACGGCAACCGCGTGGAACTCGGCGAGATCGAGGCGTCCGCCCGACGCGTGGACGGCGTCCGCGACTGCGCGGTAGTACCCGTCACCGCGGCAAACGGTGCCGTCACCGGGACCGCCCTGTTCTACGTGCCCGTCGCCACGCCCGTGCGAGCCGAGGACTGCGCCGATCCGGACGACCCGCTGGGCGTTGCACCGGCGCTGGTGGAGCTACTGCCGCAGTACCTGACACCCGGACTGGTGCGCGCCGTCGATGCCTTCCCGCTGACCCCCAACGGCAAGCTCGATCGCTCGGTTCTGGCCACTGTGGCCGGCGAGTCCCGCCGACGCAGGCGCCCCCGGCCGACCGCGGCGGCATCGCGGGCACAGCCGCGACCCACTGAGACGACGGAACACACGGAGTGTGAAGCATGATCGGTCACAGCGAGCCGAAGAGCTATCCGCTGTCCCGTGAGCAGGAGGCCATCTGGCTCAACGACGCGATGGCGGAAGGGCGTTCGCGGTACACCGTGCTGTGGGCCCGCCGGCTCCGCGGCGACGTCGAACCGGACGCCGTGGAGTGGGCGCTCGACCAGGTGACACTCCGACACGAGTCCCTGCGCAGCCGCTACGCCATGGAGGCGGAGGGGCTGGTCCAGGTCGTCTGCCCGGAGGCACTCCAGCCCCTCGTGCGCGTCGAGTGCCCGGAGGCGGAGCTGGACGAGCGGCTGCGGGACCTCGCGGCCCATCCTCTGGACCCGGCGGACGGCCCGCTCCGGCCGACGCTCGTGCGCGTCGCGGACGGGCACTGGGTCATCGCCGTCCTCATGCACCACCTGGTCATGGACGACTGGTCCCTGGCCGTCCTGGACCGCGAGTTCACCTACTTCTACCGCAGCCGAGTATGCGGGAAGGACGAACGCGAGCCCGCTGAGGCCGCGTTGCCGGCACTTCCCCTGCAGGCCGGTCCGTACGCGGCCGAGCAGCGTGCCCACGACATCCCCGAGGAGCACCTGCGCTACTGGCACGAACGGTTGGCCGCGCTGCCGGAAACCTCGACCGTCCCGCCGGACTTTCCCCGGCCAAAGGAACTCGGCGACGGCGGGGGACGCGTCGAGTACCGCCTGGCGCCGGAGCTGGTCGAGTCCGTGCGGCGCTTGGCCCGGGAGTCCAGGACCACCCCCTTCACCGTCCTCACCTCCGCGGTCGCTGCCCTGCTCCACCGCCACAACGGCCAGAGCGACACCGTGCTCGGCACCGCCGTCTCGCGCCGGGGCGGAGCGGACCTTGACTCCTTCATGGGCTGTCTAAGCGACGTCATGCCGCTGCGGTTGGACACCCGCCCCGAGGTGTCCTTCCGGGACCTCGTCGGCACCGTAAAGCTGGAAGTTCTCGGCACCATGCGCCACCGTGACGTGCCCTTCGGCAAGCTGGTCCGGGACACTACGACAGGCGAGGACCTCAGTAAGTTCCCGCTGTTCCAGACCGTCGTTACCGTCAACGACGAACCCACCGTGGCGCTAGATCTCCCCGGGGTGATAGCGGAACGTCTCCACGTCCACCCTGGCACGTCCAAGTTCGACCTCTGCTTCGACTTCGCCGTCGACGACGACGGCGCCTTCCGAGGGTTCCTCGACTATTCGACGGACCTCTACGCCGACGCGACCGCGCACCGCATCGCCGAACGATTCCGCGTACTGCTCGACGCGGCTGTCACCGACCCCAACCGGCCGCTGGACGAGTTGCCCCTGCTGGCGGCCAGCGAAACCGCCCTCGTGACCGGCACCTGGGCACAAGCCTCCGACGCGGACCGTACCGCTCCCCTCGTGCACGAGGCGTTCGAGACCCAGCGACGCGTGACCCCCGAGGCGATCGCTGCCGTCTGGCGGGACCAGGAGCTGACATACGAGGAACTGGGCGGGCGTGCGGACCGCCTCGCCCGGGTGCTGAGGCAGTTCGGCAAGCCCGGCCAGGCCGTCGGCATCCTGCTGGACCGCTCCCTCGACATGGCCGTCGCCGTGCTCGCGGTGCTCAAGTCCGGGGCACCGTACGTGCCTTTGGACCCGTCGTACCCCGCCGACCGCCTCACCTACATGATCCAGGACAGCGGTCTGCACACGTTGCTCACCCAGCCGTCCCTGCGTGACCGCTGTGCCGTGCCGGAGGGCGTGCAGACCCTGGAGCCGCAGGACTGGGACCTGCCCCAGCAGGCCGAGAGCGCGGCCGACTGCCCACCGATCGGCCCGGACGACCTGGCGTACCTCATGTACACCTCGGGCTCCACCGGTCTTCCGAAGGGCGTGGCGATGCCGCACGGCCCGGTGGCTGGGATGGTGGACTGGCAGTGCCGTGACTCGGCGGCTGGCCCCGGCGACCGGACCCTCCAGTTCTCGGCCCTGAGCTTCGACGCCTCGTTCCTAGAGTTCTTCTGCACGTGGTCCACGGGCGGCACGCTCGTGATCATCGACGCGGAGGTCCGTACGGACTACGACGCGCTTGGCGAGGTGATCGCCGAGCAGCGGGTGATGCGGATCTTCCTTCCGTTCGTGGCCCTGCAGAGCATCGCCTTCTACGCGACCGCGATGGGCCTGTCGACACCGGCCCTCAAAGAGTGCATCACTGCCGGCGAGCAGCTCCATGTGACACCGGCCATCCGGGAGTTCTTTGCCGGACTCAACGACGGGGTCCTGTTCAACCAGTACGGTCCGACGGAGACCCACAGCGTCAGCTCGCTGCGCCTGGACGGGGACCCTGCGACGTGGCCGCTCATGCCCACGATCGGCTACCCCATCAATGGAGCTCGGGTCTACATCCTCGATGACCGGCTCCGGGTACAGCCGGCGGGCGTGGCCGGTGAACTGTGCGTCGCCGGACGCCCCGTGTCCCAGGGGTACTGGCAGCGTCCGGAGCTCACGCGGGAGAAGTTCGTGCCGAGCCCTCTGGGTGAGGCGGACGGAACGCTCTACCGCACCGGTGACGTCGCCAGGTATCTGCCGAACGGACAGATCGAGTTCTTCGGCCGCAGGGACGGCATGGTGAAGATCCGGGGATACCGGGTCGAGATCGGCGAGATCGAGGCGCGCCTGGGCGAGCAGCCTGGAATCGCGGACGCCGTGGTCATAGCCCATATGTCGGGGGTCGGCGACACCAGGCTCATCGCCTACTACCGGCCGAGCGAGCAGCCCGGCCCAGATGCGGCCACCCTCCAGAAGGCACTCGCCGACCGGCTTCCCGAGTACATGCTTCCGTCCGCGTACGTCCTCACGGAGCACGAATTCCCCCGGACACCCAGCGGAAAGGTCGACCGGCTGGCCCTGTCCCGAACGGCCCCCGGCGCCCGCTGAGCCCGGGCCCCCCATTCCATCGTAAGGAGATCGCCTCATGACCACGACGCTCGACATCCCCTTCGCCCGGCTGCGGGCCGCATACGACGAGGACGGCTGGTGCCCCGTACCGCTCCGGTTCGACAAGGCGGCGGTCGAACTCATACGTGAGCACGTCGATTCCATCTGCCGGGAGCGTCGGCCGGAGGTCGTCTACGAGAAGGGCAGCGACGTGGTGCGGGCCATCCACGGCTGCCACGCCTTCGACGACGTGTGCGCCGCGCTCGTGAGGCACCCGCAGCTCGTCGCCCTGGCCGAGGCACTGACCGGCAAGTCCGTCTACGTCTATCAGTTCAAGGTCAACCTGAAGCAGGCCCATGAGGGCGCGGCCTGGCCCTGGCACCAGGACTACGCGTTCTGGAGCGAGCAAGACGGCATGCCGCGCCCGGACGCTGTCAACATCGCCGTGTCGCTGGACGACATCCACAAGGAGAACGGCCCCTTGGCTGTCATCCCGGGCTCTCACCGTCTCGGCCTCCTCGACCTCCCTGAGTCGGCGGACGGCAAGGGCGACTGGCGCCAGCACGTGTCTGCGGATCTCACCTACACGGTGACCGCGCACACGGCTGATGCGCTGGCCCAGAAGAGCGGCAAGGAACGCGTGATGGGCCGGGCCGGTTCGATCCATGCCTTCCACCCGAGCATCGTCCACTCGTCGTCGAACAACATCTCCGCGGACCGTCGCGCTCTGCTTCTCATCACGTACAACACGGTCGACAACGCCCCGCCCAACCCGACGCGTCCGGAGTTTCTGGTCGCCCGGGACACGGCTCCGGTCTCGGCCAGGCACGACGACAGGCTGGGCGTCGAGGCCGACGAGCAGGTCCTGGCTGGCTGACGGCCCGGGCAGTTCGCCGAGAGGGCGTGGGCGCGTGGGCATCGTCAGTATGGTCAGACGGTGGCGAGACGCCGCGATGCGTGAGATCTGCTGCGGCGAGTGCCTGTGGCTCCACGCCCGGGGACTGCCTGCCGCCGGGCACGCGGAGGAACAGTCAGCCGCGGCCGTCCGGGACCGCCGGGTCAGTCCGCCGATTCGGCCGGTACCGCGACGGCTGCAACCACCAGGCCCTGACCGACCGTCCACCAGCCGCTGAACTCGTCGACCGTACGGCCGTCTACCACGGGCGCCGTGACCAGCAGCCGGGCTCGGAAACGGCGGCTGTCCGTAGTGAACGTCAGCCGTGCACCATCGAATCCGAGCCACGTACCCGTCAACGGGAACCAGGCCTTGTACACCGCTTCCTTGGCGCAGAAGAGCAGGCGGTCCCAGTGAACATCCGGTTCGGCCGCCGCCAGCGCGGCGAGCATTGCACGCTCGGCGGGCAGCGCGACGATGCGCAGAGTGTCCCCGGGCAGGGGCTGGTGAGGTTCGGCGTCGATGCCGACCGCGCGGAACCGGTCGGTCTCCGTAACTGCGGCGGCGCGGTAGCCGGGGCAGTGAGTGAGGCTGCCTGTGACACCGGCGGGCCAGCGAACGGCCCCTCTATGTCCGGGGAGGAGCGGCACGGCGGGCCGGCCCAGCTGGGCGAGGGCGAGCCGGGCGCAGTGTCTGGCCGTGCGGAACTCCCGCTGCCGCTCGGGCACCGAGTTGCGGATGACGAGTTCCTCCTCGGCGTACGCCGGTGGGCCTGTGTGGTCGCCGAACGACGAGATGTGGGCGATCGAGGGAGGGAGGACGCGCTTGAGTACGGATGTCACCGCTGACCGCCGGGGGTGTGGGCCGTTTCGGCGAAGGAGTCCTGAGGGCCAGGCCCGGTCGGCAGGCACAGAACCGACCAGGCCGTGGGAATGCCGGTGCTCCCGGTGGCGACAAAGACGATCTCCTCGCCGGATACCGGCTGTTCCGCCTGGACCGACATGAGTCGTCGTTTCTCTAAGACGAGGAGTTCGGCGAGGGTGTGAATCTCGGAGTCGAGAGGTCTGTCGTCGGCCGGCAATGCGTCCATGACGTAGTGCGCGTGGTCGACGAGTGGCCCTGCCGCCGTCGCCATGAACGCGTTGCGGCGATCGGTGCCGAGACGGAAGGCGTCGGCGAGGAGTCTGACGGTGTCCTTGCGCGGCCGGCTCACGCGGCCCCGTTCGAGATCTCGTATGGCTCGGACACTGAGGCCGGCCAGGTCGGCGAGCTCCTTCTGGGTGAGCTTGGCGCGTATGCGCATCTCTCGGAGGACTGTGCAGAAACTGGGCAGCTTGTTCAAGGCACGACTTTCATGATGTGGAGGATGAGGTGCAGCAGCACCCGCAGTCAGGAGTTCTCTCGGAGGCCGACGGAATGGACCTGGTCGCCGAGGTGCGGCGCCAGTTCCGGGGAATCCCGTTCAAATGGGCGCCCTTTGTTTCGGCGGGTCCCATGGTTCTTTCCGCTGAGCTGGGGGACGAGGTCCGCTATGCCTCCATCCGCCTGCTCGACCTGGTGCACCGCGCGGTCTTGTCGCTCGGCGGCACCCCGGTTGCCCGGCACCGGAAGCTGAATCTGGACCCGAAGCTTGAAGTCCTTTACAAAGACACCGCTTTCGAGGACCGCTATGCCGCGGTCATCTCACGCCCGGACGTCGTTCTCACCGAGGAAGGCTGGAAGTTCGTCGAGCTCAACGCCTGTGCAGGAGTGGGGGGGCCGACATGGGTCCATCTCTTCAACGATGTCTGGCGCAGAACCCTGCCGTCGGACCTGCTCCAGGGACTGCGGCTGGAGCGGCCGTTCGAGGCCCGCAACGCCATGCTGAGGAGAGTCGCCAAGGAACTCGAAGTTGATTCGCGCGTGGCGGTCATCGGCTGCGCCGAGTACATGAAGCTTCCAACCCTCCGTTACTACGACGTGGAAATCGAGGAGATGCGGAAGGCGGGGATCGAGTCGGAGTACTTCGAACCCGAGCAATTCGTCCGGGCGGCGGCTGGGAACGGCCCCGATTCGTTGTTCCCGCTGGGACTGCAGAGGTGCGTACCGCAGGAGTGGCTGGAGAACGGCCGCGACCTCGCCCCGCTGGAAGCCATACGGAACACGGGGACGACCGTGCTGGCGTCGCAGAGTTCCTACCAGCTGAGCAGCAAGGCGGTTCTGGCCATGCTGTCCGTCGGCCAGGACTGGATGACAGACGACGACCGGCAGTTCGTAGAGCGCTATGTTCCGTGGTCCCGTGAACTCGTCGACTCGGTCGTGGACTTCCACGGGGAGTCGTGGAAGCTGAGCCAACTCGTGCGTGCGGTGCAGGACCGCTTCGTTCTCAAGCGCACGGACAGCAACCGGGGTAACGGAGTCTTCATGGGCTCCGAGATGGATCCGGTGGCGTGGCGGGCGCTGCTGCACGACGCCTTCGCGACGGGCGCCTGGGTGGTGCAGGAACGGGTCACGTCCCGGCGGATTCCGGTGAGTCTTGTTGAACCCGGCAGCGGACGCGTTGTCGAGACGGAGGCGCCGACGGTTTTCGGTCCCGTCATCATCGACGGAGAGCTGGCGGGCTGTATGGCGCGCTTCGACGTGGCGAACGGCAACGATGTCATCTCCTTTGACAAGGCTCATGTCCTCATGACCTCCGTCGCATGGAGCACGCAGGGACGGCGGGCAGCCCTCTGACGGCCCCGGAGGTCTGCAGCCGCCCGGCCTTGGCCCTGCCCGACGATGCGTACTCATGCGCACACCGACGATCTTGCATGGACATGACTGCACTAGGCAAGTAATTGACAAGCCTCTCGGGGTCATTTAACAAACTTTCAAGGTGTCGCGTTCTTGGCCCTCCGCCGCAGGACCATAGGGGGAAAGCAAGCTCTCCAGCCCGGGATGTGCCGCTACAGTTCGAGCACGCCGAACGGCAGAAAGTCCTCTTGACTTGACGATCGTCGATGGATTCCCGGGTCACTACAGTTGTCCGCAATGTACTCAAAAGGCAGCCACTGTGGTGGCTGGTAGTCAGCCCGGTGCGCCGAAGGCCTTGCTGTTAACGACCGGTCGGCCGTAACGTCGACAGGTTTCAGCCTTTTTGATCAGTGGTCGGGTCGCCCGGAAGCGATTCCCCCGGGCGACCCGACTACTAGGTTGTCAGAACCGGTTTCTTGCAGATCTTTCCGGTCGGGTCATAGCGGACCGAACGGGATGGATCCTGTTCTTTCTTCCAGGCAGAGGTTGAAGTTGCTTGAACAGCCAGCATTCGGTCGGCGTCTGCGTCAGCTGAGGCAGCAGCAAGGGAAGTCCCAGGTCCAATTGACAGGGCCTGGGATGTCCGCGACCTATCTGTCACGGCTGGAGTCCGGCGACCGCCGCCCCACGGATCGGGTAGTGGCATACCTAGCCGCGCGGCTTCGTATACCGAAGGAGAGCTTCGAGGAGCGGTCCGAGGACAGACTCACCGACGCGGTCACCGCCGTCGATGCCCTCTCGGCGGGCGACGTCACCGAGGAGACCGCCCTTCTCCTCGCCGATGCCTTAGACACCGCCACGGACGCTGATCCGGTGATGCGGTGGCAGGCGCTCGCCCAACTCGCCCGGATCCATGAGACCCTCGGCGACTTCATCAGCCAGCGCCATGCTCTGTGCCGTCTCAATGAGCTGAGCAACGAACTGGCCCGTCCCATGCTCCGGATTCGGGCGCGGTTGCGGATGGCGCACTGCGCCAGTAACCACGGCGACGCGGAGACAGCCCGCCGGGCGGCGCAAGAGGCACTCGCCCTCAGCGAGCAGTACGGCCTGCGGATCTTTTCCCCGGACGACCTTGTCCGGGTCAATCTCGTCCTGGTGTCCGCCGAGGCGGAACTGGGCGATCTCGCCAAGGCGGCCCGTCTCGTCGACGAGATCTGCGGATCGTTGGGGCGCACCGCCGGAGCTCTGGCCGCGGACGTCTTCTGGACGGCGGCCACGGTCAGTACTCGGCAAGGAAACCACACCCGCGCCCTCTGCTTCCTGGAGGACGCACTGGCCGCGGTCGACAGCCGGGACAACCTCATTCTGTGGATCAGGCTGCGGCTGGCCGCCGCTTCCTTGTGCATGCAGGCCATGCCGCCCCGGCTGGCAGAAGCCGAGTCGTACTTGGACAGCGTCGAGCCCCTCCTGAAGGTCACCGGGCCGCTGCGGCACTGGCACGAACTGCTCTTCCTCAAGGCGAAGCTCGCCTTCCACCAGGGCGCCCTCGACCGTGCCGCCGATCTCGCGGCCGAGGCTGAGGGGGGCGTCAAGATGCTCTCGTACCGCGACCAGATCCGCTACACAGTCCTGCGCGGAGTCCTCGCCCTGAAGTCCGGGGACGCGGACGCAGGCGCCCGACTCAAGGAGATCATCGCCCAGGTCCAGACGGCCAGCATGCCCGACCTCGCGGCCGAGGTCTGGCGCACGGTGGCCGAGAGCACTCTATGACCCGGAACCCTGAGGGGCATGGGGGCGGCGCCCATGGCTTTCCGGCCATCCTTCGGCAGGAGCCAAGGTGCGCTGGCCCGGGCCAGCGCACCCGTGTGATCACTCCTTGAGCCGGGCCATCCACGCCTCGACTTCGCCCCCCTGCCACGGCAGGCCAGCCGAGAGATTCTCGTTACCGTCCTCGGTGACGAGCATGTCGTCCTCGATGTGCACGCCGATGCCCCGGTACTCCTCCGGCACCGTCAGGTCGCCCTCCTGGACGTACAGCCCCGGCTCCACGGTCAGGCACATGCCCGGCTCCAGCACACCCTCGACGTACATCTCGGTCCGGGCCGCGGCGCAGTCGTGCACGTCCAGGCCAAGCATGTGACCGGTGCCGTGCATGGTCCAGCGGCGCTGCAGCCCCAGCTCCAGGACCTTCTCCACATCGATGTCGCCGAACAGGCCCCACTCGACGAGTCTGGCGGCGAGGACACGCTGAGCACCCGGTGGAAGTCGCGGTACGGGGCGCCCCGGCCGCAGCGCCGAACCGGCCGTTGATCGGCAAGGTGCGGGTCACGTCCGCAGCGTAGAGGTTGCGGGTCTCCACGCCGGCGTCGAGCAGCAGCAGCTCACCGTCGCGGACCGCGCCGTCGTTGCGCACCCAGTGGATGGTGGTGGCGTGCGGCCTAGCGGCAGTGATCGTGCTGTAGCCGACGTCGTTGCCCTCGAAGCGGGCGCCCAGGAAGAACGTGCCCTCGAAGTACCGCTCCGACGTGGCCTGCGCCTGGTCGAGGGAGCGGACGAAGTCCTCGAAGCCACGGGAAGTGGCGTCACAGGCGAAGCGCAGGTCGGCAATCTCGAACGCGTCCTTTATCCGGCGCATTTCGGAGAGGGAGACGCGGAACTCCTCGTCGCGCTCCGCGGTGGCCTTGTCGGTGAGGGCCTCCTCGATGCCGGTGTCGTAGGCGCGCAGCAAACGGACCGGGCCGGTGCCTCCCTGAGTGCATCAGCGAGCGTACGGACGTCCTTGCGGGGCAGGCCGAGAAGCCGCTCGTTCTCGCTGGGGCTATCGCGGGCGGCCGTCCCACAGCTCGCCGCGGTGGGAGAGCCAGAACTCGCTGTCTTCCCAGTCGGAACGCGGCAGCGGGTAGGCGGTGGCCTCGTGGCTACCTCCTTCCCAATCCAACCGGTCCACTGTGTCGTTGGCGCGGACCTTCAGGTTGGCTCTGGGAGCGAGTCTCGGCCCATCTACGGACTCTTGGGCGCTGGCCCCACCGTCGTTTCGTGGGACGCGGTTCCAGCGAGTTCTGGCCCCACCCGCCGACCAGGCCAGCCCCTCCGGGACGGGCCAATGCTGAGTAACCTCGCCGCCGTCCACCGTCACGTCCGAAACCATGAGCTGTCACCCCCGCGCGCCGGGCAGCCGCGTCACCTGCTGAGTTGCTTCCAGTTCCTCGCGCGCCTGGTCTAGCTCGAGTGACAACTCGGCTGTGGCACGCACGAGGGCTCGGACCCGCTCTCGCTCCGCGGCGAGTTCGTCCTTGGTCTTCGCCAGGGCGTCCCTCAACGCGGCGTTTTCGTCGGCCATGCGCTGGGCGGCCTGCGGGGTGAAGTTCTGGGCCTTGGCCCGCGCCTTGAACTCGTCCACGAGGTCCTTGTGGTCGCCGTAGACGATGTCGCGCCGTAGCCCGCACTCGGTGATCAGCTCGGTCCCGGTGAGTTTCCCGGCCGTCGAGCGAAAGGGCGTGCCGGCCAGGAGACGTGTCGCGGCGGCTCGTATCGCCTCACGCTCCGCGTCCCGGTCTCTGTTCCTGCGGGTCATGCCGTCTGACCGCCCTTCGTGTGTGCGGCTGCTGGCCGCGACGTCTCGTGTTGTTCGATGACCGCGAGGATCTGGTCGGCCTGTGCGGCGGCGCGGTCCTGGCGTGGGCGCGGGGTCATCGGATCGTGTGCTTCCGCGACCAGGACGGCCAGGCGTGTGCGGTGTTCGGCGATGTCCCGGTCGGTGTAGGCGAGGTTGACGCAGGTGCTGCGGCAGAGTGATTCATCGGGTCCGTCGTCGGCGGGCAGCCCGAGCAGGAGCTTCTCCTTGCGGCATGCCGCGGTTTCCGCACGATGCACGCAGGTCATAGCTTCGCCGTGGTGAATGTCGGTGTCCGTCTGAGCCAGGAGACGGTTCACACTGGCCTGTGCCCGCACGGTGCGGCCGAGGAACGCCGCGGCGCCGGCGGTGCGGCGGCGGTACTCCGCGGCGGCCGGGCCGCTGATGTGCTCGTGCTCTTCCTCCAGGCGGGTCCAGTCGTCCTCGGACTGTTCCAGGACCATCTCGAGGCGCTCCACGGCGACGTCGTCGAGCCAGGAGTCGTCGTCGTTCGCGGCGTAGTTCAAGGTCACTTTCGTCTTGAGGTGGCCGTACTGCAACGCGGCGGCGATCAGGCCGCGGGGGCGGCGCACGATGAAGTAGGCGAGCGTGCGGCGAAACCGGGAGGCGTGCAGGTGCTTGACCGGGTCGGGCGGTATCGCAGGAGTGCCGCTGACGGACGTGAAGGTGGAGTTCACCCAGTCCTGCAACCGCTTCAGCTCCGTGTTGGTTTTCGTGGTGTCCCAGGTCCGCGCGCCCGCGCGGCTCTTGCGCCCGCTGCTGCCCGGCAGACGGGTGGGGAACAGCAGGTCCGTCTCGTGCAGCGACTCCAACAGGGCAATGGCCTGGTGCACCGGGCTGACGACAGCCCAGGGACGGGCTGGCGGCCGCTGCGTCTCCGCCGCGTTCCGGTCGTACCCTTTGCCCCGGTGCCCGAGCAGCAGCAGTTCCCCGGACTCGGTGTCCTCCGCCCGGCAGCCGCGACGCAGATTGGCCACCTCACCAGGACGCATACCAGACAGGTACGACACCGTGACGAAGCAAGCCGCGGTCACGACCCAGACGAGGGCGGGCAGTTCGGACATGGTGAGCGGCCGCTCCCGCCAGGGACGACCGTCGATCCGTCCGGTGATACGGCCGATGAAGAAGCCGTCGGCCACCGACAGCCCGGCGGCTTCTGCCAGCGACCGGGAGGCTGCGGACAGGGAGTTCGACAACGCGGGCAGCCCGATGAGGCAGGCCAGGTACTTGAAGTCGATGGTGCCGGGGTGCTCCGGGTCGCCGGGCAGCTCCCTGTCCTCGTCACGCGCGGCCTGGAGGAAGAACTTCATTCGCTCGGTCTGCGGCATCCCGTCGTACAGGCGGTGGCTGGGATGCTCGCCCGTGTACAGCTGCCGGAATTCCCGCCACGCGTCGCGGACGTCCGGCCCGATGTCCTCCACGATGCGCAGCGCCCAGTCCAGCAGCGCGGTCATGGTGGCGGCTTCGATCCTCGGGGTCTTGTTGCCCCGGCCGGTCTTGATGTCCTCGGCCAGTTCCCCGGGGGAGCGGCCCTGCCACGGTTCCATGACGGACATCCGGTGTTCTGGCGGCAGCTGCGGCGCGTAGGCCCAGATGGCGCGCACGGCGTTCAGGAGCTGACGACGCGTGTTGGTGCTGGCCTGCATCGCCTGCACGTGGTCGAGGTAGCGGTCGAGATCGTGATCGGTCACGTCCCGGAGCCGGGCGATGCCGCGCTGCTGCAGCCAGGTCGCGAAGACGCGGAGACGCTTGAACCACAGGAGCACCGTGGCGACGCTGGCCTGCTCCAGTCCCGTGATCCTGCTCAGGGCCGGCGGATAGGGGCAGTCGAGCGCCGCGAGGGTGAACACCTTGAAGTCGTTCACCAGGGCGGACGGGAACGTCGACCAGTACAGCATGATGGGCTGGGTGTGCTGGTCCGGCTGCGCCTCGGCCAGGGACCATGCCCAGTCCGCGAACCGTGACAGGGACACCGGATCGATGCCGTGCTGCAGCGGGCGTGCGCGCAGGACGACGACGTCCGCAAGGCGCTGCAGCGGTGAAGGCGCGACCGCCTCGTCACTCAGGGGCATGGTCATCGCAGGTCCATCCGTCCGCTCATCAGGTCCTTGATCATCTGTGTCTGCGGCTCGGTGAGGTCGCGGCGTGCCTTGTCCTGCTCCGATGCGCGGTAGTGGCCGACCAGGTCCTCCAGGCGTTCCTGGTGCACCGCGTGGCGGGCCTTCCAGGTCGCCGGATCGACGTGGGCTCGCAGGAGGTTGAGCTGGTCCAGGGCGGCGATCTGCAGGGGCAGTTGGTGCGGGAGTGCTCGGGCGTTCTCGCACCCCAGACAGGCCAGGAACGATTCCGCACAGGGCCCCGGCTGCGTGGTCGGGTTGTTGAGGTGGTCGACGCATCCCGTCAGTACGGTGTCCTGCTGGCCGGTGATCAGGCGCTGCAGAACCTTCGGGTCCAGGTCTGCCTCGCGGGCCGCTCCGTCCAGATCGGTAGCGGCGCGGGCGACCAGCGAGGCCGGCAGGACGGGGACACTTCGCCGCTCTCGGGCCGTGGCCACCTGGGCGCGCAGTGCGTCGGCGACAACGGTGCGGGACTGGGCGACGACCGCCTTGCTGCGGGCCAAGTAGTGGTCGTTCATGGTGGACCGGGTGTGCGCGACCGGGCGGCGCTTGCGTTCGATTCCGGTCTGCCGAAGCCGTCTGGCCTCCACCGGCTCGATCCCCTCCGCCGTGGGCTCCTTGGTGGGAAAGCCATGCTGAGCGGACCATCGGGCGATGTTCTTGGCATCGGCCCCGCGCGTCCAGCGTCCCTCTCTGGAGGCGCCCGTCGCGCGGAACCCGGCCAGAACCAGGTCATGACCACCGTGGCGGCGCGCCACCTGTGTCAGCTCCAGGAGCAGCTGGTAGACGCGCAGCGGGGAACGGAAGAGCCGAGGTTCTGGATCATCGTCCGCCAGGAGCGCGGCCAGGTCTTCCGGCACGTCTTCCACGGGGGTCACCATGTGCTCGCGCTCCGGGCCGCGCCGGGGCTTGGACGATTCGACCAGGGCAACCCCCGGGATGCCCTCGATCCCGGCGTCCGGCCGGTAGTGCGCCGCGGGCCACGCGGCCACCGTGCCGAAGTTCTCCGCTGTCAGCGCCGTCAGCAGCAGGCAGAACGCGGTCAACTCGTGGGAGTTCAGGCACAGCCACCGGGCAATCTCGCGAATCCCGCCCGCCTGCCTCACCGCCAGCACCGGCCAGCCACTGGCCGTACGCGGAATATCCCCCGTGCGGTCGAAGGCGTCCAGCAGGCTCGCGAGTTGATGATCTGCATCCTCGGGCCGCACCCGGCCAGCGCGAAAGCGCGCCAGGAGACCCTGCCCGGCCCGGACCCGGTCCCGTGCCACTCGAATGTCGTGCCGCACTGCGGTCATGATCCGCTGCATGGCCGCGTCGTCGTACGCGGGCACATCCACGATGTCCGTCACCTCGGGCAGCGGCTGCTCGTACAGGGCCGCCCGCGTCTCGTCCGACAACTGGTCGTCATCGCGCCACAGCAGACGCAGCCGGTAGAGGTGATCCCGTTGCGTGGCGTTGTTGCGCCCCTCCATATGCGTCCACAGCGCCCGCACGTGATCTGCGGTGACGTCGCCCGGCCCCCGGACGGGAGGGCTCTGGGCCGCGAAGAACCGGGCCAGCCAGGACAGCACCGCATAGAGGCCCTCAGCGGCGCCGAGCCGCGTCACCCCCGAACGGTTCGAGGTCCGGGCGGCGAAGGCCGACGCCAACCAGCGTTGCAGGCCCACAGCGATCACCACCCGCCGGCCTTTACGGTCGTGGATATCGGCGAAGTCGAACACCCGCGAACGCGCCCCCGACTGCTCGATGACGCGCACCGCCGTACCG
Source organism: Streptomyces sp. NPDC018833 (assembly GCF_044390825.1). Classification (NCBI taxonomy): domain Bacteria; kingdom Bacillati; phylum Actinomycetota; class Actinomycetes; order Kitasatosporales; family Streptomycetaceae; genus Streptomyces; species Streptomyces sp. NPDC018833. The sequence goes on along the minus strand of NZ_JBIRZM010000007.1, from coordinate 54,383 downwards.
CCCGATGCCTCAAGCATCCGCTCCGGCGGCTGCCACCCCACCGGCGGCATGGCCGCCTGGCGCCCGCCCCGTCCCCCGGCACTCATGCGGGTCCCTCGGCTGACGGCTGGACGCCAGGACGGGCGACACCCGTCAGCGTCCGCCCGCCCCGCTCGGCCACGGTACGGATCAACGCCTCGATACCCTTGGCCTCGTCGCCGTCCAGCAACTCCATCAGATAGTCGACCTGGAGCGCGGTGAACGGCTCCAGATACGTCTCCCGCGTCGTGGCCGGGTCCGCATGCCCCATCAACAGCGACAGCGCGTACCACACGCCGCCGAACATCTCCCGTATGTCCAGCAGTTCCTGCTCGGTGAACCCGTCGAGGTGCGGCTGCCACACCGCCGACAGCAACGAGTACCACTTGAGCGCGAACGAGTGCCGGCACATGTGCGGACGGCACCACAGCGGCACCAGCCCCTCGCCACCTGCTTCTGTCCAGACCAGCTGCACCCGCTCGTTGGCCGCGGTGAAGGTGTCCTCCCAGCCTTCCACTTTCTTCGGCAGGCCGTTCGGCGAGAGCCACACCGCCAGCGGCTCGAGTCCGGACGCGGTCCGACGGAACAGCAGACGCCGCTCGTCGGGGCCCAGCACGTCGACCGACAGCGAGCCCCCGCCCTCCAGATACAGCACCCGGCTTCGGGCGTTGTAGCCGCGGACCACCCGCAGGTACGCGAGCCGCTCGTAGCTGCCCCGCCGCTGGGCCCTGCGTATCGCCTCCGTCCGCGAGCCTTCCAACGGATCGGCGTAACCCTCGACGTCCCGCAGCACCGCACGCGGGATCCGGTACCACCGGCCCTCGTTCGCCCCCTTCAGGCATGCTGCTGCCAGCCAGGCCCGCGAAAGACGCGCAGTCGAAGAGCGCGGCAGCTCCACGTCAAGGACGCTGCCCCACTCCTGAAGACGCAGCCCGGTGCCGTACAGGCCGTTGACGAAAGCCGCGTCGCGATCCTCGTTCGGCCCGCGCCATCCGGCCCGCCGTGCACCGTCGAAGCCGTAACCGCACAAACCGACGTCACGCCACTGCTCGAAGGGCACCCGGAGCATCCACTTCACCTGACGCCGGCGGGAGCCCGACGGCCGGATGCCCTCCCGCCGACGGCCCCCGGGCCCGAGCTCCTGCCTGGACCGGCCGCTGGTACCCGAGGCCGGGGAGATCCCCGTCACCGGGTTGAGCAGCCCGTACTTGCTGGAAGCCCACGTGTAGAAGGTGTTCAGAGCGGCCCGGTCGGCGTCGAAACTCCCTGCCATGATCCGCTCGTTGTTGCGCACGTCCGTGAGCCGCCAGTCCTTGAACGCCTCCACGTCCCGGGCCGTGGCGTCACGCCAGCTTCTGCCGAACACCTGCAGGAAGTTCAGCCACACGACCAAGGTGTACGCGTACCGCCGCCAGGTTCTGATCCCACGTCCCGCCATCGGCGAGACACGAAAGAACAGATTCACGCCCGGATCAGTAAAGCCCGAGACCGTCACCAGCACCGGCGTGCCATGCTGAGCCCCGTTCCGCGACGCCCGCTCATGGAGGTCGCCGAACTCCTCCAGCACACCCCCGCCCAGGGCCGGCGGCGGCTTCAGGAAGTCGTAGAACGCAACACCCCAACGATCCGACACTTCTCCTCCAGAAAGATCCATGAGCAAGGTGGACGACAACTCTGGAGAGCCTAGAGAATGCCCAAGAACTGGATGTGGGACGAGAGCGAACAGCGGCTGCGCATCATCGACTTCGAGCGGACACAGCATGAACCTGCTGCCCGCCGGGACCTGAGCCGACTGCACTACCGGGTCCTGCATCATCGGCCCGATCTGGCCGCAGCCTTCTACAGCGGCTACGGACGACCGCTCACCTGCGAGGAGAAGCAGGCGCGCACGGCATACGCCGCACTCGATGCACTGGACTCCGTGTGCTGGGGCGCGACCCACCACGACATCGACCTGGTTGACGAGGCCCACACCATGATCGCGAACCTGCGGGCCGAGTGCACCCGCCGCTCAGAGGGGTGGTGACGGGCGTGCAGGAGGAAGCCGCCCTCGGCGACAAGATCCTTGCCAAGCTGCTGTCCGACCGCTACAGGGTCGACATCGCAGAGGCCAAGCTGGTTCCGATGGGCACCGAGACCGTCAACCGTCGCGTGGCTCTGACCGATGGGCGCCGTGTCTTCGTCAAGCAGTACCGGGCCTTGGCGGACCTGGAGCACGCCCAAGTGGCGTGGGACATGTCGGAGTTCTGCCGCGCCGCCAGAGTGCCCGTCCCTCAGGTCTGGCCTGACCGAGACGGGGATGTTCTCACCAGGTTCGAGGGTGTGGCCTGGGTGGTGACCGACGAGGCACCCGGACGGGTCGCGACCGAGCCGTTGACCTTGCCGCGCGCCCAGCACATCGGCATGATGCTCGGGCGCACGCATCGCGCCTTGGCCTCCTACCCGCCACCCGCACGCGTCCGCCAGACCCGATGGCGCACTGGGCACGTCGAAGACGCCCTCGTCAAAACCGAGGCGGCACTCGGCCGTGCAGGGGCACAGCACGACCCGCGCCTTGAGCAGCTTCGCGTCGAGCTCGCTCAGCGCCGTGACGATCTGTGCACTCAGGTGCCACGGTTGCGGGCCGGCCTCCCTGAGATTCTGATGGCCCAGGCCGCGCATGCGGACTTCACCCGCACCAACCTCCTGGCCCAGGAGGATGTGATCACCGCGATCCTGGACTTCCAGGGCGAAACTTGCTTGTTGGCCTGGGAGTTGGGGCGGGCCGCTTTTGACCCGCGCACCGTGGCGAACAGCCCGTCCTGGATGCTGTGCGCCCTGCGGATGATCGAGGCCTACCGTGCGGAGAACCCCAACCTGCCGCTCACTGACGTACGAGTCTGTGCCCGGATCGCGCTGCTGTACATGCTGTTCAGCTTCTACGGCGCCACGACGGCCGAGTACGGACTTCCCACCGAGGCGGACGTTGACCTTCAGCGGTACTGGGCCGAGCGCCAGGTCACCATCCGCCGACTCCTCCACCGCCTCGACGACCTTGAGACGGCTCTCAGCACCCTCGGGCAGGGTCGGTGATGCAGACCGTGGGGAGCACCTTCAGGAGTCAGCTGCGTCTCGCCAACGATGCTGCGTTCAGCGAGACCCGCTTCGTAGTGATCGACTTCGAGGGCACCACCCCGAAGGGAGCCTCTCCCGGACCGATTGAGATCGCGGCCCTGGGCCGGAAGCACGAGGCAAGCCGCGGTCCGGTACAAAGCGGCTTCTCGTTCCACGCGGCTGCTCGCCAAACGTCGTTCCGGATCTACGGGCGTATGGCCTCGACGCGCTGCTGGCCCACTACGGAATCCCCCAACCGCCGCATCGACACCGGGCCGTGGACGACGTGATCGTCACCGCCTCACTGTTCCGCACCCTGTTGACCGCATTGGTCCACTGGCCCGCCGCCGCCACACGATGGAGTGGCCATGGCATGAGGGCGAACGTGTGCCCGATCATCTCAAGGTCGTGCAGTCCTGGGGGTGGCTGTTCATCCACGCCGCCCACCCCCACCGCGCCGGCCCTGTTCCTCACTGACATTCGTACCACCGTCGAGGTTCGGGAAGTCCGGGTTCATTAGACGCTCGCGGTACTGACCTTGTTAGGTTGACTGGCCCTCTTCTTCCGAAATCAGAGCCTGAATGATCCACGTCGGAGCCGCCCACTCGCCGGGAACACGCCAAGTGCTCGCGAGATCAGTGCAGATGATCCAGGCTGGGAACATGTCCGGAATCTCGAACGGGTTCTTAGTGGCATCCCACTCACACCACAGGTCCATCGACTCGGACCAGCCGTCCGCGGAGAGTGTGAGGCTGGCGCTCCATCCTCCGTCGTCTGTGTCGGACGTCGTCACGTTCAGTGTGTGATCGCCGAGAAAGACCGTGAGCTCGCCCCCAACTTCAAGGTCCGTCACGGCTTCACTCGTGCCCGGCGCCAGGGCTATCCCAGGCACGAGCAGCAACGCCTCAAGGAATTCCTGAAATGCGGTTTCCGGTTCGTCGAAGGCTTTGTCCTGCTCGCCGAACGCCACGGCTTCGCCTGATTGCGACTGCGCCTTGATGACTGCGCCCCCGCTAAGAGTGAAGTTGATGACGTCGCGGACCACGACGCCCGGGATAGCCCCTGACTGGGGCCAGACAGTGCCGTTTTCCTCAATCAGCAAGCCGCTGTACTCGACCGCCGGGGAGAGGAAGACTTGCGCACTGACCACGCCTGTCAAGTGGTTGATCTTGATCTGATTAAGTCCGACGATGGCCTCCAGGCGCACCAAGTCCACGTCACTGATCTGGTCGACCAATGGGTTGTCGACGAGAGCGGCCGGTTCTTTGATGTCTCCGAGAACGATATCGCCGTCCGGGGTTCGTCCTCCCTCAAGTGGCGAGCCCACGGCGGCGCGGAGGAACCTGGAGATCTTCTCTACGAGGTCGGCGTCCGGCTCATCGAGAACGAACAGCGCCCTTTGGAGGTTCTGCAGTGGAACCATCCTGGGCTTGGCGAGCCCCCACGTCTCGAACGCCTTGTACACGTCGGCGTCGCTACCGACGATGACGAACTTGTCGGGGTCGTTGTTTGCCGTCTTCAGTACCTGCCGGAGCCATGCGCTGTCAGAGGCTCCAGTCTTGACCTTGTCCCTGACCCTGGCCGGCCTGCGCTGCAGCACCTGGTCCTTCAGTGCCTCGATGGCGACATCGCCGTCCAGTCGCAGGACACGCAACGATGGTCCGAGTGCGCGGATCTCGGACTCGACCTTGCGGATGACTTCTTCTCTTGTTGTGTGGGCAGAGCGTGCTTCCACCTCGACGCCAGCGTTGGTCAGGGCCTTGCTGGCCTTCCTCGTGATCGCCTCGAACTCCGTCCATGCACTGGCCGCATGTTCGGCGAGCTCCCAGACAACAGGCTCGGGAAGCCACACCTCAAGGTCCACCAAGTGCGCCCATCGCTCCCATTCCTTGAGCGTGTTCAGACGAAGCGCTCCGTGAGGAAAGGAATTGGCGTCGAACACGATCGCCTCAAGCTTCTCGCGCACCGACTGAGGGAGGAGCCGGGGATCTTCACCTGCGGATGCCATGAGGGAACTCTATGCGCGAGAGGGTGGAGTCAGCGGCCCGCAGATTAGACGGGGGGCTGCAGGGAGTGCGTCCAGACCCGATCTTTGCCCAAGTCGTGAGCTGCCTCCAGGCCCGTGCGCTTCCGCTGCGCGCCGCCGTCGCATTGACCGCCCTAAACATCGACCAGCCACCACACTGGCCGGCACAGCCGCGTTCGCGCCACACCGACAACGAAGAACGGGCCCCCTGCACGACACCCCGGCCGCCGAGACCGCTCCGGCCACCGCCGGGCGCTGAGAGCGACCTCGCCGGCCCGAGCTGAGTGAGACGGCCCTGTGCGCGGGCCCGGGCCGAACAGACTGATGACTGACGATCGCAGCGGGCCCCATCCTCAAAGGCGCCGCCTCTGCCGTCCGCTCCCTGAACCGGTGGAGTACTGATCGTTGCCGACTACAGCTGATGATCAGTATGTTCATCTCGTCGAGGGCTGGGACGTCGGGGACTTCAGGGGGGCCGGTGCTGGACACGCTCGTGACAACGGCCGCAGGTGCACTTTCCGCCACAGCGGGCGTGCTGGTCGGCGGGATCGTTACCCGCCGTGCTCAGGATCGCCAGTGGATACGTGACCAGCAGCTTGCCGCCTATCAGGAGCTGTTCAGCCACTACGCGAAGTTCACGATGGAGCTAAGGCGAGCGCATGGCGAACGGCGCGGCTGGGACTACGACTGGGGCGAGTGGAGCGCGGCCTTGATGCGCGTAAGCCTGGTCGCCCCCACGGAAGTTGCTGGGGAGGTCGACGTTTTCGGCCGCGCCATCGACTCCTTCCTGGACCAGGTGGAACGAGGGGAACGCACTCCCGTACGCAACCCACTGAGCCCGGAGGAGTTCGAGCAAGCCCGGCAGGTCCCCGCCCAGGCACAGGTGAGGCTCGTCAACGCCATACGGCGCTCACTGAGCAATGATCACAAGGGGCTGCTCTTCGGGATCGGCGGATAAGGCCCCATTTCGCCCCCTGGTCCACCGCTCATGGTGCCGAGGAAAACCACCAGCACCCCGGCGTGCCGCCAGACCTTCACCCTCATCGATAGAGCCACATGTTGAAGACTGGCCGAGGCTGACCCTCGACGACCCGCCTCGCCTCAGCGGAGGCCAGGGCCGCGCAGCTGGTCCGCAGCTCCGTCAGGCCGCAGCGTTCGTGGTCATGGACTTGGGTACATCGACATGCCCCATGGCCCGGTCGATCGTGATCTCGATGACCACGCGCTCCGGATCCGGGGCCGGCGTTCGCCCGTACCGCTTGCCGTAGCGCGTCACGGCGTCATCGACAGCGGCTGGGTGCGTGCGGACTACGGCCGTGCCCTCCAGTGTCGCCCAGCGTCCTCCGTCCACTTGGCAGACGGCGACGCGGGCTTGACCGGGCAACGCTGCCTGAAGGTTGGCTACTTTCCTGCTCGATTTGCGAGTGATAACCCGAGCGATACCGGCGTCGGTATCCACGGTGACCCCGACCGGCACGACATGCGGGCGGCCGTCCGGCCGAAGCGTTGTCAGGGTGCACAGGTGGTACTCGTTCCAGAACTCCAGGTAGTCATCGCCTTGGCGGTTTATCTCGGTGCGCATGGCCAGGAAGCCTAATCGCGAATGATGTCCAGGCTGTCTGAAAGTGGCTAGGGCCACACCTCGCCTCTCGGTGCAAGGATCGGGGGATTTAAGCACTGATGGCGATGTTTGCCCCATGTATTAGTGGTGAAAAAATCTCGGATCGGTAACGAACTTAGTGCCCCTCAGGATGCTTGGCGTGGGCGCGTCAGGTGCGAGAAATGCCAGTTCAAAACCATGATCTATATCTGGCTGTGCTGATTTGGTGCGATTTGTTGTGTGGGGGTAGTCGCGGCCTGAGAGGCGACTTCCGGCCAGATCCCGGCGTGAGCTTCACGTAGTGTCCGATGAAGTTCCCAAAGCCTGCCGAAGGCACTTGGTGTCGCGTCATTGCCTGTTCGCGCTAGCGACTTTCGATGGCGGGGAGTCTTGGGCGCGCACCCATGCGGCCCATGGGCCGGGGCGTTCGCAGCCTGGATCGACGTGCCCTCGATGACCGTGATCACTTTCGACTGCGTCGTGCGGCGGGGACTGGACCTGATTCGAAACGGGCGCGGTCGTCGCCCGGCTTCGTGGACGAGCCATCCACGGCTGGTACGAAGGGGATTACTGATGTGGTCGGGAAGAAGTGACCGCGACGCGGCTGAACCCAACGTGCCTGCGCAGGGCGCGGTGAGCCGTCGGCGGTTGGGGCGGTGGCGTACCGCTCAGAAGCGGACGGTGGAACGAGACCTGCACCGTCGGCTACGGCGAGAGCTTCAGGATCTCGGCATCCAGCCCCCTCTGGACGTGAAGGAGCTGTGCCGGGCGCTCGGCGAGAGACGGGGGCGCCCGATCGTCCTGCGGCCTTTTCCGCTGGAGAAGCCCGGACCGTCGGGGCTGTGGGTCGACACGCCGCAGATGGACGTGGTCCTCTTCCAGCAGGAAACGACCCCTCTGCATCAGGATCACATCATCCTGCACGAGGTGTTCCACATCATCGTGGCTGAGGACGAGCCGGCCGAGGAGGAGAAGGAAGCCCCGGACGACTTCGTCGAGGGGTGGGCCAGCATGATCCCGGTGCTCGACCCCGCGCTGATCCGGCGTGTGGCCCGTCGGTGCTCGTACGACGACGGGGAGGAGTGCGCTGTCGAGCTCTCGGCCACGATCATCCTGGAGTGGTCGTCGGTGCTTGATCACGTCACCCCGATGTCCGAGGACCCCTCGGTCCGACGTGTTCAGGCGGCGCTGGGCGACCGGCGAGGGTGGCTCTGACCCGTGACCGGAGTAATTCTCCTGGGCCTCGCCGCTGCCGTCGTCTGGAAGCTGTACCAGTGGTCGCGAGCACCCCATGACGCGCCGCTTCGTTCCGTCACGCTGTGCCTGCTGAGTGCCGCGCTGTCCTATCCGTTGGCCATGCCCGGCGGTGCCTCGGGCGTCGACACCGTGGCCGGGCACGGCACCGCGAAGCTGATCCAGAACGTGCTGCTCCTGCTCACGGTCTACTTCCTGATGTGCTTCTACCTGTACTCGGCCGACGAGCAGACCGGGCGGCTCCGCGCCAGGCGGGAAGCCCTGGTCGTGGCGGCCGTGGCAGCGGCGATCACGGTCGCCGCGCAGTCGGTGCCGCACGACGTGTTCGCCGGTTCCTTCAGCACGGCGGACATGACGATCCCCCAGATAGCCTTCTTCTACGCTGGCGCCGGCCTGTACCTCATGTACGCGCTCGGCGTCGCCGGCCGGTGGACTCGCCGCTATGCCCGCATGTCGCGGCGCCCGCACGCCACGGGCTTGTGGATGGCCGCCATCGGTCTCAGTGCGATGGCGGTGGCCTGCGCCGTCCGCGCGGTCTTCGTCGTCATCCGGTGGAGCGGCAAGACCGTGCCGCAGCAGCTCATGACGGGTGTCGCGTTCCTTCTCGTGGTGTCCATCCTGTTGTTCTTCGTGGGTGTCACCTATCCGGGGGCCCGCGCGAGGGTCACGTCGGTGCGGCTCTGGGTGCGACGTCGCCGTGACCACCGTCGGCTGGCTCCGCTGTGGCAACTGCTCGCCGAGGCCTATCCCGAGAACGTGTTGCAGCCCGCCTCCTCCGAACTGTGGGACCGGTGGCGGGCGCGTGGCGTGCACCGTCGCTACCACCGACGGATAGTGGAGTGTCGTGACGGGCTGGTTGATGTCAGCCCTTACCTGGCCGACGCGTCGGAGGACACCGAAGTGCTCGACCTCCCCCCTGCCGTGCTGGCGGACCGCCTTCGGCACGCCGTGAACACGATCGGAAAGGGAGCCCTTGCGACACGTCCGGCGGTACCGCTGGCCGTGCCCAAGGAGGACAACCGGGAAGCAGACGTCCGTCAGCTGATCGCCGTGTCGGACGCGCTGCGCCTGTCTGCCTAACCACCGAAGTCAAGGAGACCAGATGCTGATCACCGCAGGCCGAGTCCTTGTCGACTCCGGGACGTACCTGGAGGACGGCGCCATCCTCATCGAGGGTGACTCGATCACGGCGGTGGGACCGCGTGCGCGGATCGCGGAGCAGGCAGGCCCGGACGCGGTGCACGTCGCGTTCCCCAAGGGAACGGTCGTGCCGGGCCTCATCGACGCACATGTCCATCTCGCGTTCGATGGAGGCGCGGACCCCGTGGCCACGCTCCACGAGTCCAGCGACGAGACCCTACTGAAGGACATGCGCCGCCGTGCGGAGCAGCTCCTGCTCAGCGGCGTGACCACGGCCCGTGACCTGGGCGACCGAAACGGCCTTGCCCTCCGCTTGGACGAGGAGATCGCCCGCGGCGGCACGCCGGGCCCTCGGATCGTCTCGGCGGGGACGCCCGCGACCCCGCCCGGGGGACACTGCCACTTCCTCGGGGGCGAGGTCTCCGGCGTGGACGAGGTCCGCGACCTCGTACGGCACAACATCACGGCGGGTGCGGGCGCGATCAAGGCGATGGTCACCGGAGGCGGCCTGACCAAGGACGGGCCGAAGAGCTGGCAGAGCCAGTTCACCCCGGAGGAACTCCAGGCCCTGGTGGACGAGGCCCACCAGGCCGGCCTGCCGGTGGCAGCCCACGCGCACGGAACGGACGGCATCACCGCGGCCGTGGAAGCGGGCGTCGACACCATCGAGCACTGCACGTGGATGACGAACGACGGCTTCGACCTTCGCCAGGACGTCCTGAAGCAGATCATCGACCGGGACATCGCCATCTGCCCAGCCGTCAGCCCTCACTGGGAGATGCTCCCCCGTTTCTTCGGCGAGGAGCGGGCGGCGGCCATGTTCGATCTCGTACGGCAGATGGCGGAGGCCGGCGCCAAGCTCATCGCCGGAACCGACGCAGGAGTCCAGCGCGCGGGGTTCGACGGACTCGTGTCCGCCCTGTCGTTCTACGCGCACCTGGGCCTGCCGAACGGCAGGATCCTCGAAATGGCGACCACCGACGCGGCCGATGCGCTCGGGCTGGGCCAGATGACGGGACGGATCGCTCCGGGGTACCGCGCGGACCTGCTGGCAATCGACGGAGACCCCCTGGAAGACCTCAGTGCCCTGAAGACGGTCCGGGCCGTGGTCGCCCACGGGAGCCTGCACGAGCCGGACACGACGGCAGAGCGGCAGTAGCCACGCCGCCTGCCCGCAGCTTTCGAGCTGCGGGCAGGCGCTACTCGCTCGCGTCTGTTTCCTTCTCCTCCAGCTCCGCCACCAGCTCGTTGACGAGTGCCATCGCCTTCGGCGACAGGCCCTGCGCGCCCAGGCCACGGGCCTTCACCCGGCCCACGGACCCCTTCTTGGCGGCTGCCAGCAGCTGGAGCCCTTCGTAGACCTGAGCAGCCACGGCGTCGTCAGGTTCGAAGTACATCCGCGAGACGCCGACGACCGCGGCCAGTGCGTCCAGGACCTCAGGGGACGCGGTCCCGGTGACGCCCGTACGAAGGTCCCGGAAGTCCTCCTCGGTGATGACGTGCGCCCCGGCATGGGCGTTCACCGCGCTCGCCATCTCCGCATCCGAGGGCGGTCCTTGGAGACCGGGGTACGAGCTGTCCAGGAGCAGAGTGATCTTCTCGGCCAGCGATTCGGGAGGGGCGCCAGGAGTCGAGGCATTCCCCGCTCCCGGCGGCGCGGGTTCATCAACCTGCCCACCTTGCGCCTTGGCGATCGACCGGGCTTCCGCTCGCCGCAGTTCCTCCTCGCTGACCCCGTACGCCGCCGCCAGGGCCGGGACGTACTTGTCTTTGAGGCGTCGCTCTCCGCGTTCGGCCGCCGCTACCGGTCCGGCGCTCCTGGTTCCGATCAGTGCGGCCGTCTCGTACTGGTAGTAGCCGGCATCACAACGCATGTCGGTTAGATCGGGCGGCCCGGACCGCGGGAACAGCTCGTCCACATCGCGTCCGAGAGCGTGCGCCAGCGCGGGCAGTTTCTCCGGATCGGGAGTCTGCGCGCCGCTCTCCCAACTGGCCACCGCCGAGTCGGAGACACCCAGAGCCTCGCCCACGGCGGCCTGGTAGATCTCGGCGGCTCGCCGCACCGCACGCAGACGGCTTCGGTCGAAGTGACGAGCAGGCATCTGACCCTCGTTTTTATGCAAGCTGGAGTTGATCCAGTGTGTTGACTTTTTCTTCAGGCGGGAATAGCTTCAGCTTAGCGAAAGTCGAGCGGCGTTGCACGCTCGCTCGATCTTCGTCTTCGCGCTCTGCCGAGGCTCTTGGGCTGAGGGAGGGGGCGATCGGAGTGCAGCCGCGACGTCCTGTGCGCGGAGCGCCCTCAGAAGCAATCGGTGCCGGGGAGTTCGCCTCCCGGGCACAGGGAAGCGTGTGGTTTCGGCCCCGGGCGGGCGCGGAGATCGCACTTCGGTCACTCCGTGCCCCTGAACGGAGCTAGCGAGTGGCTGTCGGGTGAGGAGTGTCGCATGTCTCTGCTTCATCGAACGGCCGTCGGCAAAGCCGCCCGGTTCGAAAGTGCGATGAGTGCAGAGATTCAGTCGTGCATCAGCGCTACGCACCCGCTAATCCTCACGCATTTCAACAGCTTGGAGACGGGGCGGGGACGTCGTGGCCGGCCGAGTCGTGTGCTCTGAAATCCACCGGCCCAGCGATATATGTCGAGTTGGCGTCGAATCGGCTCAGCACCCGCTGTCCGCTGGAGTGTTGACCGCCGTCTGCATATGTTGCTGCTCCCTCGGCGGAACCGCCGAACCTGAACCCTCAAGGGAGAAACGCGAAAGACATATCCAACGTCAAGTCCGCGGTTTCCAAAGGGAAACGAGACGGCGCCCAGGAGTTAGCAGCTCCCGGGCGCCAAGCCCGCCACCCCTAAGGGCGCGGATTCATAACCGGGGCGAGTCGGCTGACCTTTTCGACGAGAACGGCCGTCCCACCCCACCTACGAGTGAGGAATTCTCGCATGCCCGCATCCCGGAGCGGAAGGGCGCTCGCCGCCCAGCCCGCCAAGGCCGTTGCACCCACCGACGGTATCCGCCGGCACCGCCTGGCTGTCCTCCTGACGGACATGGTGCCCGGTGCCCGCATCATCCGCGTCTCGCAGCACCAGCCCAGCCAGACCTGGCCGAGCCCCTACACCCGCGCGTACGACGAGCGGGGGCAACCCATATCCCTCAACCGGACCCAGCGCGTGACCGCCGCCCGCTGGGTGATCCGAGCCTTCCCCGAGACGAACTGGGACGAGGCGCACGACCTCGACCTGACGACCGGGATCCTGCAGCCCGCTGCCGGGGCCTGCGCTCCACCGGACGGGGGCCGCTGACCCGTGGCCCGGATCCGAACGATCAAGCCCGAGGCCTTCGCGTCCGAGTCGCTCGCAGCGGTCTCCCTCACCGCTGAGCGGACCTTCTTCGGTCTTCTCACCCAGGCGGACGACCACGGCCGCTTCCGCGACCAGCCTGCCGTCATCACCGGACTGCTGTGGTCGCTGCGCCCGGAGCACGGCCCCGTGGACGTCGAGGACGACCTGACCCAGCTCGCCGCCGCCCACCTGATCTGCCGCTACGAGGGCGACGACGGCAAGCGGTACCTGCACATCGTCACCTGGCGCCAACACCAGAAGATCAACCGGCCCAGTGGCGTCCGCTTCCCCGCCTGTCCCGACCACGACATCGAGCAGCTCAGCCAGGGCGCACCACAACCTCATGGAGCCGTCATGGAGTCCTCCCTGAAGGCTCACGGAGGACTCAGTGAGGGCTCACGTACCGCGCAGGAATCTTCTGAGCATCGGAAAACAGCAGCTCAGAGCACATTCCATGAGCCCTCGCGGAGCCGTCATGGAGGACTCAGTGAGCCCTCCATGAGCCCTCACGGTCCGGATCTAGGACCTAGGAACTTGGATCTAGGAACTACTTCTCCTTCGGGGAGCGCAGGCGCCCCCGCACCGGAGACCGTCTCGACCCAGCAGCTCATGGCCGAGTACGCCGCCGCCTGTGCCCACCGCCCGCCCAACGGCGTGCTCGGTCACCTCGGACGGGAGACCGCCAAGCTCCTCGCTGAGGGCATCGACCCCGCTCACATCCGCGCGGGGCTGGCCCGCCACCGGGCCAAGGGACTGCACCCGAGCACGCTGCCGAGCCTGGTCCACGAGGCCATGAATGCCACCCCGGCCGGTTTGGTGCGGACGGAATCGCGGCCTAACGTGCCCGGTCACCGGGCCTGGGCCAACCCCGCCGACCCTGCCGCCGCCTACGCCGAGGAGCTGTGATGCGCGACCACGACGCCCAGCCCATCGGCGGCATCGCCCGCCGCCTGGCCAACATCCTCACCGCCCGGGGCATCGATGCCGCCGCCCCGCTCAACGACCCCGCCGAGCCCATCCCCGCCCTTCAGGCGGCGCAGGCCCGCATCCCGGCCCGCTACCAGGCCGCGGTCGCCGACCACCCGGCGGTCGCCGCCTGGGTCCGAGAGGTCGCCGAGGCCGGCCGTCCCGGACCCGAGGGAGCTCCGGGCATCGCCCAGGGCCGCTCGCTGCTGATCGTCGGCACGACCGGCACTGGCAAGACCTACCAGGCGTACGGCGCGATCCGGTCGCTGCTCATCGCCGGAGTCCGGCTGCGCTGGAAGGCGACCACGGCCGCCGACCTGTACGCGGAGCTGCGACCCCGCCCGGGGCACGACGGCGAGCGGGAGCTGATGGACCTGGCCCGCTGCCCGCTGCTGATCATCGACGACCTCGGCGCGGCCAAGAACAGCGAGTGGACCGAGGAGATCACGATGCGGCTGATCAACCGCCGCTACAACGAGATGCTCCCGACGCTGATCACCACCAACCTCGGCATGGCCGACCTGCGCCAGCACATCGGCGACCGGGTCGCCTCCCGGCTGACCGAGATGAGCGACAAGGTCATCCTCGACGGTCCCGACCGCAGACGAGCCCTCGCAGCCGACCGTCGCCGCATCGCTGCCACCTGATCACAGCCACGACCGGCTGCCACCGCTTCCGCCTCCTTCACGCACCAACCCCTGGGCCGCGTATGCCCAAAACGCGCCCGGGGCGACCGGAGACACCCACATGCACAGCACCGAGAACCAGATGCCGCGTACCCTCGGCGACCTCACCTGGCACGAGAGCGCCGCCTGCCGCTCGACGCCCCACCACCAGGTCGACCCGGACCTCTTCTTCCCCGAGCCGGACGAGATGGACCGCATCCGCGCCGCCAAGGCCCTGTGCGCGCAGTGCCCCGTCCGCACCACCTGCCTCGACGCCGCCCTCGAAAACGGCGACCGCGACGGCATCCGGGGCGGCATGACCGAAGAGGAACGCGACCTGCTGCACCGCAAGCTCCAAAGCCGCTTCGACTACGCCCGCGTGAACGCCGTGCTGGCCGGTCGCGACATCCACCTCACCCAGGCGGAGCGCGATGCCGTCGTACGCGCCGCCTACCAGGACGAGATGCCGGCCGAGCGGCTCGCCTGGCTGCTCAAGGTCACCGAGGAGCACGCCGAGAAGCTCTACCGTCGCACCCGCCGGGAGATCCGCAACCGGGCCGTCGGCCAGCAGAAGAAGGCGAACAAGGGGAAGAAGAAGCCCAGGAGCCCTACCAAGGCGGTCAAGGCACCCGCAGCAGAGACACCAGCGCGCAACGACCTCGGGACGGCCGCGTGAGCCACAGCGCGCCCATACCGGCGCGGATCACCGGCTGGGACCGAGCCGCGATCGTCGCCCTCGGCGGCGCCGGGTGCGCGCTTTCGTACGACGCCCTGCAGCAGATGGCCACCGCCATCCACGTCCGCGGACCCCTCACCTTCGTCTTCCCCCTGGTGATCGACGGCTTCATCGCCTACGGGGTACGCGCCCTCCTGGTCCTGCGAACCGCCTCCTTCGCCGCCCGCCTGTACGTGTGGATGCTGTTCGGCACAGCCACGGCCGCCAGCATCTGGGCCAACGCCCTGCACGCCGTACGCCTCAACCAGCAGCGTCCCGAGGGCAGTGGGCTACGGCTGGGCGACGTCACCGTCGGCGCCCTGTCCACCATCGCCCCGCTCGCCCTGGCCGGAGCCGTCCACCTGTACATCCTCATCGCCCGGCGGGTCGCCGACGCCGGTTACCACGGACACTCGGACACCTTCGGCGTCCGCACTGACCGAATCGCCGCTGACCGGCCGGAGACCTCGCTCGCGGCGGACGGACACCGGCCGGTCCCGGTCACTTCCGGACACTCGGCCGCGCTCTCCGCGTCGGAGAGCGGCCGCCCGGCGGTCACCTCCGGCCCGGACGTACCGCGAGCGGCTGACCGGGAGGAGCCGTCCGGACCCCCGGAGAGCGCCCCGGAGCCGGAGCCCGCGCACGGCGGAGAGGCCGCTGACGTGGGCGGACAGCCGGTCAGTAGACCTGCCCCCGTCACCCGCCTGCGGATTGCCGCCCCCTCGGCCACCGAGCCGGAGACCGGCCCGGACACCGCCTCGGAGACCTCGGACGACGGCGGTCCGGACACCGCACCGTCGGCGGACACCCTCCTGCCGATCGCCCGCAAGGCGGTCGCCGACGCGGGCAAGGCCACCCGCGAAGTCGTCGCGGACGCCATCCGCGGACAGGGCAAGACCCTGGCCAACGACCGACTGACCGCCCTGATGCGACAACTCCGCGCCGAGACCGGCCAGGACTCGGTCACCAAGACCGGCTGACCGAACGACCCGGACGGCGGGCGGCCAACGGCAACAGCAGGGCCGCCCGCCCGCACCCCACCAACCCCCGTCCACGCACCGGAGACACACAATGCGCACCACACCGGCCACCCCTGCCGAAGCCGACGCCTGGATCACCGTGCTCCGGCGGTACGGACACCTGCACCGAGCCGAACCCGGCCCGGACGGCATCTGGACCGTGCAGCGAGCCCCCGCCAGCACGCCCCGCACCCTGCACCACCCGGTCCTCGTCCTCGACTTCGTCGCTGAGGTCCTCCACGACGTGCGCCGTACGAAGGCCCAGACGCTCTGATGACACGCGCCGAGTCGGTTGACACCACCTCCGACCTGCAGCAAGACCACTGCCCGGCACGAAGCCGAGCAAGCTGTAGCTTCCGAAACTCCTCCGCAGCCACGGGCTGCGGAGGAGTTTCGGAAGCGCATGCCCCCGCCCCCACGGGGGCGGGGGAGGCCCGGCACCAGGGGGTGCCGGACTCTGGGGCTGCGACCGAGGGCGGATCGCAGCCAGAGGGAGAAGCAGAGCCGAACGCCGCGACGCGTACGCGCCCCCGTCTGCGCCAGAGTGTCCACCGCGATCAAGTCCGCAGCGTCCGCCTGACCCGAGACGAACTCGACGCCGTCAAGCACGCCGCCGAAGCCGTCGGTCTGAAGACCGCCGGATTTCTCGCCGATGCCGCGGTTGCCGTCGCCCAGGCCCAAGGCGGTCCGAAGACATGGCTGTTGGACCAGCGCGGCCGAGTGGAGGAACTGATGGCGGCCAGTGCCCAGCTCGCCCGCGCCGGCAACAACCTCAACCAGATCGCCCGCATCCTGAACTCCGGCGGTCAGGTGGAGCACGTGGACGAGGCGGTCGCCCGAGTTCTGCGTGCCGCCGTCCGAATTGAGGCCGCCGCCGTAGAGATGGCCCGGCGCTGACGGTGGTCCCGGACGTCTCCACCGGCAGCCGTACATACGGACTGCTCAACTACCTCTACGGACCCGGTCGTCGGGAAGAGCACACCGACGCGCATCTTGTCGCCTCCTGGATGCCCGGCCTCGCCCCCGATCCCGGACGCGATCCGGACGCCACGCTCAAACAGCTCGCCGACCGGCTCGACCTGCCCGTCCTCGCCCTGCCGAAGGACCGCCGCCCAGCCCAGCACGTGTGGCACTGCCCGGTGCGCACCGCGCCCGGCGACCGCTACCTCACCGACGCCGAATGGGCCGAGGTCGCCCGACGCGTCGTGCACGCCACCGGCATCGCCGAAGAGGGTGACGACAAGGCATGCCGGTGGATCGCCGTACGCCACGCCGACGACCACATCCACATCGCCGCCACCCTCGTACGCCAGGACGGCCGGCAGGCACGCCACCACAACGACGGCATCCGCGCCCAGGCCGAATGCCGCAAGATCGAGAAGGAGTTCGGCCTGCAGATCCTCAACGGCGGCGACCGCACCGCCGCCCAGCGCCCCACCAGCGCCGAACGCTCCAAGGCCGAGCGATCCGGCCGGACCGAGACACCCCGCGAGACGCTGCGAGAGAGCGTCCGCCACGCCTTGGCCGGAGCTGCCAGCGAGGAGGAGTTCTTCGACCGCCTCGCCGAAGCCGGCCTCCGGATCGAAAAGCGCATCGCCCCGTCCGGCGACGCCATCGGATACAACGTCGCCCTACCCGGCGACCGTAACCGCGACGGCGAACCCATCTGGTTCTCCGGCTCGAAACTCGCCCCGGACCTCTCCCTCCCCAAGATCCGGCAGCGCCTCGACGCCGGGCGACCCGATGACGACGAACCCGTCGCCGGCCGTGCCGACGAACAAGTGAAGCGCCCAGCCCGCGCCCGCCGCGAAGCGGCACCCGTCGTCGAACGGGCGGCAACGATCCTTGACGGGGACGACGACGAGGACTCCGCCGCCCAACTGGTCGGCGTCGGTGAACTCCTCGACGCCATCGCCCAGACCGCCCCGGCCTCGACCCGCAAGGAACTCGCCGAGGCCGCTCGCGCCTTCGAACGCGCCACCCGCTCCCATATCCGCGCCGAGCACGCCGACAACCGCGCCATCCGCTCCGCCGCCCGCAGCATCGTCCGCGCCGGCAACGCCCTCGGCAAGGGCGAGGACGGCGGCGCCACCGCGATGCTCCTGTCCACGATGGTCCTCGTCACCATCGCCACCGTGCACTGGCACTCCGCCCGAGGTCACGCCCAGCAGGCAGCCGCCGCCCAACGAGCCGCTCAACACCTCCGCAGCGCCTACCGATCGGCTTCGGCCGCTCCCATGAACGCGATGCGCGAGCGAGGCCGGCGTCTCCCAGAACCCGTACGAGAGCGATACGCCGGCACCTTCGAAACTGTCCTGCCCGAGCAGGCCGACCACGTCCGCCGTGAACCTGGCTGGGACGCTCTGACCGCCACCCTCGATCAGGCCGAGCGAGCCGGGCACGACCCCGACGCCCTCCTCCAACAGGCCATCGAATGGCGCGAACTGGACACCGCGGACAGCGTCACCGACGTGCTCGTCTGGCGTTTGCGACGGATCGGTGAACTGCCCGCCACCATGGACGCGCCCCGTGCACGTACGAACGCCTGGACAGCGCAGTCGCGGCGCTACCCGTCGGCACCGCAGGCACCCGAGACGCCGGTGAGGCCACACCGTGCTGACCGTCGACCCCCAGGGCCGAGGCGCTGACCGGCACACAAAGCGCTGGACGCCGAGCGCAAGGGCCTGTTAATGCTGATCAGATATGGAGAAGGAGACGATGCGCATGCTCGAAGAAGGCCTCCAGGCCCAGAGAACCGATCTGCCGGAGACCGCCTTCGCCGACGATCCCCTGCTGCGGCTCCAGCAGGAGTCTCAGCTCGGCGACGGCGACATCCGTCTCCGCGCCACCACCCACCCCGAGGAAATCACCATCACCGGGATCCCCATCATGTGCCCCCAGTGTGGCGCCCGGCGCGACTGGATGGTGATCTGCGACCGCGACGAGATCAGCATCCGCTGCCGCTGCGCGCACCAGTGGATCGAGCGCGAGCTGACCCGGGCGGACTACCAGGCGATGATCGACATCGGTGGCCAGGACTACCCTAGCTTGGAGGCCGCGGCCCAGGCCGCAGGCTACGACGGCACGCTCGCCGGCACCTATCTGGCCGAACCCAGGCCCGAATAGGCCCTGCGACGAAGCGCCGTAGGCGCCGTGCGCTGGCGCACGCACTCAGGCCGACGAGGCTCGCTGAGAACGACCACCGTGTACTCGTGGGCGACCTCAGACCTGCTCGGCTTGATTCCCCACGTACAGAGCGCTGACCTGCGGAGGGGTGCCGTAGTCCAGGGCCGCCCGACAGCCCGCCAGGTCTCGGACCGGGTCTGGCTGTCCAGAGTGAGCGAAGCTCAGTAATGCCTTTGATCCTCGGCCGTCCTGTCTCGAACGACCATCTCCCAGAACGAGGCCCTGACCAGGCGAGAGGCAACCTCGCGTGTGACCGATCATCGAAGGACTCTCATGTGACGTTGTCGGCGGGGCAAGGATCCCGGCTGGTATCTCACATCGTGTTGTCCGCCAGGACGTCCTTCTTCCTTCGGGCTGGTTCCGGTGACCAGGGTGTGGGCCACCGCCGCCCCGTCTAGATTGGGCGCACAGGGCACGCAGAGGCGAGCCCACAGTTGAGCGCCCGGAAGGCGCTCTGAGAGGAGCAGCGTGATGCTGTGTCCGATCCTGTTCGTATCGGTCAACCAGTCATTCCGTGACACCTACGACCTGAAGCAGCTTGAGGTTTGGGTAGAACGGGCCTGGGCCATCACCATCAGCAAGGCGAGCGACTGCGAGCGCGTCGTGGCGGTCAAGGACGGCGAGCCAGTAGCGGCTTGGCGGCTGCGCGGCGCGTTCCCAACCGACGAGACCTATGCGGTGTCCGACGGCAGCACACGCAATCGCACCGGCCTGGCATTTGGCGAGGCACTGCCAATCCTGCCCGCATACCGCTCCGAGGTCCCGCCGCTGCGCCGCGGAGTCGCCGTCGCCAACCTCGACCTCACCCCGATGCCCCCAGAGCGATAGCAAGACGCGAGTACTGGCTCCCGTCTGCTGGCGGGGGCCAGTTACGCCCGGCGCGAGCTGGCATCTGCACCGTAACTCCGGCCTGCCCGGCCGCGCCCTCGGGGATCATGCTGGGCCGGGGCTAGTGGTCTGCTCGGTCTGGCGAAGACGATCCCGCAAAGAGCACCACTGCGGCCGGCCATCCGACTTCCACGCCCAGGCCATCGCCCACTACTGCCACGGTGGGCGACACACTCAACTGTCTGTAAGCACGTGAGTCGGCCCCACGGTACGGACGAGTTTTGGTACCACCCTCGAACCGGTGGTCGACGGTTCACCCGGGCCCCTGACGGCCTCTTCTCGCTGGCTGCGCCTGTGCATCAGCCCGTCACCGGCCCGGCAGTCGAACGGCCGTCGGAGCCAAATGAACCCGGTACGGCGGAGCCCAAACACGTGCTTACAAACACTCAACCTACCGGCTTCACGGAAGACGCCAAGCTCGCCGTCACCGTCGTGAAGGTCGCCGAGGAGACTCAGCGGAGGCTCCCGGCCACCTGGCCGCCGCTTGACGGTAGGAGAATGAGCTGGGTGTTTACAGTGCATGCGGCGACCCGTCATTAGTCCCTCCCAGCTACCTCTGCCACCAGCGGGACTTTCTTCTAACGACGGGTTCGGTCGTTCGGTATAGAGCAGCGAATCCCTGGGCCCCACCCTGTTCTTCGGCTGCCATGAATTTCCTGAACGTCTGTTGTGCCTGCGAAATATAACTTGACGTGGCCCCAATCGTAACCCTCTCCATCAAGTCGCACATCGGAGCTACCAGAGGCGAGTACTGGCTGCATGGAAACCCGATTACCTCAAGAGCAGCGGCGGCCATGGCTCGTCCCAAGTGGTATGAGCAGAAGCGTTCCGATGGAAGCATCAGGCACAGGAGCCGCTGCACGTTGAAGGCGTTGCCGCGAGTGCGATCGTCGATTCCTTTCCACTCGTTCAATCCATACCGATTCCAAGTCGATTCGATGGCAGCGTCAAACAAGCGGCCATCAATGATTGGGATTTTCGGTTGGCCGGGGCAACGCGCTTCATTATCCCGATCCACTATGAGGTTTGGGGATATGAAGTCGAATGACCCCCATTCGGGATAAGACATTTCTCTTCTCCCTGCTGGGTTGAGGTGGGCCCTGTCGATAGGCGGTCTGCGGGGCCGCTAGGCAGGTGGCGGAACGGAGGTTCAGGCACTGCCTCTTAATCTACGAAGTAGAATCCTCTTGGCCACTCCCCCCAATCGGATGATTCAATACCGTTCCGGTAAGACCCTTGGAATGCGGAGGCTCCATCGCTAATCACAATGGACACCGTTCCGCCGTCTTGCAGCGTAATCTCTCCTGCGTGAACTCCGGCGGTACAAATCGATGAGTCGTCGGTGTACCTGTCGGTTCCCCACGCGCTCGCCGCAGTTCCCGAGGGTGGGCATTTGAAGGAGAACTTCTTCCCGATCTGATCGCTGTAGTCACTTGCAGTCTGAGACCAGGAGATTGTGGGAATGTAGGGGCGGCGCTCCGAGTCCGCTGTCAGTATTTGGAAGCTCCCGTCCCACTCGGAGTTCCAATCCTGCGACTCTACGCCATTCCTGGCGCTCCCCGAGTACTGGGCCTGCCCTTCGCGGAGGATTATGGTTACCTTCCCGCCCTCCTCGAAGGAGATGGTCCCGGCGTGAACTGCCGCCGAGCATATAGATGAGTCATCTGTGTAGACTTCGGTTCCG
Organism: Streptomyces sp. NPDC018833; assembly: GCF_044390825.1. Classification (NCBI taxonomy): domain Bacteria; kingdom Bacillati; phylum Actinomycetota; class Actinomycetes; order Kitasatosporales; family Streptomycetaceae; genus Streptomyces; species Streptomyces sp. NPDC018833. The sequence continues at coordinate 32,792 of NZ_JBIRZM010000007.1, read as the reverse complement.
TAGACCGTTTCAGGGGTCCCATTGGAAGGGCACAAGAATGTGAGCTTTTGCCCTCTCGGGTTATCTCTGTAGTCTGTCGCAGTCGTTGACCAGGAGATTTGCTGGTCTGTGCTGTGCGGAGTGTCGGGTGGGTTAGTTGGCACAGATGGATTCGGCGAGCTCGGTGTCTCGTCTCCCTGTTGGGTGGCGACGAGAAGCAAGCCACCAGTCAGGAGAACCGCAGCTGAAACAACCAGTATCAGCCACACTCTTACCGGCTTCCGCCTCTCACCTTGAGGGGGATGCCGTCTTCCTGACGAGTGTCGGAGGTGGCTGACTCTCAGCCCGACCTGTTCTCGGATCCTGTCGAGAGGAGTGTGCATTGAACTCTCCGCTCAACTCGCGTCTCAGCGGCGTGATCGCGTCGTTGCGCTACAGACTAATCCGAAGTCGCGCCATCGCCGGGCGAGGAGATGTCGGAGTCGATTGTGTGAACGTCAGTGACAATCGATCCATCGTCCTGGTCATCTGATGGGGGCGAGTTTGTATCGTGCGCTTCAGATTTCTGGTGGCGTAGCTTGGTGAGAAAATCAGCGAAGGCTGTCCCCTCTTCAGTGGTTAGCGGTGGCGTTCTGTTCGTGCCGCACACTGGACAGTCCGGATTAGGTTGTACGCGCACCCAGACGCTTTGCGGCGCGTGCTGATGACTCATACCGTCAAACAGTTTCGGGAAGAACTCCCAATTGGGGACGGTCGATATGAGGCCCAGCGTGCGGTTCTGGGATACCAGCGGCTTGAGATGGGCCCCCGCCGGGGAGTCCGGGCCGGCTAGCAGTCCGATGGAGGCCATAGCGGCTACCTCGGTGACCATGTGGATTGCCGGGCCGAGGGCCGCCTCACCAACAAGCCGTCCGTGCAGGCCATAGTCGCGGTCCGGGCGATACCCAGTGATTGAGCTACGCTCACCGACCGCACACGACCAACACGCGGTATTCGCGGCGGGGACGCTGATCACGACTTCGCCCGCCGCGGCCGCCTTGTACAGCGCGCAAGCGACGAGAGGTATACCAGCGGCGTACGCGTGGTGGGCAAGCAACGCTTGCTCACCCATGTCGTCGGTGGCCCCGACGACAAGGTCGACCTCATCCAGCAGCGCGCGCAGGTCGAGCGCGCCGAGCGCCTCAGCGTGTCCGGCGACGCGAACGGAGGGGTCGACCGCGCGCAGCCGCCGAGCGAGCGCGTCCGGCTTCGCGGTGCCCACGTCTGCGGCGGCGTATACGGTCCGAGCCAGGTTCGGCGGGTCGACGACGTCCGGGTCGATGACGGTGAATGCGCCGACGCCGCAGCGCACCATGTCTTCGGCGATCCGACTGCCAACTGACCCAGCCCCTGCGAGGAGTACTCGGCGCTCGGCCAGCGTGCCGACGAGGGGCCACACACGATCTGTGGCCCCGTCAAGGTGGCGTCCCGCGGCAGCACGGGCGAGGGCGGCAAGCTGTGGGGCAGCCGGGGCGGTCGGATCCCAGGGAGAGGGCAGCGACAGTAGCGACGGCTCATCGCCGTCACTGCTGTCCGTTGAGATGACGGCAAGCGGTCCGACCTGGGGGTAGTCGGGATCGATGAACAACGCAGCGGGGCGCTCCGCCGGCAGCGGGACGACCAGCCGCGGTCGCCGGTTCACCCGGACCACCGTGGGGAGTGGCGTTTCTTGCGGCTTGCGCCGATGCAGCTGGGGCGACAGCCACGTACGCACGTCGGTCGCCGAGGGCAGGGCGACGCCGCCAAAGGAAAGGTCGGCCGCAAGGGGAACGACCTCGCCACGCGCTGGTATCAGCTGGGGCGCACCGTCGTCGGCCTGGCGCAGCACGTGCAGCGACATCCGGTGCTGGCCGCCGACTGGTAGGTCGTCCGCGCGCGGTGGCCCCACGGTGACGACCGCGATCACCAGAGCGTCCAGGTGCGAGTTGCGAGCAAGTGTTTTTCCCGTGGTCGACACGTCCGGGGCAGAGGGGTCGGGGACTCCATCCGGGTGGGTGTGCACGGTGCCAGCAAACGTTCCATGGGCTGCTGCCTCGAGCCTGGCAATTGTTTGCGAGAGCTCGCCGCTGATGTACCAGCTGGCTCCCGTGTACTGGCCGTGGCTGTCCTCGACGAGCAGGTACAGGAGATCGCCAACAGCCAGCAGTGCCCCACCGCGCTCGGGAGGAACACTGGCGAGGCGAGTGGAGATCGCGTCGAGAGCGCTGTCGGTGAAGCGGAGAACCGGCGCAGTCGTCCGCACAGCGTGCCGCTCGGCGGCGATGGCGCTCACCGGCTGAATCCTGGGTCAAGCCCGCACAGCTTGCAGGCGGTGTAGTACATCCACTTCGCCGCCTGGGTGCGTACTGCAGCAAGATCGGCGGCAGGCTCTCCCATCGGGCCGCAGATGATCGGGATTCTCTGTCCGCCGAGGTATATGTCGATCATGTGGGGCAGGTGGCCGTACTCGCTGTCCATGTCCGGATGCAGCACGGAGATCCGGTAGAGCCCCCCATCGGCGGGCGAGCGGAAGGCGAAGAATGAAAACCGGGGCAGGCCCTTGAAGGGTGGTGAGAGCCGGAAGACCCAGCCAGCCATCAGATCGGAGGTGACCGGCTCCCACTCTTCGACATTGTGCGGGTCAAGCTGGCGCAGCAGCCCGACGTCTACGGCAGTGGGGCCAGGGTTCACCGCAGCCATGACCCCCCGCTCCACCTGCGCCAAGGGTTGCGGCGGCTGCTTCGGCTCGACAACCACGAGCTGGCCACCGGGACGCAACTCGACTTCGGCACCGCCTGCGCGGCCATCCTCCCCCGCGCGCAGATGCTTCAAGACGTCCTCCCAGGCGGCACCCGCCATTCTCCCTCGGGACAGCTTCGTCAGGGGGGTGGACTCGGCCGGGCCGTTGTCCGACGTAGGGCCGGCGGGGTAGAGGCGCCCGTCTCGGGCCTCGAGGTCTACGTACACCACCTGACCGGTCTCAGGGTCACGCACGGGGGTCAGTGGTATCGGTTCTCGGGTTCCCATACAAGGCTCCTGCCTGCGCGTCCCCCGCTGGGCGCCCGATGCGGCCACGGAAACGCTGCTCTGTACAGCACCGTAAGTTGTGACAAACCTCTCAATCAAGACTATCTCTGCATCAAGCGCAAACGGAACGCAGTCCGGTCCCTGGTCAGGTCCTTCGCACACCGCAGTGATTCGCAACGGGCGCACCTGCGGAAGTCCTCGCGTCACCCCGGTGACCAGCCGCAGTTGCGGGAGCGGGCAGCTCGTACCTGCCGAGCCGCTGCGCCTTGGGGACGACCCACGCCCGCGAGGACTCGACGTACGCCTCGACGTCGCTGAGCGCGTCTGCGGCGACATAGAACGTCTGCGGCCGCTCCGACCGGGTCACCGCCGCAGCCACCTTGCTCTGGTAGTACCGGCCACCGCCGATCCGCCGTACCGTTAGCGCGAACGTCAGCAGCGATCCGCCCTCGCCCCGCCGCAGCCCGGAGGACGTCAGCAGCCGTACGAAGGCCACGTTCCGGTCCTCCAACCGTCCCACCCAGCCCGGCTGCGGCGCACCGCCCCTCGTGTGTCCGCGCAGGCCGACATTGATCCACCTCCGCCGCGTCCGCGGCGTCAGCCAGTGCACATGCTCGGCCGGACGTCCTTCGGCGTCGCCTCCGGTACAGAGATCACCTCACTGTTGCGGCTCATGAACTGCCGCATGGCGGGGGACTCCGCACCCGGTAGCCCTCACGGACTGTCCGTCGGAACAGGCTGGCGAACGCGGACAGTTCCCGGGACCACTTCGTTCCGCCGACCCGGTTCGGATTTCTCTCAGCTCGCCGGCGCACAAGAACGTCAACAGTAGGGTGATGTCTGTGGCGTAGTTGCGGCGGATCTCCTCCTCGAAGCCGAAAACCACCTGCCGGCTCTCCAGACGTCGCCACGTACACCCTGCCAGTCAGGGCACGGGCTTCGGGCCGCGCCCCGTCCACCCGGACGCCCGTGGTGAGGTCTGATCGCAGCCGTCAACCCGTACGCGAAGCTCTACGATTCGGGTACTCGTGTACGGGTTCCGGTGTCCTGGCGTCCAGGATTGCTGGAACCTGCGCGCCTGCAGCTGCGACGCTCGGTAGCGGGAACACCGCCTCACGAACCGACGGAGGTAGCGCCGGACGCCGTCCCCGTGCATGGCGCGAAGGCCGTGTCTCGCTCGGCATGTTGGCTGTTGGTCAGACATGGGACTGAACCGCTGGCGATGGATCGTTCCGGATGGTCTTTGGGAGATCGCCCGGCCCCTGCTGCCTCCGCCAATCTTGCGTGTTCAGGGCGGTGTAACGCAGAACGTCGCCGATGAGGACGTGTTCGCCGCGATTGTCTATGTGCTGACCAGCGGGTGTCCGTGGCGTCGCCTGCCGAGTTGCTTCGGGATGTCGAAGTCCACCGCGCATCGTCGGTTCCGGATCTGGTCCCGTACTGGGGCATGGGACCAGATCCATCAGACCGTGCTCGACAGCACAGACGTCAGGCACTTGGCCGGCCTCACACGGACACTGCTCGACGCCGCTCGTGCGCGAGCGGACGAGCGGACGAATTCTCTGACCCCTGCCCCCGGGGGTAGAGCGCACCCGACACCGAACTGCCCATCGTGTCCTCTGCAACTGGGCTGTCCATCATCCCCGGCGCTGGCTTCGACGTCCGGGAGCGGCCCGGGTTCACCGTGCTCCGGAGCACCTGCGAACTGCTGATGGTCACCTGGCTCGCGCAGAACGCCGGCGAGAACCGCGCGCCGCCGAAGAAGTCGAGAAGCGTGTTGAGACGCTGCGGTCAGGTGGCTCCCGGCGGACTTGGGCGCCGTTCGAACGGCCCGTGACGCGACCCCGGAACTCCCTCAGTACTACAGGCAGTACTGGCCCACCCAGGGCAAGAAAGCACTTGGCCATCCGAGACAGGAGTGCGATGTCTCAACGCCACGAGGGGCTGCCCGAATCTTGGGGCAGCCCTCGGCGTTTGCATCGATTGGATTGTCAGCGAGCGGCCAGGTGGTTGGCGAGGCGCAGCGCGTCGGTGGCCACGGACAGAGCGGCGTGAAGGCCGAAGACCTCGTACACCGTGGGGTGTACGACGTGGGTCCAGTCGCCGTGAAGGCCCGGCCAGTTGGCGAGGAGGACATCCCCCGAGGTCAGTCCGAGGTGGGCGGAAACATCCATTCCGTCACCGAGGCCGGGCTTCCAGCTCAGCAGGATGGAGCCGGGGTGTAGCCGGCCGGGCTTCGCGTTGGATATCCACACCGTGTGGATCGGTTGGGCGGGACGCGGAGGCACGCGGCGCAGGAGGGCGCCGCGTACGGATCGTGGCATCGGGTGACGGACCAGGTCACCGAGGACCAAATGAGGCGAGGAGCCGGTCGACGACGGGGGCTGCGCACGGGGGCGGCAGGTCATACGTCGGACCAGTCCAACTGGTTGCGGACGGCGCGCGGCAGCACGCCCTCCTGGCCGTTCTCGGCGATGTAGACGGCTCCGTTCGATCCGGTGATCTCCACGATGCGGCCGATGCGGTGGGCTTGCGGCCAGTCCGGGTTGATGGCGAAGTACGCGGGCAGGTCGGGATCGAAGGTTTGGAGCTGATGGACCAGCTGGCCAACGGTCATCTCGTAGGGCAAGACAGCCTCCTGAGTGGTGAGGGTGTGCGAAGTGGGGCGTGGCGGGCGGTATCAGACGTCCGCGTCGAGTCGAAGCAGTTCGCGCAGCACGGCGGGGCCGTTCGGCGGCGCGGCGGACTCTGCTCGCTGCTGTGCGGCGCGATGCCGCCTGCCGTCTTCGGCGGCGTAGTTCTTCGTGGACGAGCGGCTGCTCGTCCACGCGGTGCAGCTGCACGATGCGATGAAGTGGTCGCGTCCCGTGCAACCTTCGGTGAGTGGTTTACGGCTTCTGGTGTGCTGGTGTTCCGAGGGGCAGACGGTGTTGTCGGCGTGATACGAGGTCACGGTGATCGAGTGGCGGGGCATGAGGTGAGCTCCGGATGAGGGTCGGGCCTGGCCTGCGGTGGCTGACGGGCGGTGTCAGACGCACGTGCAGTAACGGGCGGGAACGGCGATCAAAGCGGCGAGGAACCCGGCGACGGCCTGTGCCGGGGTGTCCGGCCCGAGGGCCTGGTGCCAGGCCGTGGTGCCGTCCTTGGCCGTGACGTGGATGTGCCACAGCTCGCCGCGCGCCGCCTCCCGGCTTTCGGGGAGGAAGCCCACATACACACGCCGATCGGGGCTGGAGCAGTGGACGTTGCAGTCCAGATCGGTGACGACGTCCCATCCCTGGTCCTTGAGGAGGTCGGTGACGGGTCTTGCACAGTGGCATTCGAGGAGCCACTCACGCTCGCCGAGGGCGGGAAGAGAAAGTTCGGTGGGGGGTTGGAACGAGGTGGTGGCGGTGAGCGTCACGAGCAGAGAACCCTTCGTTGACCTGCGGTTTTTCCGGGCTCCCGTACGTTGACATGGTCTTGGGTGGGCTCTCCAGTCATTGCCCGAGGGTGTGTGTCTGCCGTGGGCGAACTGGCTGCGGATGCGACGGCTGATGTCCGTCCAAGACGGAATGAATCGGCCGCTCCCTCAGCTGTTGCGGGAGCGGCCGTTCGTAGAGCCGGGCGGAGACCGGGGGAGGAGCTGGCTTGGGCGGCGAGGAGATCCGCGCGTACGACGAGTCCGTCGATGACGTCGAGGCGGCGTCGTTGGGCAGGTCCCGGATGGCTGATGGGCGACGGGTCGAGCTGACCGTGGAGGAGCTGGCGCGGCTTATGGATGCCGAGACCGATAGAGCGCTGTGAGCGGACCCGCATGAATGGGCCGGCATCGGCTAACGCCGCGCAGGGCGAACCCTGTTGCGTGGAGCGCCGGGGTACACCGGGACCTCGGCGCTCGGCGGCGAGGCCATCGTTGGTTCGCGACGACGGCTGGCTACCCGCTATTGGAGGCTTGAGTTGCCTTGTGCAGGGGTGGTGTTGCCCATGGCGGGGGTCGCTCCCGTTGTGTCGGCAGTCGGCCTGTCCGGCGGTGGAGTCCCCGTGTACGGGCCCGCGTCATGTTCTGCTCAGTGGTCGCGAACGGTGTCACCGTCGTGCTTGGCGGTGAACCGAGCGTCGTCAGGGTCACCTTCCTCACCGGTTCGCCATACGCACAAGCGGGCTCCGCTGCGGGCGAGGGAGTGGTCGAGACGTTCACCGAGTATCTGGTCGGCGACACTGGCGGCGGACTCGGTGGCGCAGAGGGTTCCGGACTCGATTGGTTCCCACGTGTTGTCGCCGGTCGCGCGGTACATGGTCCATACCGCGTCCCACGGGTTGTTACGCAGGATCCTGTGAACGTACGACGCGGTCACGCCTAGCTCCGCAGCGATCTCGGCGGCCGTCCACCCATCGACACGAGCTCCGACGATCACGCTCGGTAGGGCGCCCTCGACGGCCTTCGCGGTGCGGCGGATGACACCAGCCTCGGTGAGGGAGAGGGACGGACCGACCCGCTTGGCGAGGGCGGCGCGCGCCGTGGCGGTGGTCGCTCGGGTGTACTCCTGGGCGAGGCGTTCGAGGCCGGACGATTCGGCTGGCTCGTACTGGCGCTGCTCGGCCTCGCGCTCCTTCTCGAACTGGTCGAAAGCGGCAAGCAGTTGGGTGCGCAGCCTCCCTACGGCCGTCTCGTCGGGCAGCTCGTTCCTCATGGTTCCTGCTCCTGGTGACGCGGTCGGGTCCAGTCTCAGGCGAGGCTGGGTGGGGCGGTCAGGCGGCGAACAACGCGTTTTGCTTGTGCGGGAGTGGCACGGGGTCTAGGGCGACCTGCTCGGTGCGCGCGATCCGGGCGGCGGAGGTCGACCAACAGCGGGGCATGATCCTCGTCGGCGGGGAGCGCCGTCACGACCACGGGGAAGAACTCGACGAACATCGGGCGCCCCTCGGTAAGGGCGTTTGCGCGGGCGCCCTCGCGTGGTGGGTCAGTCGCGGGCGTCGAGGACGTGGGCGCGGGCGGCGAGGGCGGCCGTCTCGACGAACCGCCACTCGCCGTCGAGGTCGTCGAACCCACCCCCCTCGGCCCTCGCGACGGACACCTCGACGGGGCGACCAGGGTAGATGTGGGCGCGTACCTCCCCGTTCTCGAACAGTACGGCGTACCCCTCGGTAGGCCAGGCGCAGACCCACCCGTCGGCGGCCACCTGTGGGTACTCCTCGGCCTCGCGCTCCTCGCGAGGGTCTAGGAACGAGTTGGAGTGGGGCGGCATGAACGTGATCAGGCGGGTGGGGCGCAATTTCTCGACGGCGAGGGCGAACGCGTTGTCGCGGGTCGAGGCGCCCGCGAGCAGGCAGTCGCGGCTCGGCAGGGCCGGGCCCTCGGTCGGGACTTTGGCGACGGCCCAATCCTCGTCAACGGCCTTGTCCGTGGTGTTGAACACGGCGTACTCGGCACCGTCGAACTGGAACGTGGATCGGCCCTTGTCGTCGGCGTCGGAGAGCTGAGGCTCGGCGGCCGCCTCGCGACGGTGCTCGCCGTCGCACTTCTCGCCGCGCTCGGCGCAATCGCACGGGCACCCGCAGTCCTCGACGGCCTGCACGAAGAAGACGAACACGTCGATGTGGTGCTCGCCGACGATCTCGGCATCGTCGAGGATGTCGAGGAACGCGTCAAACGGGCTCGGATCCTCGACGTCCTCGGCGACGGCTTCGACGTCGGCGCGCAACCACTCGCGGGCCTCGTCGAGGGTGCCGATGCACTCGACGCGGTACTCGACGTCGAGGCCGATCTCGCGGTTTCCGACGTGGTACCGCGTGCGCTCTGTGCTCGTCACAGGAGGGCGCTCCCTTGGTCTGGCCGGGTGGAGTCCGGCGCCGCGGCTCTCAGGATAGGCGGAATGAACTCAGTACACAAATTCGATTGTACTGAGTCCTCTCCGGTGTGGGGGCGGTGATTTCGACCCTGTGCGGACGGCGGATGCTCGGCTGACATCCAGCGGGGTCGGTACCGGCGGTGTGGCCGGCATGGAGCGGGAGAACACTGAGGCGGCTCGCAGGCCGGCCGTGTCCACCGCCGCCGACGAGCTTCCTTGCTGGGCGCTGCGGTCATCGGCGCCGGGGTGCGCGGACGGGAAGGGTGGCGCCAGGGCCGACTGCCGTCGCCATCGCTGAGGCACGCACGACGGCCCGGGGAATGCTGGTGCGAGCGCGGGCGGCAGCGGCTCGGCGGACATCCAGTGGAGTCGGTACCGGCGGTGTGACTGGAGTGATCTGGGCCGCCCCGTGGTTTCGGGACGGGACCTCGGGCGCGTACCGCAGCACGGGTGCCGGGTCGGCAAGGCGCGCGGTGGTCGCCGCGATCAGATGGATGGGCGTGCGGGAGGTGAAGGAGGCGTACCAGCGTGAGCTGTAACCATCCTGGCCACCCCACAGAAGCCATCGGTGCGTGTCGGTGTGCAGCTCAGCCCCCGAGTCGGGGAGCCGGCGCGAGTAGGTGAGCCCGGCAAGCTGGTCGGGGGCGGTGCACAGGGTCGCGGCCCACGTGTCCGTGCGCTTCCACCCTGCTCGCGTCAGAGGCCGCAGGGCCTGGTCGACCGGATGAGCCGTACCGGACAGGTAGTCGTCCGGCCCCTTCGTGTAACTGCTGGCGAGGGCGGTGGTGAAGGCGGTCACGAGCTCGGTGGGGGTGGGCGTGTCGAAGGTGGCCATCCAGTGCGGAGGGCCGAAGGGATCGGCGTGGACGGCGACTTTCCACAGCGTTTTGTCCGCCCCCTCGGGCAGATAGCCGAGGCGGATGTGTCGCTGTGGAGAGGAGACGTACACGTTCGCCAGCTCGTCGTCGTGGAGGGCAAAGCCGTGGTCGAGGAGGGGTGCAAGGGCGGGGTCGCCGGTGAAGGTGCAGCCAGCGAGGTAGAGGGGGGAGACGTACAGGTCCCCGTCAGGGGCGGTGGTCGGCACGGTGGGACTCCAGGGCTGAGGGTGAGGGTTAGCGCTGCCGTCGGGAACCGGCGTGTCCGGCGAGCGAGATCGGCGCGGCCGGGGGCGGAGGTACGTGCGTCCCCTGGGCTTGGGTGCTGCGGGCGAGCGCCGCTGTGGCCCGCGCGTTGGGCCTGGCCGTTTCCGCGCGGGTGACCGAGACCAGTGAGCGGTGGCGGTCGGGAATGTGGTCCAGGGCGCGCGGCACGGGGGTGGGGTCCGTGAACACGGCGGTGGAGGCCGTAATGAGGTGCTGCGGGGTATACCGGCTGAAGAAGGCCTGCCAGCTCGGCGTGTACACCGGGTCGGTGCCGGCGGACATGCGCCACGTCGACTTCTCGGGCGTGAGCAGCTCGTCGTACTCGGGCAGCCAGCCGACGCCCATCTGGTAGGCGGCGTGGCCGTCGGGCGAGACCGTACGGAACGGCCGGGAGCCGTGTACCGGCTCCCACCGGTGCCGCGCGGTCAGGGACGCGGGGCTGGTGCCCGTGAAGTGCCGGCCGCCGCTGAGGTAGTCGGCGAAGTTGTTGTGCAGTCCGTCGACGAGGGGCTTGGTGAAGGCGGCCACGATCTCGTGGGGTGTGTTCCGGTCGAACGTGGTGATCCAGTCGGGGACGCCGAGTGGGTCCTCGGCGTAGGCGATGGTCCACCCGCCGTAGAAGCTCTCCATGGGGTTGGCGACGCGTACGCGCTGGCACGGGCTGGTGTAGTAGGTGTCGGTGCCGAAGGCGATGGTCTTGGTCCAACTGGGAGCGAGATCAAGGGCGTTGAAGATGCTGCGGCTGTCGCCAGGGCCGGCGAGGTAGCCGGGGCTGACCAGGACATCCGCATGCGGGTCGGGGGCGAGGGGATCCGGGCTGGGCATGAGAGGGCCTTCGGGTGGTGGGGCACGGCCGGTTGAGCGGCTCGTATGGGGGCACGAGGGCGCGGTCGCGCGGCGGAATCTGGCTGTCGGCACTGGAGTCACCTGGTCCGGGACGGATGGGAGCGTGCGGTGACGTACGCCGGGACGCGCGGCTGAGGGGCGACGACGTGCGAGAACAGCTCGGAAGAAGCCGCAGGACTGCGGCGCACGGCCGCGCCCGCCCGTACGGCCTGCTGAGCTGTCGCGCCGTGCTGGTCCGGGCGAGTCGCCGCTGCGTGTGCCTTGCGGGCGAACTCCGCGAGCTCGGCGTACACGGGCGTGAGTCCGCGGGCCGCGGACGTCAGGGTGTACTCGGAGCCTCGGCCGGAGAAGGGGCTCGTGCGGGTGACGAGCTGGTCGGTCTGGAGCTGCGTGATGCGGTAGTGGAAGGAGCCGGTGGCGAGCGCGGCTTCGTCTCGGAGCGCACCGTTGGGAAGAGGGCCGTACTGCGCGAGGGCACGGAGGAGTGGGATCGTGCCCTTCCCGCGTAGCCGGCCGAGTGCGTCTTCCGAGCGTTCCGCCTCAGCGAGCGACGCCGTGCCGTCAGCGAGGTGGGTACGGTGCCAGGCCGAGAGCGCACGGTGGACGTGTCGCGTGTCGCGGCCGAGCGGCGTGAGGTCGTACACCCCGAACTGAGGCCGGTCCAGGAGACCGCTCCTCTGCATGCGGCGCATGATCTGGGCCATGGCATGGACGCCTACCCACGGAAGCGTGGAGTTGATATCCGCAAGGCGCATGGGGCCGTGGTGATGGATGGTCTGCAGGGTCCAGGTGGTCCAACGGGGCGAGAGACGGGTGACGGCCTGGTCAACGAGTTCGGTGTGACGGGTGGCGGAGGGAGAGAGGTCGGGCACTGTGTGGTTCTCCGGAGGGTGGTTGAGCGCCGTCAGCGGGACCGCGCGGCGCGTTCCGACGTGGTGCGGTTCGTGGCGGTGGTCGTTGCCGCGGGGTGCTGGGTAGCGGTGACTGGTTGCCCGCCGCGGTGCTGAGGAGAGCGGGCCCTGGCGGCTTGGGCACGCCGGTCGTGCGGGGACGTGGCGGTGGCTGCCCGTTCGCGCTCCAACCGAAGGGCCGCGGTGCGGTAGGCGGCCTGGTCCTGGCGCTCGCCGACCGCGAGGAGGTAGATCTCCCGTTTGTGCTGGGAGGAGGCGGGAGCGTCCCGGTACTGGATGACCAGCCGCCAGCGGGTTTCCGGGTCGACGTAGACCTTGTGGCAGCCCGCCAGTTCGCGCTGGAGGGCGGCGCCGCGTTCATTGCCGTGGACCAGGTGCTGCAGTTCGAGCAGGGCCAGGTCGCGGATGTTCTCCGGTACGGCGCGCAGGTCGGCGAGGGCCTCGGGATGGGCGGCGAACGCGTACCGTGCCCGGCTCATCGTGCGCTCCCACGGGAGTGAGTCGGGGCAGGTCCTGCTGCTGACCGCGGCGGCGATACGGGTGCCGGAGCCACGGCGAGGCCGTTGCCCGTGACCGTGGAGCGAGCGCGGGCGGCTGTCGCCCGGCGGCCGACGGCGCCTGGTGGATCAGGTGCCAGGGGGAGCGGCGACTCCCGCTCCACAGCCCACGTATCGGCCTCTTCGGCGCTGGTGAAGGCGCCTTCCCGCACGGTGTACGAGCGCAGATCCTTGGTCGTCTCTTCGAGGAAGAGGCGATACGGCGCATCCGCGGAGTCGGGGTGGCTGTCGTGGACGAGGGTGCGGACTTCGACGCCGATGTCGAAGGAGCACGGGTTGTCGGTGTAGTGGTCGAGGACCTCGTACCGGTTGCCGGGGTTGGTCCGGAGCAGGTCCTCAAGGCGTGCCGTGACCGCGTCGGCGGGACGGGGCCCGTGGTGGTGGGATCCCTCGGCGGCTTCCCGCGGGCAGCCCCGGCGGATCAGCCAGTTCTGCGCCAGCGGAACGACGGGGTGGCGCTCGGACGTGAAGTCGAACGTGCGCTGCTCGACGTCGCGACTGATGTGCAGCGTGACGTACTCCGCCGTCCCCGGGATGTCCCAGATCGCGGACCGGTCGTACAGCAGTTGGTAGCTGTCGCGGCCATCGGCGCTGTGGTGTTCGGAGAAGGGGACGAACAGGTCGTCCGAGAGCGTGACGGAGAAGAAGTCGTCCTCAATTTTCTCGGTGGCCGCTTGGAAGCCGTCGAGTCGGTAGTCCGGCGTAGGGGGTTCGTACGCGTGGGCCATCTCAGACTCCGGCGGGCTCGGGGGAGGCCAGCAGCCGGTGGTGGGGTCGGGCCGCACTGGTGGTGCAGGCACCGAACGGCCCGTCCGGAGTGCGGAGTTGGAGCAGGGCCGGGTCGAGGTGGTCGCGGTGCCAGGTGGAGGGACCGGTGAGGCCGGCCTGGACGTCGGTGAGTTGCTGCCAGGCGAGCCAGAGGGCGTGCAGCCGGGCGACGGCCTCGGGGTGCTCCTTCCACTGCCGGCACCACGGGCGGCCGGTGGTGATCTCCCGTCCGTAGACCGGCAGGAGCAGGTTGTGCACCCAGTTGGTCAGCGCGGCCAGTTCTTCGGCGTACGCCGTGGCGCCGAGCGCCAGGATGAAGACGGAGGCCGGCCCGTCGTTGGCATTGCCTTCGGCCGGGGCGGAGGCTGATGCCGGGCTGTCAGGGTGCACGGGATCGGCCGGTTCGCCGTCTTCCTGGGACGGCTGGTCGTCGGTGAGTCGGGCGAGGGTCTCGCCCTGCTTGCGGCTCTCGGCGACGAGCCGGGTGACCGTGGCGACGAGGTCGTCCAGGTCGTGGTCCGGTATGCGCACCGGCTCGCTCTCGTGGGCGGGTTCGGACATGGCTACCCCTGGTGCGAGTTCTGGTGGGTGGGGTGTCGAGGTTCCGGAGAAGCGGGGGTTTGGCTCGGCCGGGAAACGGGTGTAGAAGGCGCGGGTCAGCGCGGCGCGCGATGGCGGCATGCGGTCCTGGGCGGGGCCAGGATCTGCAGGGCGCGGGCGGCCTGCTGGGGCACAACTCCGTTGCCCAGAGCGGTCAGTTGGGCGGGGCGTCCCAGCCCAGGTGTGCCGGTCACCCAGCCAGGAGGAAGGCCCTGCATCCACTCCACGAACCGCAGACTGAGGCGGCCGGCGTCGTCGGTTGGCCGAGGTGCGGGACGGGTGGCGCGTTCCCAGCGGGTGATCGCGGCGGCGTACGGCCCCCAGATCTCGGCCCGTCCTGCACGGCCGACGGATCCCCGAACAGCGGCAGCGACTGCGTGCGCGGGGTCCTGCTCGTGGCGTCCTTCCGCCGCCCTGTCGTGCGTGTGGGCGTGGCATCCGGGGTGGGCCGCGGGCGTGCTGCCGCCGAGGGCAGGGTCAAGTCCCCATTGCCGTGGCGCTGGTTGGGCGAGTCCTTGGTGCGGTCGGAGGCCTTCGGGGTGGGCAGGAGCCATTCGACCTCGTCCGCCAGGTTCGGGCCGTGGCCGCCCTGCTTGCGTTTCGCCGGGTGCTGGCTGCCACCGTTGGCCCCCAGGTTGCTGGTCGGGGTCTTGAGCAGCGGTGATCCGCCCGGATGGCCAGGCGGCGAGAAAGATCCGCTCTCGGTGGTGCGGGGCTCCGACGGCGGAGGCGCGAAGCACGCACCAGCGCGCATCGAACCGGATGTCGGCCAGGGAGCCGAGTACGGCACCGAGTGCGCGCACAGGAGGCTGGCCTGCGGTGTCTCCCAGACACCACGGGCAGAGTTCCACGTCGCCAGGGGAACCGGCGGGCGAGGTGAGGAGCCCTCGGACATTCTCGATCACCACCAGGCAGGGGTTGAGGGCTTCGATGGCACGGACGACGTGGTGCCACAGACCGGACCGGGTGCCATCAGCCAGTCCGGCCCGGCGGCCGGCGACCGAAACGTCTTTGGCACGGGAAGCCGGCCGTCACGACACACACCTCCGGGACCTCGGCCCAGTTCACGGCCGTGATGTCGCCGAGATTGGGCACGGTGGGCCAGTGGCGGGCCAGGATCCGGGCGGCACCCGGATCGACCTCGGCGTGCCAGGCGAGCGTGCCTCCGAGGGCGGCCTGGACACCGAGGTCCAGGCCGCCGTAGCCGGAGCACAGGCTCCCGATCAACGGCGGCACAGCCACCGAGGCCAGGTCAGCGGCCATGGCGGGGCGCCGGAGTGTAGGCGAGCCGGACCGGACCCGGAGCGGGCGGCTCCGCGGGCAGGCGGTAAATCGAGTTCGTCGGCCGTGCCGACCGGCTCAACGCCGCGAGCACGCGCGGTGGCGTGCCGTCCAGCCGGTCCGCCGCGCCCCGCAAGGTCTCGCTCACCTCTTGGAGATCGTCGCGTACGAGCTCCATCCGCTCCTGGACGACGCGGAACGCCGCCGCACGGGCGTCGCGCAGATCCGCCGAGTCGGGGGCCTCGGCGAAGCGGCGCAGGAAGCCGAACTGGGCATACGCCTCGGTGTAGTTCTCCATCGCGCGTCCCGCGGGCGCCGCTGCCGAGGTGTACGCGTCGATGACCGGCCCGAAGTCGAGCCCGGGGTCCTCGTCGACGGCCCGGAAGAGGACCTCGTCTGACAGTTCCTTGACCAGCCCCGTCAGCGTGGCCAGTTGCTGGGACGCGGTGACGAGATCGAGGAGATCGCTCGGGACTTGGGGGACGCTGATCTGAGCGCGCAGCTGGTCGAACTCCCGGGCAACGGCGTACAGCTCGTCCTTCTCCAGGCCGGCGCGACCGGTGTGATCTGTCATGACGGGCTCCGGCGGGTGGCACGGTCGGGGGCAGGAGAGCGCGGGGCTGCGGTGGTTGCCGGGGCCGAGGCGGTGGTGGCGTGGGGGCGGCTGCGGGATCGGGCCGCGTCGATGCGAGTCTCCGGCGGGGTGGCGGCCGCCAGGCTGCCTGTACGGGGTGGCGCGGGCTCGGTGCCGGAGGCGGTTCGTAGGCGGCGCCGGACCTCGTCCAGCGGGCCCAGGGCGTGCAGGGCGTAGCCGATCAGCCGTCCCGGGGCCAGGGACTCGTCGTCGGCCAGTGCCCGCACCTGCCGGGCGGAGGCCGCGGCCGTGCGGACGAGCGAGGCCTGGACGACCTGTTCGCCGAAGTGCTCGGCCACACCGGAGAAGGACAGCGGATCGCAGACACGCAGGACGCGTTCGCCGTCGAGAGTCCCGTCGGACAGCGCACCCCGGCGCTGCGTTTCCCACAGCACGGTCAGCTGATCGATGGGTTCGCCCCGGTGATGCAGGGCGCCCAGGGCGCGGTAGATCTGCTGATGGCCGATGTCCGCGAAGTCGCCGGGACGCAGCCAGTCGACGACGTTGAGCAGCTGCTCGGGCCTGGCGCTGATGCAGCCGAGGAGGAACTCTTCGTCGGCGAGGACCTGTTCGTCGACCGACTGTGGCTGCTGCGAGGTCGGCGTGATCGAGGCCGGGGGCGTTAGCGGTCGTGGCTCGGTGCCCCACCGGTGGGCGAGATCGGCGAGGACCTCGGTCAGGATCTGGGCGTGGCGGACCGTCTCTTCGACTCCGCCGCGGACGGCGTCGGCACGCGCCGCTTGGTGGAGGCGGATCGCGTGTTGGGTGACGCCGCGGTGGATGGCGCCCTCCAGGACCATCCGCCCGTAGACGGGCGCATGGGTGGGCCGCGGACACGCGGAGATCAAGGAGTGGGCGTACGACGCGGTGAGCCCACGGGTCCGGGTGCTGGCCTCCCGCACGGTGTCCGTCACCCAGGACAGCGGGATCGGGTCTCCGCTCTTCCCCATTGTGGCCGGGTGGCCGTCGGCGCGGAGCTTGAGCATCGCGGCGTAGAGAGCGGCGTGTGCCGGACGGGAGAAGTGTTCGGACCGCAGCCAGGGCGAGAGATGGTCGAGCTGAGTGGGGTCGAGGAAGACCGAACCCAGGACCGCCTGCTCGGCCTGGACGAGCGGCGTCACCGCCGGTCCTTCCGCGCGACCGTGCGCTCGGTGCGCAGCTTCGCGACGGCACGGTCGGCGGCGGCCATGTCGGCGGCGAAGAGGTCCAGTTCGCCGGTGAAGACGGGGTCCGAGGCGGAAATGGTGCCGGTCGGGGCGACCAGCCACCATGCGCCGCCGCGGCGTACGGCGGGAGTGCCGGCAAGCCGCTCGGACGGGCGGACGGATGCCCAGGTCGGTACGGGGTGGGACATGGGGGCACCTCAAGAAGAACTAAGGGGAGGGTGAGCAGCGGCTCGGGGACGCGATGGGGTCGTAAATCCGCGCGTCTCGTGCGGGCGTCGCGTCGGGCCGGGGTGCTCATGCCGCCGGGCCGAAGTTGTCGCGGTGCGGCTGCTTGGCCAGCGCGCGCTCGGTGATGGCCGCGGTCGCCTGGGCGGAGGCGGCGCCGAGCCGGTCCGCGTCCGGCTCGCGGTACCAGGGCTTGAGGTTCAGAAGGGCGGGGCGCACGCCGGTGGCCAGCAGCAGTGCGGAGCCCTTGGGCATAGCCCGGATCGCGTCGGCCGGCAGTACACGCTCCTGACGCATCGACACCGACGTCGACTTGCCCGACTCGCTGGTGGACACGGACACCGTGCGTACGTCGTGGTCGCCGACGAGACGGGAGAGCTTGTCCGCGAAGTCGGCGTCGTCGATGCCGGAACCGACCAGCTTGATCGTCGCGGCGGACCACAGGGCGTCCATGCCGGCCTCGCCCCACACCCGTACGCCCTGGCGGTAGGACTGCAGGATCGTGATCGGGATGACGCCACGGGACCCGAGGTGGGAGTAGAGGTCTGGGAGGTCCGAGATCTTGCAGACGTTGGCGGCCTCGTCGAGGATCGCGAGCAGCGGGGCGTCGAGGCGCCCGCCGTCGCGTTCGGCCTGGATGACGGCCGCGCGCATCACCGCGTCGGCGGCTGCGGCGATGATCGCCGAGGCGGAGCCGCCGCCGTCCTTCGACAGCAGGAACAGGGTGTCCTTGTTGGTCGCGAACTCCTCCGGCTTGAACTCCCGTACCTTCTCCAGTCCGTCGGGAGGCGTGACCCAGGCGGCGATGGTCGGGTCGAGGAGGCAGCTGGCGTACTGCCGGGCGGTCTCGAAGATGCCGTCGCGGGTCTCGACGGCTCCGGCCACGGTGCCCTGGAGCTGGGCGGCGACGGCGTCCAGGCCGGCGTCCTGCAGGAGGTCGATGGGAGTGCGGTCGGCGGGGGAGGCGAGCCAGGCCAGCACGTCGGTGATGGGCCGGTGATCGCGGGCCGCGGCGAGGAACAAGGCGGTGAGGGTGTTGGCGGCGGCGGTGGACCAGAAGTCGCCCGCGCTGGACTCGTCCACGGAGGCGGTCACGAAGTGCCCGGCCAGCCGCCGGGCCCCGGCGAGATCGTGGGCATCGGCGAGGATGTCCCACCACATGGTCTGCTGGGCGTGGGCGATCTGCTGCGGGTCCAGCGTCCACACCGTGCCCACTTGGGAGCGCTCGTCGAGCGTCGCCGTGTAGGCGTCGCGTGCCGCCTTGTTCGAGGTCAGCAGTACCGGGCCGGGGGCGCGCAGAATCGCGGGTATCGCAAGTCCCGAGGTCTTCCCGGAGCGGGGCGCCATGATCGCGAGGAGGACGTCCTCCCAGGAGGAGCGGACCTCGGTGGCACCCGGCTTCAGCGTGCCGAGCAGTACGCCGCGGTCGTCCGGTGCGATGTCCTTGGGCTTGGTGCCCTTCAGGCTGGGCCGCAGGTCGATGGCCTTTGTGGCGATCTTCTTGGGCAGCAGGTCGGCCAAGTCCCGCTGATCGGCCAGCCCGCTGGGATTACGGCGAACGCGCAGCCACAGCCGGCCGCCGAGGACGGCCGCCGCGGTGAGCACGGCGGCGGGCAGCAGGTAGCAGCTGGTGAGGACGGCGGGTTGGGCGAGATGCGGCCAGACGCGTTCGGGGTGCAGGAGAGCGTCGGTCGGTTGGAAGGCGGCCCACGGATCGGAGCCGGCCACGGCGTTGGCGAGATTGCCGAACAGCCAGGCCAGCGAACCTCCCGCCATGCCGAGACCGGCGATGGCGATCAGGAGGTAGAGGAGGAAGTCGGTGCCGGTGGTGGTCGAGGGCGTGCTGGTGCGCGGAGATGGCAAGGCGGGATCCAGAGGGGTGCGGACCTACGGGTGGTGGCAGGGCAGTGGGTTGCTCTGGCGATCACGAGCGGGCTCCTGGCGGCTGTGGCGGTGAGCAGGGGAGTCGGACGAAACGGCGGGGGAGCGGTCAGCGAGACCGGCCGGGCCGGGGCGTGGTGGGTGGTGTGGCGGAGGGCTCTTCGGCGGCGGGCGCGGCTCCGGTGTGAGGGCGCGGGGCCGTCGCGTAGTAGTTGGCGACGCCTTCCTGCCAGCTCCGCTTCTGGGGCGGTCCGAGCCTCCGCGTCTGGTGGCCGGCGCCGCGCAAGTCCTCGGCGAGAGAGGTGAGCGTGGCAGCGGCGTCCTCGAAGAGGTGGGACAGGTCCCAGCCGTCATCGGTGTCGGCGACGTTGGCCTGCACGGCTGCGGCCTCGAAGAACTCGCCGAGGCGGACGAGGACACCGTCGTCCGGGTCCACGACGTGCTCGATGAGGTCGGCCGCCTTCGCGTACGTCTCGGATCCGTTGAGCTGGTCGGTCAGGGACAGGATCTGCTGCCCGTAGACGCGCATTCCGAGGGGATCGGTGGGCGTGGTGATCCGGGTGACGTCCAGGCCGGGATCGAGTTCGACCCGGTAACCGACCGCGGTGAGCATCCGGGCGGCATGGCTGGCCATCTGGTTCTCGCGCTCCTCACCCATATCCCAGGGCAGGCGGTACCAGAAGGAGAGCGGGGTGGTCTCGATGGCGAAGCCGGCGCGCTTGAGGAGGGTGACGGCCAATTCGTCCCCGCCTTCGGCGGTGACGTTGCCGGTCGGCTCGCGGATGATGACGACATCGGGCGTGGTGGACATGGAGGCCTCCGCGGGCGGGTCAGAAGTGGGGGTTCTCGGTGGGCCGGTCGCCCCCGGTGGCGGCTGCCAGAAGCTCGGGCAGGTCGGCGGGGTCGGCGTCGCGCTGGTCCAGCCACCACCCGGCACGCGTCAGGGGCCGCGCGGTGTCCTCGATGGCCGCCCACTCCGCCTCGCTGGTGGTGCCTTCGAGTACCAGGGCGGTGTACGCGGCGGCCATGAGCTGGTGGCGGCAGCGGGTGCCCCAGGCGATGGCGCGGTCGGTGCCCTCCAGCGGAGGCATCCGATACCGCGTCGACCATTCCTCGGCCTCGGCCTGCTCGGCGGCCCGCTTCTTCGCCAGCCACTCGGCCTTGGACTCGGTGGCCTTGCCTTGGGCGGCACGCCAGCAGTCGGTGCAGTCGCGCTCGGCGAGCCAACGGGCGTAGCCGGCACGCCGGTCGGCCGGACGGTCGGAGAGATCGGCCTGAGTGCTGTCTCCACAGGCATGGTTGATCGTCCAGATTTTCTTTACGGCCATGAGCAGGGCTCCTTGTGGGATCGAGAGGAAGGTCAGCGCGTACGGCGAGGGCTGGGCGGGGAGGCCTGTGCGTGGGCTGCTTCGTCCGGGGAAGTGGACTGGGCGGCCGGGCGGGTCGGGGAGGACGCGAGAGCGGCGCGGGCACGGGCGGTGTGCGTGACCGACGGGACGTCGTGCCGGGGGAGCAGCGGCACCTCGGACAGGGACGGGGCGTTGCCCGGCGTTATGTCCGGCATGACCGCCAGGTCGAGCTGGGCGGTGACGAGCTGGTCGCCGAGGAACGCGACGTGGTGGGCGATGGTGCGCAGGTGCCGGCCCAGCTCGCGGCCGTTGGCGGTGTCGAGCCGATCGCACCAGGCGGCGGTCGTGTCGATGAACTCCTCCAAGTCGCCGACGACGCCGTGGTGTTCGTCGAGGATCTGGTCCAGGACGTCGGCGACATCGGCCGAGCGGCGCAGCTCGTGCAGTTCTCCGGTCAGGGCGGTCAGTGACTGTCCGGGCAACGCCTGGCGTACGGGCACCCCGTCCGGCGTGGGGATCGGGGGCGGCAGCATGATGCGGGGGTCGGCGGCGACCGAGAGGCCGACGTCCTGGAACTCGCGGCTGGCGCGGGCCACGGCCCGCACCGCCGTGTTGTGCGGGGTGTCGCCAGGCAGCAGGTAGAGATCGAGGGCGCTGCTGAAGCGGAAGTGGTACTTGCGCAGCACTTCGTCGAGGAACGGGTGGTCGTCCGACACGGCGGCGACCACACCGAGGTCGGGGTGGACACCGAAGGCGACGTCGGGCTCGAGTCGCAGTTTCATGGTGAAGACTCCCTTTGGGTTCGGATGACCTAGCGGGCGCGGACCGGCTGCCGGGCGGCCGGGGCCGGGCCGTAGGCGACGGTGACGTCGGGCCGCTGCGGCACCGAAGTGCCCGCGCGGGCCGGGGAGATGGCGATGGCAGCCTGGGCCCGGCGCTGCCAGGTCGCGGGAGTCGGATCGGGACGTCCGTTGCCGCGGATGTAGGAGAACGCGTCGAACGCGAGGGCCGTGCTGTCCAACCGCGTCTCGACGTACCGCAGATCGCCTTCGCCGTGCAGCAACACGCCCTCACCTGTGCGCATGTCGGTGCCGACCGCGCGCAGCGTGCCGTCGGGATCGCGGACCTGGTCGTGCACGACGATCCGGGCGGCCCGGATGTCGGCAGCGAGCGCCTGGGAAGCGGTGAAGACCGCCTCCTCGCCGCCGAGGCCCTCCTGGACGGGGTTGTTCGACGACCCGTCGAAGAGGCCTCGGCCGGGGGAGGGCCGGGTGGCGGGCTTGAGGTCGTACTCGGCGTCGGAGGTGACGCTGTACTGCGCGGCGCGCAGCGACTGGACGGCCTGCTGCCCGCGCCGCGTCAGGTCGCGGTCCGGCTCGGTCAGGGCATACATGCGGCTGTCGGCCAGCCGCTCGAAGCCGACCCGCCGCAGCATGTGATCGGCGACGTGGTTGGCGTGCGACATCGCGGCCACGACGCCGTACTGGGCGTGGTGGGCGACGGTGATGTGCGGGGGTATTTCCGCCACGAGAGGTGCACCTCGCAGAGGTCGGGGCCATGCGGAGGACGAGGATGTGGCCCGAAGACGGATTTGGCGGGGCCGGGGAATCTGCGCTAGCGCGATCGGCGCACCCGGTCGTGCGGGACGAGGCCGGGCGGCGCCGCGGCGGACACCGCAGCCGTCGCGACGCCCTGGCGGGTCGCGTGCGGGGACCGGGCGTGGGCGGCCTGGACCTGCGCGGACTGCTGTGGCCTGTGCGGATGGCCGCGCAGGGCTTGCTCGGCTCGTGCCATCTCGACGAGCGCGCCGCCGTTCTCCATCCAGGTCAGGGAGTAGTGCCAGCCCTCGGCATTGCGCTCGACGACGGCCTTGGCGAACGCGGCCTCGGCGCGAGAGTGACCCGGCAGGAGCACACCGGTGACGGCTTCGAAGTCGGCCTGAACACGCGCGCCGCCCTCCAGGGCCTCGCTCAGCACCCGAAGCCGGTACGGCCACCGCCCATCCGCACGGTCCTTCGGATCCAGGAACGGGAGCGTCTCCTCGGCGTGCGCGACCAGGGCAGGGCCGTGGTCGAGGAAGGGAGCGAACTGTGCCCACATCTCCGCATCCCGCTGCTGTTGGCGCAGGTCGTAGCGCTCGTCGAGGGGCCAGTGGTCGGCGTCGCACAGGCTGTCGGAGATCGCGTCCCACTCGGCGAGAACCCGCTCGCCGGCATCTACCGCCATGGCGACGTGTTCAATGCGTGCCTCACGCACGGCCTGCTCGTAGCGGGGAAGCAGGCGGCTGGCCACCGCCGACGCCGCGCGCACCGGGTCCGCGTCGACGACGATGCCGTTGGGTGCCTTCACCCGGTCCGCGACGTCACTGCCGCTCGGCTGCAAGGCGGCGACCAGAAACTCACGTTTGCGTCGCGGGCGGTCGACGACGACCAACTCGCGACCGGCGTCGCTGGCCAGCACAGCGACCCGGGACAGCACGAACTGATCGAAGGCCCAGTTCACTTGCCCGAGGTCCCAGACCCGCTGCGCGAGCGGGAACTGATCGGAGTACGCGGCGTGCTCCTGGGCGACGACTGTCCATGAGCCGGGCAGCCGGGCGGCGAGTCCCTCGGCGAACGCCACAAGGTCCGGGCGGTTGCTGGGCCTGCGGGCAGCGGAGGCGACCTGGCGCTCTGAGGCCGACGCGGTGAAGCGAGATACGGGGAGGCTGCCACCGCGAGAGGTCGGTATCGGGTCAGCCATGACGGAGCACCGCTTCGTTGGGCGGCGGAGCCTGTCGGGCGTCGAGCCGCCGGGATTCGTCAAGGACGCCGAACGGGCCCGTGGCCAGAGGGATATAGCTGTGAGAGGCGTTGGCCGCGATTGCGCGGATGTAGCGCTGGACGAGCCGATGCGTCACGCGGAGGGATCGTGTACGGCTGAGGCATGAAGGCGGACTTCCTAGGAACGTTCGGGGCGGGAAGAGTTGGGGGCCGGGATGTGGTGCCGGCCCCTGAGCGGTGGGATTGATCAAGGACGAGTGATCGCCGCCATCCGGGCGTCCGTGTCGAACAACTCGCGCTCCCGCGGATGCAAAAGATGTTGAGTAATGAACGATCGGCCTGCGACCTTCCACAGGCCGCGCCCCTTGGTGAGAGCGGAGACGGCCTGGGTCTCGACGCCGGTGAGCCCCAACAGGGAAGCAGCGGAGGCGAGTTGGTCGGCTTCCTGGCGGTAGATGATCCGGGTGGAGCAGTCGGTGAGCAGGCCCTCGGCCAGGGCACGTCCTCGGGAGCCGGCATCGCCTGCGGCGAGCAGGTCGCTGAGGCGGTGGATGACCATCAGGTTCGCGATGCCGAGGCCGCGGGAGAGCTTCCACTGGCTCTGCATCCGTTCCAGCAGGGCGACGTGGCGCATCACGCGCCACGCCTCGTCGTAGATCACCCAGCGGCGTCCTCCGGCGGGGTCGGCGAGTGCGGACTCCATCCAGGCGGAGGCGCAGGTCATGGCCAGGACGAGCGCGGTGTCGTCGCCCGCGCCGCCGAGGCGGGAGAGATCGATGGACAGCATCGGCGCGCTCGGGTCGAAGGCCACGGTGCTCGGTGCGTCGAACATCCCGGCCAGGTCGCCGTGTACGAGCCGGCGTAGCGCGTGGGCGAGGTCCTCGGCGGCATGCCCGAGACGGCCGGAGAGCTCGCCGAGCGCGGCGTCGAGCTGCTCGGGGGAGCCGAGGACGTAGGCGACCTCGCCCAGCAGCGGGGTGGTGCCGCGGGCCTCGGCGTGGGCGACGACCTGGTCGAGCGCCACATCAAGGGCGGTGTGTTCCATCGGGTGCAGCTCGCGCCCCAGGACCGTCTTCGCGAGCGAGCCGAGCAGCAGAAGGCGCCGCTTGCGGACCTCGCTGGTCCAGTCCTCCTCGCTGACGCCATACGGCCGGACGGGCGCGTCCAAGGGGTTCAGGCGCCCCGGCAGACCGGGACCGAGCGCGATGGTCTGCCCTCCCAGTTCCTGGGCTACGACGGTCCACTCGCCCTTCGGGTCGCAGGGCACGTAGATCCGGTAGCCGAAGGCCACGGCGCGCACCGCGAGGGACTTGGCCAGGGCGGACTTGCCCATGCCGATGATCCCGGCCAGCAGGATGTTCGGATTGGTGAAGCCGTCGAGTCGCCCGTAGAGGGCGAACGGGTCGTAGGTGAAGGCCGCCTCCGCGTGGACGTCACGGCCGATGTAGATCCCCTGCGCGCCCAGGCCGCCCTCCGCGAGAAAGGGGTAGGCCCCGGAGGCCGTAGCCGTCGTCATCCGGTGGGCGGGGAGCTTGAGACGGCCGCCGCGGGCGGAGGCCGGGCCGGGCCGGCCGACGACCGGGTAGGTGGCCCGCAGCTCGGGGTCGAGACCGGGCGCGGTCGGGCGCGCTTCGGGACGTACGGCGTGGCGGGCTTGGTCGCGGGCGGCGGCGAACTGGGTGCGGGCGGTGCGTGCCGTGCGGCGGTCGCTCTTGCGGGGGACGAACAGCGGGCTGGCGCTGGCGCGGGTACGAGAGGGCATGAGGGGGGTGCTCCTGGCGGTCAGTGGCGGGTGAGGCCGGTGAAGGGGTCGCGCAGATCGGCCGGGGTGTGGTCACGGCGGACGCGGGTGGCGGTGGCCAGATGGCGTTGGCACACGGTGAGTTCGGGCGCTCCCTCGGGCAGCCGGGCCCGGCACGCCTCCCGGGTGGGGAGGCGGCCGGAGCTGGGGTGCGGGGAGGCGTGGAACGCGGCGTGGAGGTGCTCGGCTGCCTGCCACAGCCGGATCCGGCACGCCCGCAGATGGTCGCCCTCCGCCTTGGCCACGGGGGTGGTGCGGGCGGTGTGGGCGTCGAGCAGCCCGTACAGCGCGACGATGTGGGCGTGCAGGGAGTCGAGTTCGGCACGGCCGGCGGCGACCGGGGCGACCGGCATGTTGATCGCCTGGTGGAAGTCGAGCGCGGCGGTGGCGAACGGGACGAAGTCCGGAGCCAGTTCGGGCAGGGGCTCGGTCGGCATGAGGGTGCCCTTCGGTAGAGCGCGAGATGGTGGTGCGGGTGCGCTACGGGCGGGCGAGGGGCAGGGCGGCGTTGGTGAAGGCCTCGGCCTGCTGCCAGGTCAGAAGGCGCAGGTCGACGAGGGCGGCGACGGCGGCCGTCTCGATCGCCGCGCAGGCGGCGTTGAGCTGTTCGTCGGTGTCGGCGCTGACGGTGAGCAGGCCGGTGAGGGCGACGTCGGCGTGTCCGGCGATCAGCTGGCGCTCGCGCTGCTTGATGTCGGCGTACTCGACCGAGTCCTCCTCGGAGTCGACCTGCCCCTTGCGCTGCCGCTCGGCGGCGTCCGCGATCACGGTGGCCTTGCGGCGCTGGACGTCCTTGAGCGCGGAGTCCAGCCCCTTGGGCTCGTAGGTCAGCGAGAGCGTGCGGCGCACGCCGGAGGTGAACAGGAGCTGGTGCAGGAAGCCGGGTGAGGTTTCGATGCGGGGCCAGTTCTCGATCCAGAACGTGGCGTGGTGGGCCGAGTCGGTCTGGATCCGGTCGGCCTTCTCGACCAGGACGACGGGCCCGGCGGCAGCGGGCTCGGCCTGCGCGCGGCCGGAGGAGGACCACTGGTCCAGCGCGGCCGACGCCTTCGGGTCGTACGCGGTACGGATCACGGCGGCGATCTCGGCAGCGTCCAGCCAGCCGCTGGGGGTGAGACCGGAGTTGCGGGCGGCCTGGTCGAAGGTGGCGGTGAGCTGGGCCAGGACCGTGAAGCCGCCGGTGAGTCCGCCTCCGGCCTGGTTGATCAGGCGGCGGGCTTCTTTGAGATCGAGGGCGAGTGCGACGTACGCCTCGTGCGGGGCGGCGGCGGGGCCGGCGGCGGCCAGCAGGTCGTTGTAGATGGGCCCGGCGAGGTGCGCCTGGGCGTTGCCGTGCTCGTGCCAGTAGCGGTTGAGCGCGTCGCCGGAGTCGGGCACCGTGCGCTCCAGGACCTGGACCCGGGCGATGTGCCCGGTGCGCGCCAGAGCGGCCAGCGTGCGCCCCCAGCCTGCGACGTTGCTGCTCTGGGTGGCCGGGTCGAGCAGGGCGAAGGCACGCGAGGAGACCTTCACGACTGTGGTGAGGGTGCCGTGGTGCGGGTCGTGCACCGCGCCGAAGCTGCCGCGGGGGGCGGTGACCACCCGCAGGGACGCCGCGGTGCCCGGGAGATGGAGCAGGCCCTCGCGGCGCGGCCGGGTGGACGGCCGGGCCAGCCAGACCAGCTGACCCCGGAAGCGGCGGAGCGCGTATCGGGCGGCGATGGGCGCCCAGTCGGCGAGGGACCGTCCGCGATGGCGGATGAACACCGCCGCCAGGATGACCGCCCACAGCGGTATGAGCTTGAGCGCCCCGGTGACGCCGGAGGTGAGCAGCACCGCGAGCAGCAGCAGCCCGGTGAGGGTGACGACGATCAGCTGAGGAGCCGACAGGCCGAGCAGCACGCCGCGCCGCGAGCGATGCGGGAACTTCACGGTGGCCGGGCTATCGGGCTGAGAGGTGTCGGAAAGCATGGCGAAGCCGTCCTTGGAACGTGGAGAGCAAGAAAGAAGAGGGGAGGAAACGGGGCGGGCGGCGCCGGAGGCGACCTGCGCAGCCCGCCCCGTCAGGCGAGGGCTACGAACCCGATCCACCCGGCGGCTGGGGGTAGACCCACCGCTGCGGCGTGGCACCGCCCTGCGGAGAAGGCCCGCTCCCCGGAGACGGCCCGGTGCGTCGGGGTGCCGGCGGATCCAGGTGCGTGACCTGCGGCTGCGCCACCGCCGCGCCCTGGGGCGTCGGCCCTGAGGAGACCGGTGCCGTGTCGGCCGCCGCCCCCTCGCTGGGACGCTGGATCAGCGGCTGACCCTGGTCACCATCGGTGGGAGGCCGCCGGATCAGCGCACGGCCCTTGTCGCCGGTGGCGTTCGGGTCCTCGCCGAAGCGGAAGTGGGTCTGCTTCGGCTTGTCGTCCCCGGCCGCTCCGCCGGTCGGGTCGATGCCGGAGGCGACACCGCCCCAGCCCTGGCCCGGGACCTTCGAGGGACCCTGCGGAGCCCGCATGCCGGTGCTGGCCTGCATCGCGAGCTGACCCGCGGTCTTCGTCGCGCCGGCGGCCACCGCGAGTCCGGCGACGCCGGTACGGTGCAGGTCGTCCTGGCCGCCGCCGTCCGCCGCCCAGTGCACGAACTTGTACGTGGCGTAGGGGCACAGCATCACCAGGACCATGACGACGATGCCCGCCATGGCGTCGGAAAGGGCGGCGAGCCCGTCGGAGGCGTCGCTCTTGCCCATGGCCGAGACGCCCAGCAGGAACACGATCGTCATCAGCAGCTTGCTGACGATCAGGGTCGCGGTTGCCTCGATCCAGCCGCGCCGCCAGCGCTTGGCGACTTCCCAGCCGCCTCCCGCGCCGGCGAACACCGCCAGCGTCACCAGGACCAGGATGCCGACCTTGCGGGCGACCATCACCGCCCAGTACAGGAACGCGCCGATGGCACACCCCAGGCCGACCATGGCGGGGATCGTCCAGCCCAACGCATACATCGGGCCCAGGTTGTTGACCTCGATGACGCGGCGGATCGCATCGTCGACCGAGCTGTTCGCGGCCTTGAACAGCCCGGCGGAGAGCGCGTCGACCACGGTCAGCGCGACGGTGGTGCAGGCGATGGCGGCGAACGCGAACAGGACACCCGCCACCGTCCCGGTCACCGCCTGCGCGAGAGCGCGTTCGTCACGGCGCCAGGCGGCACGCATCAGCTGCAGACAGAACGTGCCGACGGTCAGGATCAGACCGATGGGCAGCAGCAGCTCGTAATTGTCGCGGAACCACTCGGCGTTGAGATCGACGGCCGTGGTCTTGTCGACGGCGGTCGAGGCGAGGTCCGCGGCGGACTGGGCCAGCTCGCCCATCGACTTGGCGATCCAGGCACCGATGCCATCGGTGATCGCCTCGCCGGTCGAACCGACGACGCCGCCGACGGTGTTGCAGACCGTCTGCATCAGGGGAAGGTCACATGCCCCCATGAGGGCACCTCCTTTCGGGGATTGGGGGCGATCAGGGCGCGACGCTCGGCAGCACGCCGACCAGGGCACAGGCCTTGTCGGGGCGGCACTGGACGGCGAGCGTCGTGGAGCGGGACTCGGCTCCGGCCCCGGAGCCCTTCCAGGCGATGGACTGCTTGCCGGTGACCGTGACGGCGTAGACGTACGCCTCGGTGATCGCGCCGGGGTCCTGGGCCAGGGCGGTCTTGAACGCCTGCGGGAAGTGGCCCTCCCCGACCTTCGCGGTCGCGTGCTGGCTGTTGTCGTGCATCCGCGACCACAGCACCGGGCTGGGCACCTGATCGGACACGGACTCCCAGTCGGCGTACTTCTTCTCGCCGGTCATCCATCGCTTGAGCCCGGCGACGTGCTCGGCCCGGGAGGAGGAGCGGGTGTCGTACGTCCACAGGACCTTGGTGGCCGCCTTCGCGAACTCGATCGGATCGCTCGTCCGGGGCGGCGACGCGACGGCCTCACCCTTGCCGTCGGTCGCCTCCGGAGAAGCAGCCCGCGGCGTGGACTTCGCAGGCGGGGAGGGCTTCGCCGGGGTGGGGCTCTCCGCGCGGGTCAGATACGCGAGGAGACCGGCGACGGCCAGCAGCACCGCGAGTACGAGGCCGCCCATCAGGGCACGCCGCAGGACCGAGGAGGGCGCCCCGTACGTGCGCTCCTGAGCGGTGAGGGAACGTTTCTTCGGCATCAGTGGACCTGCGTCCCCATCGCCGAGAAGAACGCGACGATGCCGTTGGCCGCGCCGAGCAGCAACGCGCACCCGGCGGCGATGACCGTGCCCTTCTTCCCGTTCGCCTCGGCCTGGTGGCCGCCGCTGTGGTGGCCCCAGGCCCAGACGATGGCGGAGATCGCCAGGGCGCCGACCACCGCGATGATCCCGAAGAGGTTGATCGAGGAGACGACGTTCTTCAGCACGTTGAGGCCGGGGAGACCGCCCTCCTTCGGTGTGATGCCGGGGTTGTACGCCAGGTACTGGGCGTGCTGCATGAGCTTCACTTGGAACTCCAGTGCGATTTTTGGGCGCGCGAGGGCCCGAGAGGAGATGGAGCGGGGGAGGGGGGAGAAGAAGCCGGTCAGACGACTCGGCGGGCGGCGAGGATGTCTGCGCGCCAGTCGGCGAGGGTCGAGATCTTGACCACGTCGCCGGTCTTGGGGGCCTGCAGGATCAGCCCCTGGCCTATGAACATCCCGACGTGTTCCGGCACCTTGGCCGTGCCGCGGGTGAACAGGAGGTCACCCGGCTTCAGGGCATCGACGTTGACCGCCTTGCCCTCCCTGACCTGCGTGTAGGTCGTCCGGGAGAGCGTGATGCCGCCGGCCTTGTACGACGCCTGCATCAGGGACGAGCAGTCGCACCGGCCCATCGGGTCCTGGCCGTGTGGAGCGGAACACGAGCCGCCCCACTGATACGGCGTACCGAGCTGACCAAGGCCCCAACGGATCGCCGTACGCACCGACTTGGGCGCAGTGGCCGGGATCTTGTAGCCCTCGGGTACGGATCCTGCGGGAATCGCGCCGAACGAGGATCCGTCCTCGCCGGTGCCGCATTCGGTGGTCGCCGAGGAGCCCGTCTGCTCGACCTCGCTGCTCGTGTCGCTGCTCGTGCCGGAACTCCCGTTCTGGCCCAGCGACTTGGCGATGGCCTTCTGAAGGGCTGTGGCCAGCGGCTCCCACTTCGCGTAGGCATCGGGGAAACCGCTTTTCTGGACCGCCTGTGCGGCCTGGGTGATGGTCATCGACTGCCAGCCCGAGACCTTTAGGAGGGCCTCGTAGAACTTCGTCGAGGCGTGCACCGGATCACGAACCTCCGCGGCCGTACCCCAGCCCTGGCTGGGACGCTGCTGGAAGAGGCCGAGCGAATCCCGATCGCCGTAATCCAGATTCCGCAGCCGCGACTCCTGCAGTGCCGTGGCCAGGGCAACGATCTGCCCCCGCGCCGGCACCTTCATCGCGACGCCGGTGGCCTGGATCGTCGCGGCGTTCGGTATCTGCTTCTCGGGTTCGTCCAGCCCCGAAACGGACACGGACTTCTTCCCGTGCCCCTTGAGGATCGACTCCACCTGCTTCGCGACCGCCGCGCTGTCCACAGCCTGTGCACCGCCCGCGGTACAGGAGGCCTGGGCGCCGTTGGAACCAGCGACAGCGACGGCGACCGGTGCGATCAACAACGTCGGGCCGAGCGCCACGGCCCCCGCTATGGCAACGACCTTCTTCACGGGCGCTGCCCGAACGCCAAGTGGCGAGAGAGGGAATCTGGCCCGGGGGAGGGGCGCGCCTGGGCATGCTGCATCGACAGCTCCTTGCTCGTAGGCAGCGCGGCGCAGGCGTTCTCGTCGAAAAGGCCACCGGCACCGCGCCGGATATGAATTCGCAACCCCTGGGGGAAGCTGAGAAACCAGGGCCGGGAGCTGCTAACTCCCGGCCGCTGGACCCTTACTGGAAAGCGGCAGCCAGCCGCGCTCGTAATCTCACTCGCCACATGGGGGAGTCCCCTTCGCCGATTAGGAAGCCAGTCGGTGGGATGCCCGGCGTGCTGCCGTTCGGACGGAACAGCACGCATCGGCACAGCTCAGCAGGGGTGGAACCAGGTCCCGTCCTGCGAACACGGCGAGACTGTAGGGACGAAATCCGGCCGCGCCAAACGGCCCGTGCTTCGGGCGGTTTCGGGTCGCTGAGCAGAGATCCGACTCATTGGGTGCGGCCGGAATTTGGAGCTAACCTCCAGCGCATTGCTCCCCGCCGCAGCTGCTTCTGCCGTTCCGCGGAGCGACCCATGCCGACGTGCGCAGCCCTCCGTGAGTGGAGAAATATGCGCACGACCGCCTCCCCGAAAGAGAGAACCGCGCAATGCCGTACACCCTGTACCGAGGCGACGCGCTGACCGCCCTCGCCGGCATCCCCGACAACAGCGTCGATGCCGTGATCACTGACCCGCCCTACAACAGCGGCGGCCGAACGAGCAGCGAGCGCACCGGCCGCTCCGCGCGCGCGAAGTACACCTCGGCCGACGCCGAGCACGACCTCGCCAACTTCCCCGGAGAGAACCGCGACCAGCGCTCGTACGGCTTCTGGCTCACCCTCCTGCTCACCGAGTCCTATCGCGCGACCGTCGAGTCCGGCACCGCGCTCGTCTTCACCGACTGGCGGCAGTTGCCGACGACGACGGACGCGTTGCAGGCCGCCGGGTGGACCTGGCGGGGGATCGCGTCGTGGCACAAGCCGGTCTCCCGGCCGCAGAAGGGCCGACTCAAGCAGTCATGCGAGTACATCGTCTGGGGAACCAAGGGGCCCGTCGACGCCAACCGCAACCCCGTCTACCTGCCCGGCCTCTACACAGCGAGCCAGCCGAGGAAGGACCGCGTACACATCACGCAGAAACCCGTGGAAGTGATGCAGGAACTGGTAAAGATCTGCCCGCCGGGCGGAACGGTCCTTGACCCCTTCACCGGCTCAGGCACGACCGGCGTCGCCGCCTTGCGTGAAGGCCGGCAGTTCATAGGTGCCGAACTCTCCGAGCACTACGCCGACATCGCGGAACAGCGGCTTCGAGGTGCGCTGATCCAAGATGACTTCGAACTCGCCGGGCCCGAAGAGTGAGACCGAGAAGCCCAGGCAGCAGGGCCATGACGCAGAAACGGGCGGTTGTTCCACCAGAGTGGTGGAACAACCGCCCGTTGTCATAAGGGGGACTTACGCCGCCTCGACGCTCCGCTGGATCAGGTCGGTCGCTCGTGCGAGGTCTTCACGCGAGCCGATCCGCACCTCGACGCCGTCACGGATTCCGAGGGCCCCGAGACCGCGCATATCCCGGGAGAAGCCCACCTCCAGCTCGACCGTTTCCGGATCCAGCCTCAGATTGACCACGAGTACGCGGTTGCGTGGCTGCACGCGCACCGTGGCCACGTTCACGATCCGCCGGTAGGCGACGTAGTGGAGCTGGGGCTCCTTGAGCACGTCCCGGTGGGACGACAGCAGCTCGTCGAGGTCCGCGTACAGCTCCTTCAGATCCTCGGGCGACTCGTCGAGATACTGCTGGACCGACTTCGGCGCCGGAGACGCTGCGCGGGTCGATCCCGACGTTCTGCCCCGCGCGGAGGTGCGGCTGCCGCCGGCCGACGCGATGAGCTGCAGCGTGAGCACATCCTCGAAGACCCGGTACGTCACCAGGTCGATCCGGTGGCCGATCATCTCCACAGCCACCGTGTCGTGGTGGGTGAAGGCGCCAGCGACGCAGACGATCCGCGGAGCGCTCCAGTCGATCTCCGCGGCAGCCTGGTCGCCGAGCTTCTCCCGGGCCCGACTCTCGAACTCGTGGTGGTGGTCGTGGAGCCACCACAGGTATGAGAGCCCCTGGCTGATGACGTTCTGGTCGCGGCTGCGCTTGTACTCGACGATGACCGGCGTGCCGTTCTCGTCCAGCCCGAGGGAGTCGATCCGACCTCCGTGAAATCCCCGCGAGTTCACGATTTCTGAAGGTATCGAAATCTGAACTGTAGGCGCTGCTGGGGGATTCGGAGGCTCTCTGGCCGTGGGTTCGCGGGT